>JAHBZF010000002.1 GCA_019635575.1 Pseudolabrys sp. | reverse complement strand
GTTCGAATCTCTTCGGGCGCGCCAATATTTTCAAATCGATAGATCGTTTTGGATAACGCGGACGTGGTTGCGAAGCAGTCGCGGCGTGGCCAGATAGATTCGCATCCTGCATGACGTGCGGCTGTAAATGCCGCGGAGTTCCTGCGCGGCAACTGCAAGCCACGCTGGTATCAATGTGGTTGATATGGTCTCGGACGCTGACCCAAACAAAAGTCGAGACGTTGCGTCAGGAACCGCAGCCGGGCGGCATAAAAAGCGGCTCTATGCTGCTTTGGCGCTCACGACCACGTTTATGGCCGTCGAGGTCGTGGGTGGCTTGTGGACAGGCAGCTTGGCACTCCTCGCGGATGCGGCGCATATGCTGACCGATGCTGGAGGTCTGGCGTTGGCGCTGATCGCGATCAAATTTGGTGAGCGACCGAGAACACCACAAAACACCTTTGGCTACATTCGTATGGAGGTTTTGTCGGCTCTGACAAATGCCGTCGTTCTGCTGTTGTTGACGATCTACATCCTCTACGAGGCGTATCAGCGATTTCTGAGTCCTCCGGAAATCATCGGAGGGCCGATGCTCGCCGTGGCCGTTGCTGGTCTGATCGTCAATCTCGTCAGCATGAGAATGCTTTCGGCTGGATCGCAGGAAAGTCTAAACGTCAAAGGGGCGTATTTCGAGGTCCTCGCCGACATGCTCGGCTCACTGGGCGTTATCGTTGCCGCAGCCGTCGTTGTCTGGACGGGCTGGCGGCTTGTTGATCCCATCATTGGCGCGGGTATTGGCTTGTTTATTGTGCCGCGCACTTGGATCCTGCTTAAGCAGGCTCTTCACATTCTGATGGAGGGAACGCCCGCGGAAATAGATGTTACTTTGCTGGAGACCAAGCTCCGAGAGATTCCGGGTGTTGTCGATGTGCATGATCTGCATGTGTGGACGATTACTTCCGGTGCTGATGCGATGAGCGGTCACCTTGTGGTCGCTAATATGGCTGCAGCGCGCGAGATTTTGGCGTCAGCTCAAGAATCGCTGAAGTTAAACTTCGGGCTGAAACATGTGACGATTCAGATTGAAGATGCTGCTTTGCAAAAGGCAGAGCCCAAACTGCTGTTTTAACAAATTGGCCCGTGCGAGACGCCTCGAACTCGATTGTGAAAAGCCGGACCAATAAGTCTTTGCCCGCTAGCTTTCAGAGCTCGTCGTTGTTCTAAAACAACGCTCAGATTGCGTAACAGTGTTACGCTTGGAACCGCTGACAGCAAAGTGAGCCGATGCTCCTTGACGGAGCGGGGGCTGCCACATTAAGTCTTTCGGCGTCGCACAATGGCTGCGAAGCATGAGCCGGGGTTTTGGTGACGGTGCCGTCGACCAGGCGAATAGTGATGACGAGGCTGCGTCGGCTCGTGTTGAGCCTGAGTGCGGTCGCGTTTCTGTTCGTCACCTTCGGCCACTTTGTCCAGCATCACGTTGACATTGCCAATCCTGCGGCTGCGGCAGCGGTGACGATGGTTTCCGCTGACACGCCAACCGACGCCGGCGACGCCGGTAAAATCGCTCACGCGGCCCACTGTCATACCTGTTCGACTGTTGCGATCGACGTGAGCTACGACGTCGGCCTCATGCGGGCGCTCTCCGCCGTTCCGGAGCAGGTCGCGCTGCCGTTGACGGCTGTCGCTGATATCGCAGACGGTCCTCCTCCACGATCCTGACCTGACAAAATACACGCGTCGCCGCCGGAGATTCCGGCGGCGCATGTCGCATTTGTCCAGGTCATATCATGTCTTTTCGGCCGTTCATCGCTGTCGCGAGTGCGTCTGCGCTCCTGTTCGCTACCTGCCCCGGCGCGTTCGCGCAGTCGGGATCGCTGACGCTCACGCGCGCTGTGCAGCGGGCGGTCAACAACAATCCGCGCCTTACCAGCGCCGAGCGAGACATTGGAATCGCGGCCGGCAGGCGGCAGCAAGCGGGCGCAATTCCCAATCCGGACGTTTCGTTCGATCTCGATAATGCAATCGGGTCCGGCGACTATCGCGGAACCAGATCGGCCGAGACCACGCTGCAGTTGAGCCAGCTCATCGAGCTCGGCGGCAAACGCGAAGCGCGAATCGCCGTCGGAAATGCCGAGCTTGATGTGGCGCGTTGGCAACGCGCCGCCGTGCGGCTCGAAATCATCTCGGATACCGCGGTTGCGTTCTACAGCGTGTTGGCGGCGCAGCGCCGTATTGCCATCTACGATACGCAAATTGCGGCGCTCCAGAGAGTATCCCCGTTGCTTCAACGGCGCGTCGAAGCGGGTGCCTCATCGCCCGCCGAGACGGCGCGCGCCCAGATCGCGATCGATCTGCTGCGCGCCGATCGCGAAAGAGCGAGAACGACTCTTGCGACCGCGCGTCTCGAACTCGCGACCTTGATGGGCGGCAATGCTCCCGACTACAGCCAGGTCAGCGGGAATCTCGGCGGGACCGGACGCCCGGTATCCTTTCAAGCAATCCGCGGCGCGCTCGATGCCAACCCGCAGCTTGCTCGATTCAGCGCTCTCCGCGTGCAGGCGGATGCCGAGCTTCTATCGGCCCGCCTGAAACCGGTGCCGGATTTGCGGGCCGGCGTGGCGTGGCGTCATTTTCGCGAGACCAATGACAACGCGGCTCGGGTGAGTGTTTCCGCTGTCGTTCCGCTGTGGGATCAGAACCTCGGAAATATTGCAGCCGCGCGCGAGCAGCGTTTGAAAGTCGAATCGGACCGTTCGGCGGCTCGCTCGACCCTTCTTCTGACGCTGGGCCGTGCCTACGAGACATTGAGCGGGGCTGAACGCGAGATCGAGATTCTTCGCAGCTCCGCGCTGCCCAACGCCCGTCGTGCGGTCGATGCGCTTGAGAGCGGTTACGGGCAAGGACGATTCACGCTTCTCGAATTGCTCGATGCTCAACGCAGCATGGTTGAGGCATCCCTGCGTGAACTAGAGGCACTTCTGAGTTTTCACACGTCGCTGGCGACCATCGAAGGGCTTATTGGCGCGCCGCTTCGCTTGACGAGGGGGCAAGCTCGATGAAACGGAAATGGATTATTGCGGCTTTGTTCATCGCAGTCCTCATCGGGGGCTATGTGATCGTCGCGCCGCGTTTGACAGAAAGCGCGACACCTAAAGCGGTTACGGCGGCCGACGACGGCCATGGCCACAAGCAGGGCGGGCACGAGGAAGAAGGGGTCATCAAGATCAGCGATGCGAAAGTCGCGGCGTCGGCCATCGAACTCGTCAAGGCCGGTCCGGCAACGCTGAAAAATTCGCTGATCCTGAACGGGATCGTTCAACCCAATCAGGAAGCCCTGGTGCAGGTGACCCCACGGTTTCCCGGAGTGGTCCGTGAAATCTATAAGCGCATCGGCGATCAGGTCAGGGCGGGCGAATTGCTTGCAAAGATCGAGAGCAACCAAAGCCTCACCACGTATGAGATGCGTGCGCCGACCGCAGGCACAATTATCGATCGGCAGGTTTCGCTCGGAGAGTATGCCTCCGAACAGAAGGCGGCGTTCGTCGTCGCCGACCTGTCGTCGGTCTGGATCGATTTCTCGGTGTATCGCCGGGACATGCCGAGAGTCAGAAATGGCGATACCGTTTTGATCGAGAGCGACAACGGGGGCGCGCCGGTCGACGCGAAGATTTCATATCTCTCGCCAGTCGGGAATAGCGATACCCAAAGCGCGCTGGCGCGCGCCGTTGTTCCCAATCCCGAGATGAAGCTACGTCCGGGGTTCTTCGTGACCGGAAACCTCGTGCTCACCGCCAAGCAGGTGCCGATCGCGGTCAAGGTCGAAGCGTTGCAGTCGATCGAAAACAAGCAGGTCGTCTTTGTGCGCAACGGCGAAAAGTTCGAAACGCGCGATGTTGAAGTCGGCAGTCGCGATCCTCAATACGCTGAAATCCTGTTCGGTGTGGCCGATGGCGATGTCTATGCGGCGAAGAATAGCTTCATCGTGAAAGCGGAGATCGCAAAGGGCTCCGCGAGTCACGAGCACTAGACTTGCTGTTGCGCCGGTCTCGCGAACCGAAGCTTTAAGGACTAGCAATACGATGATCGATGCCATTCTCGCGTTTTCGATCCGGCAGCGTTGGCTGGTGATGATCACTGTCCTGGGGATCGCCGCGTTCGGGGCGTGGAATTTCACGCGGCTGCCGATCGATGCTGTCCCCGATATCACCAACGTACAGGTCCAGATCAACGCAAAGGCGACGGGATATTCCCCGCTCGAGGTCGAACAGCGCATTACATTCCCGATCGAAACGGCAATGGGGGGATTGCCGAAGCTTCAGTATACGCGCTCGCTGTCGCGCTATGGATTGAGCCAGGTGACGGTGGTCTTTGAGGACGGGACCGACATCTATTTTGCGCGCCAAATGGTCAATGAGCGCATCCAGCAGGTGAAAGACCAGTTGCCGGCTGGAATCGATACCGCCATGGGCCCGATCTCGACGGGGCTTGGTGAGATTTTCATGTACACGGTCGAGACCGATCCCAAGCTTGGCGGAAAGGTGGGCCCCAGTCCGGTCGATTTACGCACCGCGCAGGACTGGATCATCAAACCGCAATTGCGCACCGTTCCCGGCGTGGTCGAAGTGAACACGATCGGCGGTTTCGAACGGCAGTTCCATGTGCTGCCGGACCCGACCAAGCTCATGGCTTACAAGTTGAGCTTTCGCGAGGTGATGACGGCTCTTGCCGCCAACAATGCAAATATCGGCGCTGGTTACATCGAGAAGAATGGCGAACAGTATCTCGTTCGCATCCCAGGCCAGGTATCGGCGGTCGATGATATCCGCCGCATTGTCCTCGGGTCTCGCAATGGTACGCCGGTTCATATCGGCGACGTGGCGGCGGTAACGGAAGGGCGCGATCTTCGGACCGGCGCAGCCACGCTGAACGGCGACGAAATCGTTCTTGGCACGACCATGCTGCTGATCGGCGACAACAGCCGTACGGTTGCACAGCGCGTGTCCGCGAAGCTTGATGAAATCGGCAAATCGCTGCCCGAGGGAATGGTCCTGCGGACGCTTTACGACCGCACCCATCTTGTCGAGGCGACGATTGCCACGGTCGAGAAGAATCTCGTCGAGGGCGCGCTGCTTGTCATTGCGATCCTGTTTCTCATTCTGGGGAATTTCAAAGCAGCTATCGTCACGGCCCTGGTCATTCCGCTGTCGATGTTGATGACCATCACGGGAATGGTCGAAAACAAGGTCAGCGCCAACCTCATGAGTTTGGGCGCGATCGATTTTGGAATCATCATCGATGGCGCCGTCATCATCGTCGAGAATTGCCTTCGGTTGCTCGCTCACGAGCAGCATCGTCGCGGCCGGCTGCTGACCACAGAGGAGAGATTTGCCACCATTCTTGACGGCGCCCGGGAGGTCATTCGGCCCAGCCTGTTCGGGACGCTGATCATCGCTGTCGTCTACCTTCCGGTTTTGACGCTCTCCGGCGTCGAAGGAAAGATGTTCACGCCGATGGCGGTCACGGTGCTGATGGCGCTGGCGGCAGCCTCTCTTCTGTCGATGACGTTCGTGCCGGCGGCAGTCGCTTTGTTCGTTACGGGGAAAGTCACCGAAAAGGAAAATTGGTTTATGCGCGGTGCGCGGCGCATTTATGTGCCTGCGCTCGAGATATCGATCCGCTTCCGGCGTCTGGTCGCGCTCGGCGCCGCGGCCTTGGTGGTTCTGGCCGGTGTCGCGGCATTCCGTATGGGCGGGGAATTCATCCCAAGCCTCGACGAGGGGGACGTGGCCATCCAGGCGCTTCGCGTTCCTGGCACCAGTTTGACGCAATCGCTGGAGATGCAAATTGCCCTGGAAAAAAGGCTGCTGACGATTCCCGAAGTCAAGGACGTGTTTGCCCGTACCGGTACCGCCGAGGTCGCCACGGATCCGATGCCGCCGTCGATTTCCGATGGCTATGTGATGCTCAAGCCGCGCTCGGAGTGGCCTGATCCGAAGAAGGCGAAATCCGAGGTCGTTGCCGAGATCGAAAAGGCGGCCGAAGACATTGCCGGCAGTGCGTATGAGCTGTCGCAGCCGATCCAACTGCGCTTCAACGAGTTGATTTCCGGCGTTCGGAGTGACGTCGGCGTCAAGATCTTCGGGGACGACCTGGATCAGCTTCTTCAGGTGGCGGGCAAAGTGCAGTCCGTCCTTCAAACCGTGCAGGGAGCGGCCGACGTCAAGACCGAGCAGGTTTCCGGCCTTCCGGTTCTGACCGTCAATATCAATCGACCCGCGCTCTCCCGGATCGGTTTGAGCGTCAATGATGTGCAAAGCGTGGTGGAGATTGCCGTCGGCGGCAAAAGCACCGGTCGCGTATTCCAGGGGGACCGCCGGTTTGATCTGGTGGTGCGTCTGCCCGAGCATCTCCGTTCGGATATTGACGCCATCAAGAATATTCCGATCCCGTTGCCGGCGATCGAGCCGCAGGCGGCTACTCCGGTTCGGGCGGCGTGGAGCGCCTCTCCCCTGACGCAATCCCGCTACGTTCCTTTGTCGTCCGTGGCAGAGATTGAGATCGCTCCGGGCCCCAATCAGATCAGTCGCGAGAATGGCAAGCGGCGCATCGTCGTCACGGCTAACGTACGAGGACGCGACCTCGGTTCGTTTGTCCTGGATGCCCAGCAGCAGATCGATGCGAAGGTCAAACTGCCGGCGGGCTACTGGATTGGCTGGGGCGGCCAATACGAACAACTGGTATCGGCCACCAAGCGGCTGACGATCGTGGTTCCGATCGCGCTGATGCTGATTTTCCTCTTGCTCTTTATGAGCCTCGGATCGATCGGCGATGCCGCATTGGTATTCAGCGGGGTTCCTTTAGCGCTTACCGGCGGCATCGTCGCGTTGTTGATCCGCGATATTCCGCTTTCGATCAGCGCGGGCATCGGATTCATCGCGCTCTCCGGCGTGGCGGTGCTCAATGGCCTCGTCATCATCGCCTTCATTCAGCGCTTGCGCGAGGAAGGACATGAGCTTGTTTCAGCCGTCAAAGAAGGCGCGTTGACGCGGTTGCGGCCGGTCCTGATGACCGCTCTGGTCGCGTCGCTTGGCTTTGTGCCGATGGCGATTGCAACAGGAGCTGGCGCGGAGGTGCAGCGTCCGCTGGCGACGGTCGTCATTGGCGGCATCATTTCGTCCACGCTCCTGACGTTGCTTGTTCTTCCCGCGCTTTACGTTCTGTTCAAGCGAAACGACCGAGTGCCGGTGCGAAGCGACGTTCAGAGGCCCGCCGAGCAAAAGCCGATTTGATCGAAACAGAGGAGCGAACGCGATGATGATAAAAGCTGTATTGATCGCACTGGTGATGATGGTGTCGCCCGCGCTGGCGCAGCATGCCCATCACAAGGGCCCCAATGGCGGTCCGATGGAGGATGTTGCCGGAGTACACGTTGAACTCGTTACCGCCGGAAGCGATATCATCGTCTATGTGACGGATGAGGCGGGGAAACCGGTGCCGACCTCTGGATTTTCCGCCTCTGCTCTCATCACGGCGGGAACACAGAAAGACACCGTAAAGTTGGAGCCGCTCGGCAGCAATCAGCTCAAGGGTGGAATCAAGGCTGCCGTTGCTCCTGGATCTAACGTTGTCCTGATGATCAAGACCACAGCCGGAAAATCCGGTCAGGCCAAATTCAAAATCTAATTGCGTGTCGCCGCCGCGCGTTGTCCTGACGCGCACAAGCCGCACCCGGCATCACGCGTAGGCAATCGAAATCGTCTGCGCTATCAAGGCCGGCCGTTCTTGCTTCTCGATCTCGACGGTCGCCTCGTAGACGAAACGGTATCCGCCATCGACCGGCGTGGCGGACAGCAATGTCTGCCGCGCGCGAATGCGCGAACCGGACGGTACGGGAGAAATGAAACGAACTTTGTCCGTGCCGTAATTGATGCCGCGACTGCGCCGGCGGATCTTGAAGACCGTCTGCGAGAGAAGGGGGAGAAGCGACAGCGTCAGATAGCCGTGCGCGATGGTTTTGCCACCGGGGGCTTCGCGGGCCGCGCGCTCCACATCGACGTGAATCCATTGATGATCGCCGGTCGCGTCGGCGAAACCGTTGATCCGCTCCTGATCGACAAGAAGCCAATCTCCCACGCCCAGCTCTTGTCCGGCATGAGCGGCCAGTTCGGCAGGGGTGTCGACCTCGATCATGCGATGTCCGGTTTCGCTGAAAATGGAACGCCCCGGCTGTTCATTGCAGGGTGGCCCCGGTTTTTCTGATCACGTCACCGTAGACCCTGATGTCGCGCATGACCTCCTGCATGACCCGCTCGGGCGTGAAGATTTCCGTGATGAAGCCGCGCTTTTCCAGGTCGTGCCGGATCTCGGGCCGTTGCAGGATTTCGTTCACGGCCGCGTTCAGTTGCTTGATGATCGGCTCGGGGGTTCCCGCCGGCGCGAACAGTCCGGTCCAGGTTGTCGCGTCGAAGCCGGGGAGCGTTTCCGCGACGGTCGGCACATCGGGCGCCTGTTTGAGCCGGTGGCTGCCGGTGACCGCGAGGCCCTTCAGTTTCCCTTCCTTGATCAGGCCGGACACTACGCCGTAGCCGGCAAACATCATGTTCACCTGCTGGCCCATCACGTCGGTCACGGCCGGCGGCACGCCGCGATAGGGGACGTGCACGATCTTCGTTCCCGCCATCTGGTTGAACAACTCGCCGGCAAGGTGCGTCGATGTTCCGTTGCCGGACGAGGCGAATGTCAGCTCGCCGGGTTTTTGCTTGGCGAGCGCGATAATGTCCTTGACCGAATTCGCCGGAAACGTCGGATGCACGATGAGGATGTTGAAGTCCCGATAGTGCATGGCGATCGGCGCGAATGACTTGAGCGGATCGTAGCCGATCGTTTTGTACAAAAACTGGTTCGAGCCGAGCGGGTTTCCCTGGATCAACAGCGTGTAACCGTCGGCCGGCGATTTTGCCGCCTGC
This sequence comes from Pseudolabrys sp., assembly GCA_019635575.1. Taxonomy (GTDB): domain Bacteria; phylum Pseudomonadota; class Alphaproteobacteria; order Rhizobiales; family Xanthobacteraceae; genus Pseudolabrys. Next base: position 101,784 of record JAHBZF010000002.1, on the reverse strand, counting down.
TCGGTGCCGATATTGCTGCCGGCGCCGGGCCGGTTGTCGCAGATCACCGGCTGGCCCAGCATCCTGCTGAGATTTTCCGCGACGACCCGCGCGACAATGTCGGCGGCGCCGCCGGCCAGAAACGGAACGATGATGCGGATCGTCTTCGACGGATAGGGCTCGCTCGTGCTGGACCATGCCGGTGCGGCGCGGCCGAGCATCGGCAACGTCAGCAGGGATGTCACGACACTGCGACGGGTCGGGCGAACTGGCATGGCGTTTCCTCCCAAGGTCGATGCTTATTTTCGGAGGATCGTAGCCAACTCCGGACAGCCATTTCAACGGATATCTGGTTGTCCGTACAAATTTCTTGACAATCCTTCGCCCCGGACCCCATCTTGCGGCCACCCACGGAAGCAACGGCAGGCGGTCCCGGAATGTCTCTCGATTTCAATTTTTCGCCGGAACAGGAAGAGTTTCGCGCCTATGTCCGCGACTTCGCCCAGCGGGAAATCGCGCCCTACGTCAAGGAATGGGATGACGTCGAGCAGTTGCCGACGCACGACATCATCCCGAAAATGGGGAAAGCGGGACTGATCGGCCTGGCCGCTCCGAAGGAAATGGGCGGTCACGGCAAGGATTATATCACGCTCGGCATCTGCATCGAGGAACTTGGCCGCGTCGATACGAGCTGCGCGCTGATCTGCTCCGTCAACAACACCATGGCGACCCTGATTCCGGGCTGGGGCGACGATGTCGTCCGCAAGGTGTTCCGCGGCGAAAATCTTTTATCGATCGCGACCTCGGAAGAGGATGCGGGATCGGACGTCACCAACATGCAGACCGAAGCTGTGGTCGATGGCGACGACTTTCTGATCACCGGCCGCAAGATTCATGTCAGCATCATGCCGGGCGCGACCTATATGGGCGTCACCGCCTGGGTGAAGGGCGACGGCACCAACAAGCCGCGCATCGCTTTCATCAAGGTGCCCGCCGACGCGCCGGGCATCTCGTGCGAACAGATGGAAGAGATGGGCGCGCGCGGCCACCAGCTCGGCATCGTTCATTTCAAGAATGTCCGGGTGCCGCAGGCGAACGTGCTGGGCTCGAAAACCGAGGGAAAAAAGCTGCTTTATGCCCGCTGGGGCGTGTCGCGCTGTCTGTCGGCGCTCAACGCCATCGGCTCGGCGCAGCAGGTGCTCGATGACACCGTCGCGTTCGTCAAGAAGAAGGTGGTCTACGGACGGCCGATCGGCATGTATCAGGGCGTCAGCTTTCCGCTGATCGAACACTACACGCGCATCCAGGCTTGCCGGTTGATGGCCTACAAGGGACTGTGGATGAGCGTGGTGGGACAGAACCCCGCGATGCAGGCGACGATGGCGAAATGGTATTCGGTCACGTCGTCGGTCGATGCCATCACCGCGTGCCTGCAGATGTATGGCGCCAACGGTTATCTGAAGGAATGCTCGGTCGAGCGCCGCATGCGCGACACGATGGCGCTGCTGTTCACCGGCGGCACCATCAACATCATGAAGATCATCGCCATCAAGGAACTGCTGGGCAAGGAGTTTGCCGCCATTCGCGGCGACGGCGGTTGAGGATTCGCTGCTCGCGCGCAGCGCAAGGAACGGAGTGCTGTCATGACGCTCGCGGAGCAACTCGCCGATTTTTGTCTTGCCACGAATTTTGACGATCTGCCGCCGGATGTGATCGCCGCGACGAAGCGGATGGCGGCCGACACGCTGGCCTGTGCCTGGGCAGGAACGACCGCGCCGGGCGTCGAGAACATGCACCGGATGGTGGCCGACGAAGCCGGCCGGCCGGATGCCGTGCTCTGGGGATTTGGCGGCCGGGCGCCGGCCGCTCAGGCCGCGTTTCTCAACGGCGTCAGCGCGGCGGCGCTGGATTTCGACTGCCTGCATCTGGGCGGACTGGCGCATTCGCCGATCGTCGTGATGCCCGCTGTGATGGCTCTGGCGGAACGCGAGCGGCGGAGCGGCAAGGAATTCCTGGCCGCCCTGGCTTTGGGCGTCGAACTGCATTGCCGTCTCGGCATGGCGACGACCGATCATTCCGGCTGGTTCTACACCTCGATGCACGGCGTGCTCGCGGCCGCCGCCGCCGCCGCCAAGGTGCTGCGGCTCGATCGTGAGGGGGTTTGCAATTCCATCGGCGCGGCGCTGGCCCAATGCGGCGGCACGCAGCAGGCGGCGATAGAGCAGACGCTGATGAAGCGAACGCAGTCCGCGATCGCGGCCCGCGACGCGGTATTCTCCGCGCTGCTGGCCCGATACGAGACCAGCGCGCCGCGCGCCGTCTTCGAAGGAAAGTGCGGCTTCTACGCCATGTACGAGAACGGCGACCCGGCCGTCGTCACGCGCGATCTCGGGCGGCGCTACGAAGTTCTCAACATGACCTTGAAGAAGTTTCCGAGCTGCGGCTGCAACCATGCGCCGGCGGAGGCGGCCTTGCAGTTGATGCACGAGAACAAGCTCGATGTCTCGCAGATCAAGGATATCGAAGTGACCATCTCGCCCTATATGGCGCGGCTGGTCGGCGCCAAATACGATCCGGGCAGCAACCCGCTGGTCGCGGCGCAATTCAGCGCCCAGTATTCGGTTGCCAGCGTGATGTTGCGCGGCCATCTCGGGCTCGCGGATCTCGAAGCGTCCGCGGCGCGGGATCCGGCGGCGATCAAGTTAGCGCATGCCGTCAAGGTGCTCATCGACGAGAGCCAGGAGGGCGCCGGACTGGGGGGTACGGTGTCGTTCACCGCGCCGTCCGGACGGTTGACGCGCACCATCCTCGATCTGCCCGGCAGCCCGGAAAATCCGATGTCGGACGCCGATCTCACCGCCAAGGCGCTGGACTGCTTCTCGCGTGGCGTTGCGCCGCTGTCGGCGGCGCAGGCGCGGGCCTTGCTCGGCCGCATCGATGCGCTGGACCAGCTCGACGACATGTCGGCATTCTGGAGCGGTCTCGCCGGCGTTCCGGCGCAGGAGCGTCGCTCCGCCTGATAACGGACTCATAGTCTCATGGATTATGGACTCGACGGAAAGATTGCGTGGATCACCGGCGCGGGCGGAGCCCTGGGCGCGTCCATCGCCGGCGCGCTCGCGGCGCAAGGCTGCGTGACGGTCCTGACCGGCCGGACGCGGCCATCGCTCGAGCAGACAGCGCGCGCGATCGGAGAGGGTGGCGGCAAACCGGCCGATATCGTTCCGGCGGATCTGTCGCGGCGCGATGACGTGGATCGGGCCGCGGCGCAGATTCTGCAGCGGCACGGCCGCATCGATATCCTGGTGAATTCGGTCGCGCTCTCGACATTCGGCGATTTTCTTGAATTGACCGACGACGATTGGGAGACCGTGCTGCAGGCCAAGTTCATGGGCTATATGCGCACGCTTCGCGCCGTTCTGCCGGCGATGGTGAAGCAACGCTACGGACGGATCGTCAATATTTCGGGGCGCGGGGGCCGGCAGCCGACGCCGGCGCATCTTCCGGGCTGCAGCGCCAATGCCGCCGTGCATGTGCTGACCAAAGGTCTGTCCGACATCTATGCGAAACACAATATCCGGATCAACGCGGTCGCGCCGGGACCGATCGAGAGCGAGCGGTTCGACAAGATTGCGGCCTCGACGGATGCGGTGACGGCCGGCGGCGCGGTGTCGACACGCGCGCCGCACATCGTTCCCATCGGCCGCAAAGGGCTGCCGCAGGAGATCGCGGATGCGGTGACGTATCTGCTGTCGGATCGGGCCGGCTATATCACCGGCACGATCCAGGCGGTTGACGGGGGCGGGACGGTTTCGATCTGAAGGCCGGTGTCAGGTCTCCGGCCGGACGTGCCGGGTCGCTTCGGCGTCGATGCGATGCCACACTTCGGCGGCGATCGGGCGGCTGGTTTCCTCGACGATGTGGCCGACCAGTCCGATCGCGCGGGCGAACACGGCGATGCCCTGGCACATCTGCGGCGTCAATCCGAGCTCGCAACATAACGCCGCGAGAGCGCCGGTCGCGTTCACGGGCAGGGATTTGCCTGACGCCTTTTCCGCATGCGTCGCGATCAGCGTCATCAGTTCGACATAGCGGCCCTTGAAGCCGTGCTCCTCGGCAATCTCGAACAGGCGCGGCGTGCGCGGATCGATTGGCTTGTGGATCGGATGGCCGATGCCGGGGATCGTGATCTTGCGGGCGCGATGATCGGCGACGATCTCGCCGGCGATCCGATCGAGATCGCCGGGCGCATCGCGCGTCGGCAATGCGGCGAGGAGAATCTTGGCGGCGCCCTGCGTGCTGCCGACGAAAACGCTGCCGAGGCCGCACAGACCCGCGGCAACCGCGGCCTGCATCGCCTCCGGTGCCCCGAGGATGGTCATGCGCGTCGCCAAGGCGCTGGGTGTGATGCCATGCTCGACCAGCGTGACGGCGATCGCATTGAAGACGGCGGATTCCGCGGCGCTCGGCAGGCGGCCGGTCAATTCGAGAAACGCGACGTCGCCAAGGTTGAGCTTGCCGAGAATCTGCGACGGCAAATCCCTGCCGCGCACGGTGATCCGGTCGGCCGTGCTCCACGCCATGTCGGAGCGGATATCGGTTTTTTGCTGGCTCATGCTGGGTCCTCGGCTTGCGGAGCGCGTGCTAGTCCAGTTATCCTGTTGTCCGTACGACTTGCTTGTATTTCCTGTCAAGCGTCGCCGCAGGATCGCCGATGACTCCGCTTGCCGGAATTAAAGTTCTCGATTTCAGCACGTTGCTGCCCGGCCCGCTTGCAACGCTGATGCTGGCGGAAGCCGGCGCTCAGGTGATCAAGATCGAGCGCGAGGCGGCCGGCGACGAGATGCGTCATCGGCGGCCCGTGCTCGGCGCGGCCAGCGCCAGCTTCGCCATGCTGAACGGCGGCAAGCGCAGTATCGCGATCGATCTGAAGGCGCCCGGCGCGGTCGCGCGATTGACGCCGCTGCTGGCGGCCGCCGATGTCCTGGTCGAACAGTTCCGGCCGGGCGTCATGGCCCGTCTCGGGTTGGGTTACGATGCGGTTCGCGCGCTCAATCCGAGGATCATCTATTGTTCGCTGACCGGCTATGGCCAGCACGGCGACCGCTCGCAACGAGCGGGGCATGATCTCAACTATCTGGCCGAGAGCGGCATCACATCGCTGGTCGTCGGGGCCGACGGTGTGCCGCCATTGCCGCCGGGGCCGATCGCCGATCTCGTCGGCGGCTCCTATCCGCTGGTGATCAACGTCCTGCTGGCGCTGATGCAGCGCGAGAGAAGCGAGACCGGATGTTTTCTCGATATCGCGATGGCGGACAATCTTGCGCCACTCGGCTACTGGGCGCTGGCGCGTGGGCTGGGTGATGGATCGTGGCCGCAGCCGAATGCCGATGCGATCACCGGCGGGCTGGCGCGCTATCGGCACTATCGGACCAGAGATGGCCGCTTCATCGCGGTGGGTGCGCTCGAGGAAAAATTCTGGCGAGGCTTCTGCGATCTGATCGGATTGCCGGAAGACGACCGTGACGATCGCGCCCATCCGGCGACAACGATCGAGGCGGTCGCCGCGATCATCGCCAGCCACGATGCCGATCATTGGCAGCGACTGTTTGAAACGCACGACATCTGCTGTTCCGTGGTGAAAACCATGCAGGAGGCTGCGGCCGGTCTCGCTGACGGCGACCTTCGCCTTGCCGCTCAGGGGCAGGCGATGCCGGCTCTGCCTCTGCCGATGGCGGATGCGGTTCGGCTTCCGGCAGGAACGCGGGACGTTCCGTTGCTGGGCGAGGCGAACGCGCTGCTGGAGCAGTCTCCGTGACGACGCTCGTGTTTCAGGGGGATTGTCTGGTCGAGGGCCGGGTCAGCGGAACGGCTCTGGTCACGGATACCGATCTGGCGCTCAGTCTGGTCGATGCGGCAACGGGCATCGTCAGACAGCCGGGACATCCCTTGTTTGGCACATCGGTTGCCGGGCGGGTGCTGATTTTCCCGAGCGGAAGCGGGAGCAGCAGCGGCTCCTATCGGTTGCTTCATCTCGCGGAGCGAAAGACGGCCCCGATCGCCATCATCAATGTGCAAGCCGATGCGGTCGTCACGGCGGGCGCCGTTCTGGGCCATGTTCCGTTGCTGCACAAACTGGCGCCCGATCCGATCCGCAACATCAAGTCGGGTGACGCGGTGGACGTGAACGCGACGCCCGGCGTGGTCGTTGTCCGGCGGAGCGGTGACGCGTGAATCTCACGGCGCATCAGCAGGAGATGCTCGACGGGACGCAAGGATGGCCCCGCCAGCTTGCAACGCGCATGCTGGTGGCGGTTGGGCGCGCCCATGCCGCCGATCGTCTCATCCCGGTGCACTCGGTGCATCTGGGGCTGTCCGGCGCTTCCATGGGCGAAGCGGGGATGCGGTTGTTCGAGACGCTTGCGGCGCGCGGCGGGCGATTTGTCGTGCCGACCACCCTGAACATTCTGTCGATGGATCGCCGGACCGCAGGGGCTTCGGCTCAACTGCGCGATCTGGAAAGCGTTCAGACGCGGATCGCGGACGCCTGCCTCGCGATGGGCGCAGCCCCGTCCTTTACCTGCAATCCCTTCCTGCTCGGCGTGACGCCGCAGCGCGACACGTCGGTGGCCTGGAACGAATCCGCCACGGCGCCCTACGTCAACGGCATGCTCGGCGCCCGCACCAATCGCGAAGGCGCGACGGCGCTTGCCTCCGCGCTCACCGGCCTCACGGCGCATTACGGCATGCACATTCCGCGCAATCGGTTCGGCACGCGGCTGATCGTGGTGGACACGCCGGTGCGCGGCCCCGACATGTTCAATCTTCTCGGCGGCGCGGTGGCGCGTGCGGCGGAAGCGCATATTCCGGTCATCGAGGGACTCGATCGCACGCCGACGCTCGATGAGATGACGGCATTCTGCGCGGCATTCGCCGCGATCTCGCCGCTGCCGATGCTGCACATCGTCGGCGTCACGGCGGAAGCGCCGACGCGAGCAGATGCCATGTTGCCGGGGCATGTTGCGGACGTGGTCCGGATCGATGCCGCCACGCTCGCGCGGGAAGCGCGCCGATACGACACCGCCGACGATACGGCGCTGGATGTGGTGGCGATCGGCTGCCCGCATGCTTCGGTCGCGCAGGTGCGGGAAATCTCGGATTTGCTCGGCGACCGCGTCATCGCCGACACGGTCCGGTTCTGGATTCAGGTCAACCGTGCCTGCGCGGAGGAGGCGGAGGGTTCGGGGCTGGCGGCAAGGCTCGAACGGCGGAACGTGAGGCTGCTATCTGACAGTTGCGTTCATGTCGCCTATGACGAAATCCCGGCCGGCCGGACGCTGGCGACGAATTCGTTGAAGATCGCTTATCTGACGGCCAGCCATCATGTCAGGGTCCGGCTCGGGTCATTGGCGCAATGTATCGATTCGGCGGTTGCCGGCCGCTGGCGCGGCTGATGGCGGTGGCCGGGACAGGCCCTTGTCCGGGGATGTTCGGGCTTGAACTTGCCCCGTGACGACCGATCCCGTATCCACGGAGAGAACAAGATTTCAACTGGCTGGCGTGACGTGAAAGACAAACTCGGATCTTCGTCTGACGTGGGTTTTACGCCGTTCGAAAGTGCCCAGCCGCGCTATCTCGCGCTGGCGGAACTGTTGTCCGAGGGCATCCGCTCCGGGCAATACGCGGTCGGAACGCTGCTGCCGACGGAAGCCGAGCTGTGCGACACCTATGACGTCAGCCGGCACACGGTCCGCGAGGCGATCCGAAAGCTGCGCGATCTCGGGCTCGTCTCCCGGCATCAGGGCGTCGGAACGCGCGTCGAGAACAAGGACATCTCCGGCCGGTTCGTGCTGTCGCTCGGTTCGATCCCCGACATCTGGCAGTATGTTCAGAACACCCGGCTCGAACCGCTCCGCAAGAAACTGATCAAGGCGGCGGACGCCGAAATCCCGTTGCCGCCGGTCGGTAACGACGAGCAATGGTTTCTGACCGAAGGCCTGCGTTATGTGGGCGATCAGGAACTGCCGATTTCCCACTCGGCCATTCATATCAACGCGGCTTTTCGCGGCATCGCCGAACAGATCGGCCAGAAGCAAGTGCCGATCTTCTCCATGATCGAACGGCGCTACGGCGTGAAGGTGGTCGCGATCAAACAAGAAATCAGTGCGATCATCATACCGGCCCGCCTCACCAAGCCGCTCAAGGTGAAACCCAACTTCCCGGCGTTGTCGATCCTCCGCCAATACATGACCGCGGACGGAGTCATCGTGGAAGTGGGACGGACGATCACGCCCGCCGACCGCTTCACCTATTCGATGGATCTCCGGTTCGAATATCCGACGGTCAATCGCTGAACCGCCGGGTCTTCCCGAAACACCGCAAAATCCGAGGTTGAAAGCCCTCGCCGGGGACCGGGAGGAAGCTTGACACCTTTTTCTGCTTTTCATATTGTCCGGACAACCGGGAAAACCGGCTAAGGTGCGACGACAAGGGTGGAGCTGGACTGATGAGTGCCCGCACGATCGGAATGGATTTCGACTACACGCCGAAACAGCGCGAAATCTATGATCTGGTCGGGGAACTCGGCAAAACGCATTTTGCGCCGCGCGCCGCCGAATACGACGAGAAGACCGTTACGCCCGTCGCGAATATGCGCGATTTCATCGATGCGGGACTCGCCGGGCTCACCGTCTCCGAGGATCTCGGGGGGCTCGGCAGCGGCGCGATGGGGCGCGATCCGCTGCTGTATATCATCGCGATCGAGCAGACGGCGCGCTACTGCATGTCGACGGCCCATTCGCTCCACATTCACTGTCACGGTTCGCATCTCGTCGATCAGATCTGCAGCCCGGCGCAGCGCAAGAACATTCTCGGCAACGTCGTCGAGAATGGCGCGCTGCTCAATGCGACCGGCAGCGAGCCGGGGCGGACCTCGCGCGGCCTTTACAATCTCGTCACCGCGGCCGAGCGCGTCGATGGCGGCTATGTCGTCAACGGCACCAAGAATTATGCGTCGCTGGCCGATACGGTCGAATACAACGTGATCTTCGCCGGCATCAAAGGAATGTCCCCGACCGAAGGGCATATCGGCCTCTGTATTCCGCGCGGCACGCCGGGGCTGACCCTCGAAGAGGGGTCCTGGAATCCGATGGGGATGCGCGCGGCGGTGAGCCCGAACATCCTGCTCGACAACTGTTTCGTGCCGGATGACTACGTGATCGGAACGCCCGGCGTTTTTCCGCGCGATCGCTGGCAGGCGCGGTTCCATCTCGGTTTCGCCGCCCAATATCTCGGCGGCAGCGAAGGCATCTTCGACTATCTGACCGATTATCTGCCGAAGCGTGGCACGGCTTCGGACGCTTATGCCCAGCTTCGTCTCGGCGAAATCCGGATCGGGATCGATTCCGTGCGCTGGCTGATCTATCGCGCGGCCTGGCTCTGGAAGATGCGCCGCATCGAAGAGGCCGAACTGTTCTCGATGACGGCGAAGCATCGTGCCATCGAGAATGCGGTGAACGCCATGGACAAGGGCGCGCAGATTGCCGGCTCGAGCGCATTCCACGCGAAGTCGCCGCTGGCGCGCATGTTCCGCGATCTGCGGGTGCAGACCTTGCACGAAAATCTCGACAAGACCGCGGCGACGGTCGGCAAGTATCACCTCGGGCAAGAATTCGATACGACCGCGCGCCTCTGACCGGGAAGATAGAGGACATTCGTTGTGCTGATGACAGCAGAACCCAGCAAGACAGTCTCCCAGGCGATCAACCAGCGCGATCTGCGCACCGCGCTTGGGCAATTCGCCACCGGCGTCACGACGATCGTCACGCGCGACGCCACGGGCGCATTGACCGGACTGACGGCCAACTCGTTTACCTCCGTCTCGCTCGATCCGCCGCTGGTGTTGTGGAGTTTGCGCAGGGCGGCTCGCTCCTACGAAGCGTTCCGCAACTGCGGCTATTTTGTCATCAATGTTCTCGCGGAGCATCAGGTCTCGGTCGCGCAGCAATTCAGCGCGAGGACCGAGGATCGGTTTTCCGGCATTTCGTGGACACCGAGCCCGGTCAGCAAGCTGCCGATTATCGACAGCGTCGCGGCATGGTTCGAATGCAAGAACCTCAATGTCTACGAGGCGGGCGATCATACGATCTTCGTCGGCGAGGTTTGCCGCTTCGCCCATGAGGAGCGCGCGCCGCTGCTGTTCCACGCGGGTGCCTACGCGCAGTCCGATCGTTTTCGTTTATCCTGAGATTGGCGAGGGCTGCGGTGCAGGGCGTGACGGAGCTGCATGTTCCCTCGGACACGGATGATCTCGCGCGGCCGTACTGGAACGCGCCGATCGAGACGATGCCTGTCGAGCAGATGCGGGACTTGCAACTCCGCAAGCTGAAGCGTCAGGTCGATAGTCTCTATCGTCAGTCGCGGCTCTACCGGCGCAAGCTGGATGACGCCGGTTTCAAGCCGGGCGACCTGCGCACGATCGACGATCTCGCCGGGATTCCGTTCACCACCAAGCAGGAACTGCGAGCAGGGCAGGAGGAGTACCCGCCGTTCGGGTCGCATCAGGCGGCGCCGATGGAGCGTATCGTGCGTATGACGTCGACGGCCGGGACCACCGGAAAGCCCGTCTTCCAGGGCTACACCAAATTCGACATCGCGCAGCGCAACGAAAGCATTTGCCGCGGCCTGTGGGGGTTCGGCGTGCGGCCGGGCGACCGTGTGATCAACGGCTTTGCATTGAGCATGTTCAACGCAGGCGTCCCTTTCTGCACCGCGATCGAGCATCTGGGAGCCGTCGACGTGCCGGTCGGCGCGGAGCGCCGTGCCGAAGGATTGTTGAGCATCGCGCGGGACGTGAAGGCGACAGTATTCATCGGCACGCCGTCCTTTGCCGCCTATCTCGCGGAAAAGGCGCCGGAGATTCTCGGCATGGAAGCCAAGGATCTCGGTTTCCGGGTGGTCTGCGGCGGCGGCGAATCGGGTTTTGAACTGCCGGCATTCCAGCGCGAAATGGAGCGCGTCTGGGGAACGCGACATGTCTATGACTGGGCGTCAACATCGGACGCGCATCCCAATGTCTTTGCGCATTGCGCGCATCGCGCCGGCAAGCATCAGCTCACACCGGACCTCGCCCTGGTTCAGCTCATCGATCCCGCGACCGGCGAACTGAAGGAGATGAGCGAGGGGGCCGAGGGAGAATACATCTTCACTCATCTCGACCGGCAGGCCTGCGCGCTGATGCGATATCGCACCGGCGACATCCTGCGCGTCTACACACAGCCCTGCGCGTGCGGGCGGACCGGATTCCGCATGGACATCATCGGCCGCTCCGACGACATGCTGATCGTGCGCGGCGTCAATCTGTTCCCGTCGGCGGTGCAATCGGTGATCGGTGGATTTATGCCGAAACTCACCGGCAAGATGCAGATCGTGCTGCGCGAGAAGGGACCGAAAGTCGAGCCGCCGCTTCATGTCCGGGCGGAATGCGCCGCCGGTATCGATCCGGCGAACGAAGCGTCGATGCGCGACGCGATCGAGAAAGTGATCCGGCGCGATCTCGGCGTCACGACCGCGCTCGAGCTTGCCTCGTTCGGAACGTTCGAGCGAACCGCCACCAAAACAAAACTGGTCGTCGTTGAACCTGCGGCGAAAGAGTCCGTCTCATGAAAACGATTGCCGTTCAGGCCCTGATCGATCTGATGCGCTCCGAGACGCCGTATGCGCTGTTCGACGTGCGCGAGATCGGCGAGGCGGAAGCGGGGCATATTCTCGGGGCGACATTCCTGCCACGGCGGATGATCGAATTTCGGATCGCCGACCTCGTCCCGGTGAGAGCGACGACCATCGTCGTTTACGACGAGGGCGGCAAACGCGCGGAACGCGCCGCCGCGACGCTGCGGCAGCTCGGCTATACCGATGTCGCGGTGCTCGCGGGCGGAGCCGCTGCGTGGCGGCAGGCCGGAAAAATGCTGACGGAAGGCAGCAATGTCCCCAGCAAGCTGTTCGGCGAGCATGTGCACGATCAGGACCACACACCCAGCGTCAACGCGACGACATTGCGGGGCTGGCAGCGGGACAACGCGAAATTCCTGGTCTGCGATATCCGTACGCCGGAGGAATACGCCCGCTCGCGAATTCCGGGGGCGTTCAGCACGCCCGGCTTCGATGTCGGGCTGTGCATGCCCGATTTGAAGGATCGTTCCGTTCCGGTGGTGGTGAACTGCGCCGGCCGGACGCGCAGCATCATCGCCTGCGAGACATTGCGCCATCTCGGCATGGAGAATGTCTATGCGCTCGAAAATGGAACGATGGGTTGGGTGCTGTCGGACGGCACGCTCGAAAAAGGCGGCGGCCAGGGATTGATCGAACCGAGCGTAGCCGGCCGCGCAGCGGCGCACGGCCGCGCGTTGAAGATGGCTCAATCCGTCGGGGCTGCATTTGTCGATCCGGCTCAGATCAGGCAGTGGCTCGCGGAGCGCGATCAGGGCCAGTCGAACGTTTATTTCTTCGATGTCCGCCAGACAGTCGAATACGACAGCGGCCACATCGACGGCTTCACGATCTTGCCCGGCGCGCTGGCGATTCAGCGGACCGATGAGTTCATGCCGGTGCGGCAGGCGCAGGTCGTGTTCGTCGATGACGATGAGACGCGCGCGCTGATTGCGGCTTACTGGCTCCGGCGCTCCGGCTTTCCGAAAGTGGCTGTCTTGAAAGGCGGCGTCGGTGCCTGGACCGATGCTGGCTTCGGTCTGACCAAGGCGAGGCAGCGCCGCGCGCCTCTCGGTCTGGCGGAGGAAGGGGCGCAGATCACGCCGGTTCGCGCGCAGGATGCCGCGCAACTGGTGAACAGCGGCACCAGGGTCATTCACGTCGATACCAGCACCGAATTCGCCAAACGTCATCTGGCGGGAGCGTCCTGGCTGCCGCGGGGTTGGCTGGAGGATCGCATCGCCAGCCTGGTGCCTGATCGCGGCCAGCCGCTGCTCGTCACCTGCCGCGACGGACAGCAGTCCCTCCTCGCGGCTTTGGCCTTGAAGCGTCTTGGCTATCGCGATGTCGCGGTGCTGGCGGGGGGAATGGCCGCTGCCGACGGGTTGGCCGTTGAGCAGGGGCCCGATCCTTCGGCCGGCGAACCCAAGGACTTCATCCTGCCGCCTTACGCCAAAGGCGTGGCCGGCATGCAGCGCTATCTCGAATGGGAGACGAAACTGACCCGCGCTCAGACCTAACGGCGCGCGGGCGACGACAAGCAAACAATAAAACAAGCTGGGAGGAAGCAATGATAGGGTCAAGGCTCGCGGGGTTTGTCTTCATCGCCATTTTCGGTTTGTCAGCATCGGCAGTGCTGGCCAGTGACTATCCGTCGAAGCCGATCAGGCTGATTGCGCCTTATCCCGCGGGAGGAACGACCGACATTCTCGCGCGCGCCATTGGCAACGATCTGTCCAAGGTGCTGGGGCAGCCCATCATCGTCGACAATCGTGCGGGCGCCGGTGGACTGGTCGGCCATGACATGGCGGCCAAAGCTGACCCGGACGGCTACACGCTGGTTCTCGGCAATTCGGCGATGCTGGCGGTGAGCGTCAGCCTTTTCCCGAACATGCCCTATAATCCGGTGAAGGATTTCGCGCCGATCACCGAAGCGGCGGCAGGCGCACTGGTGCTCGTCGTCAAGCCGTCACTGCCGGTCAAGTCCGTGCAGGAGTTGATCGCGCTGGCGAAAGCCAAGCCGGACAAGCTCAACGCCGGATTGTCGGCGATCGGCTCCATGCACCATATGACCACCGATCAAATCCGGGTCAAAACCGGCGTGCAATGGACCAATGTGCCGTACAAGGGCAGTGCGCCGATGCTGGTCGATCTGCTCAGCGGACAGACCGATTTCGCGTTCGACAATATTCCGTCGGCGCTGCCCTACATCAAGAGCAATCAGCTCCGCGCCATCGCCGTCAGCAGCCCGACGCGAACGGAGCTGCTTCCCGATGTTCCGACGCTGAAGGAATCCGGTTTGCCGGATGTCGAGGCGGTGGCCTGGCATGGTGTGCTGGCGCCCGCGAAGACCCCGCGGCCGATCATCGATCGCCTGAACGCTGAAATCGTCAAGATCCTGAAATCACCGGAGATGAAGAAACGGCTGGCGAGTCTCGGTCTCGATCCGGTCGCCAACACGCCGGAGGAATTTCAGAAATTCATCGAAAGCGAAAACGTCAAATGGGCGAAGATCGCCAAGGAGACGAACGCCAAGCCGCAATAATCCACAAACCTGAAAGCGTGTTCTCGGGAGGATGCGATGTCATTTCCGAAAGTGATCACCGCTCTCATGGTTTCGATCATGATGGCGGCGATCCAGCCTGCATGCGCTAACGACAGTTATCCGACGAAACCGGTCAAGCTGGTGGTGCCGTTTCCGCCGGGTGGAACGACCGACATCGTTGCCCGTATCCTGGCGCAAAAGCTCGGCGAGGTACTCGGCAAGTCGTTTGTCGTGGAAAACAAGGCGGGCGCCGGCGGTCTGGTCGGTGCCGACTATGTCGCAAAGTCCGAAGCGGACGGATACACCTTGTTGCTCGGCAACAGCGGAGCATTGGCGACCGCGTTGAAGCTGGTGCCGTCGGTGCCTTACGATGTGGTGCGCGATTTCACGCCGATCTCGATGATATCGGACGTGACGATCGTGCTTGCCGTGCACCCCTCCGTTCCCGCGAAGAATGTTGCGGAGCTGGTGGCCTATGCCAAGAGCCAGCCAGGCAAGCTGAACATCGCGATCCCGAGCATCGGGTCGATGCATCACCTGCTGACCGAGATGTTCAAGATGTCGGCCGGCATCAGCGCGGTCTCCGTTCCGTACAAAGGCAGCGCGCCCGCCGTCGTCGATTTGATGGCCGGACAGGTTCAGATGGATTTCGACAATCTGCCGGCCCTTGCGACCTATGTGGACAGCGGCAAAGTTCGCGCGCTCGCGGTGGCCAGTGCCGAGCGGTCGGCCTTCCTGCCGAATATCCCGTCGATGAAGGAGGCGGGTTTTCCGGACATCGTCGCGAGCCCCTGGTTTGCGATGGTGGCGCCGGCCGGCACGCCGCGTCCGATCATCCAGAGATTGAACCGTGAGATCGTCAAGATCATGCAATCGGACGATATGAAGAAGCGCCTGCACGACCAGGGGGCCAATGCGCGCTGGAGCACGCCCGAGGAATGCGGAATGTTCATCCGGACGGAAATCGATCGGTGGGCCGAGGTCGTCCGCAAGGCTAATCTGAAAATGTAGATGCGGCCGGGCAAAGAGAAAACGGCGGGTGGCAGGCTTGCCGACCGCTGCATGGGAAGGCACGAATGGTTGGAATTGTTGCCGGTAAGGTAGCTCTTGTCACGGGCGGCGGTCGCGGTATCGGCCGGGCCATCGCCCTGGAGATGGCGCGCGAAGGCGCGAGCGTCGTCGTTTGCGATATCGGCGCGGGTCTCGATGGCTCCGGCGGCGATGCCGGTCCGGCACAGGATGTGGTGGCCGAAATCGCCAAGGCAGGCGGCAAGGCGATCGCCTCGACGTTGAACATCGTCGAGCCGCAGAACGCGGATGCGATCGTGAAATCCGCGGTCGATGCCTTCGGCAAGGTCGATATCGTCGTGAACAATGCAGGGATTTTGCGCGATCGCATCTTCCACAAGATGAGCTGGTCGGACTGGTCGGATGTGATCGCCGTGCACCTGCATGGATCGTTCAACATGTGCCGCGCGACCGCCGGTCTGTTCCGGGATCAGAATGGCGGCGCCTATGTGCACATGACGTCGACCTCCGGGTTGATCGGCAATCTCGGTCAGGCCAATTACATGGCCGCCAAGCTCGGCATCGTCGGGCTGTCGCGCGGCATTGCGCTCGACATGCAGCGTTACAATGTTCGCTCCAACTGCATCGCGCCGTTCGCCTGGAGCCGCATGATCGGCTCGATTCCGGCGGAGACGGAGGCGGAAAAGCAGCGGGTCGCGCGGCTCCAGCAGATGACGCCGGAAAAGATCGCGCCGCTCGTCGTTTATCTCGGCGCGGATGCGGCGAACGGGATTTCCGGTCAGATCTTCTCGGTCCGGAACAACGAGATATTCCTGTTCAACCAGACCCGGCCGATCCGCTCGATCCATCGGTCCGACGGCTGGACGCCGGAGAAGCTCGCCGATCAGTTGAAGGGAGCATTCGGTCCGTCGCTTACGCCGCTCGACCGATCGGCGGACGTTTTCGCATGGGATCCGATCTGACGGCCTGCAGGACTAGGCCGCTCCATAAAAAAGAAGTGCGGAGCAAGCGACAGCCATAACGGCAAAGGCGATCAGCGCGCCGCGTCCGTTGACGAAGGCGTCGGGAAAATTGGTCAGGATCAGCGGGGCGGCGAGGGTTCCGGCGCCCGCCGCGATCACCAGAACCGCAAACGGCAGGCTCGACCAGGCGATGATGACGCCGCCAATCACGGCGGCGGCGACCACCAGAGCTGTAAACGCCATCAATACAATGCCCGCCACACCGCGGAGGGCGGCGCCGCGATGCTCGGCCGGAAAGTGCCCGCTCAACGACAGGACATAAAGTGCCGCCGCCAACAACAGCGCGGCAA
Organism: Pseudolabrys sp.; assembly: GCA_019635575.1. Lineage (GTDB taxonomy): Bacteria > Pseudomonadota > Alphaproteobacteria > Rhizobiales > Xanthobacteraceae > Pseudolabrys. The sequence goes on along the minus strand of JAHBZF010000002.1, from coordinate 85,213 downwards.
AGGGGAGTGCCATCAGCGCATGGAGTGCCGTCATGCCGCTCCTCTTGCCATTCCTCTTGCCATGTTTGTGCGCGTCACTCTGTTACGACTTCCGGCGACTTGACCGGCCGCAACCGCTCCGTAACATACGACACATATATCAGCCGCCGGCAACCGGGGGCATAGCGATTTGCCGCGGAGATCGACCAATGGCCAAGACCAACAAGCCGGCCGCCGCGCAGGCGGCAGCCCCGAAGGGCAAGGTTGCTGCCAAAGCGGCAGCGGAAATGCCTGCGGCGCCGGCGAAGCGCGAGAAGCGCACCATCACGGAAATCCGCGAGTCGAAGCAGACCGGCGAGAAGATGTGTTACATGTCGGTGCCGGACTATACCTCCGCGCAATGGGCGGAGATGGCCGGGGTCGATGTCGCCGTGCTCGGCGACAGTCTGGCGATGATTGCCCACGGCCACCGCAACACCGTCCCCGCCACCATGGACATGATGGTGATGCACGGCCAGGCGGTACGGCGCGGCGCGCCCAATACCTTCGTGCTCGGCTGCATGCCGTATCAGAGCTACAACACGGTCGATCGCGCGCTGGTGAACGCGACGCGCTTCATGCAGGAATCGCTGTGCGACGCTGTGAAGCCGCAGGGCGGCAAATCGCAGGCGCATATCCTCAAGGCGCTGGTCGATTCCGGTATTCCGACCGCATCGCATATCGGCCTCACGCCGCACACCATCGCCATGTTCGGCGGTTTCAAGATTCAGGGCAGGACCGCCGACGCGGCCATGAAGATTCTCGAGGATGCCCTCGCGATCGAGGATGCCGGCTGTTTCATGCTGGAATTCGAGGCGGTGCCGGCCAAGATCGCCAAGCTTATTTCCGAGCAGTTGACGATCCCGACCATCGGCATCGGCGCCGGCGCGGGCACCGATGGGCAGATCCTGCTCTGCTACGACCTGCTCGGCGTTTTCACCGACTTCAAGCCGAAATTCACCAAGCGGTTCGCCAAGCTCACCGAGGTCGCGGTCGACGGCATCAAGCAGTACGTCAGGGAAGTGAAGGAGGGGGTTTTCCCCGACGATGATCATTCCTATGGCGTCAACGAAGCCGAATATGAGAAATTCGAAGCCATGGTGCGTAAACGCAGGCAGATCTGACATGCGTCGTGGTGAACGGCAGTTTTCGGCGGCAACGGCGGCGCGGCGCCGGCAGACCACGCGACCGGTGGCCAAAGCCGCGAAACGACCCGCCAAGCGGTCCATCGACGAGGGTGTCGCCGCCGAGCCGCTGACCGAGCAGGCGTTCCGCGCGATCGAGGAAGCCATCGTCACGCTGAAGCTCAAGCCCGGCGCGGTGCTGTCCGAACAGGCGCTGTCGGCCTCGACCGGCTTCGGCCGCACGCCGATCCGCGAAGCCCTGCAGCGCCTCGCGCGTCAGGGACTGGTGACGATCCTGCCGCGCAAGGGCATCCTCGTGGCCGATCTCAATCCGCGCAATCAATTGCTGCTGATGGAGGTGCGCCGCGAGATCGAGCGGTTGCTGAGCCGGGCCGGCGCCGAACGCGCGACGCCGGAACAGCGCACGGAACTCGAGGGTATTGCCCGCGGGATGGATGCCGCGGCGGCCAGCAACGACGATATTTCCTTCATGCGGCTCGATCGCGAAATGAACGCGCTGATGCTCGATGCCGCGCATAACGAATACGCGGCGCGGTCGGCCAAACTGTTCCAGGGGTTGGCGCGCCGTTACTGGTACATGCACTACCGCGTCGCCGCCGACCTGCCGCTGTGCGCGCGATTGCATGCGGCGCAGGCGCGCGCGATTGCCAAGGGCAATCCCGCGGCGGCCGCGGCGGCCAGCGACAAGCTGATGGATTACGTCGAGACTTTCACCCGCACCACCGTATCCGTGTGACAACAGCAGCGTGACATCATGGCGACATTTGAAGGTTTGCGAACGATCGATGGGCTGAAAGTGACGGTGGATGGCCGGTCTTTGCCGGAACACTACGAGGTCAAGCAGTTCACCAAATACGGCTTCGAGTGGACCTACGAGGGCGACAGCCCGCAGCAGCTCGCGCTCGCCATTCTGGTCGAACACACCGGCGACCCGTCAAAGGCGATCCGCCTGTCGGGGCCGTTCATGAAGTCGGTGGTGGCCAATCTCGACAACGACTGGACGCTGACCGGCGCCGAGATCGATACGGCGCTGCAATCCATCGAGGCGCATTAAGCGCGGCTGCTCACCCGCTCTGGCTTTCCAGCCAGGTCAGGAAGATGTCCGTCGTCCGGAGAATGTGATTGCGCATCGCCGCTTTCGCGGCCGCGCTGTCGCGTTTAGTGAGCGCGGCGAGGATGTCCTCGTGCTGCGCGATGTTTTCTTCCATCAGGTGATAGGGGATCTGCGCGGCATAGCTGAGGATGATGCCGATCACGTCCTTGTTCATTTCGTCGATCAGCCCGACCAGCCGATCGTTCTGGCTCGCCTTGCTGATCACGGCGTGAAATTGCTCGTTATAGGTCAGCCACGCGCTCGGTTTGCCGTTGCCGGCGGTCGAGCGCAGCGCGTCGGCATATTTCGCCTGTAGCCCCTGCAGCGTTTTCAGTTCGTCCGCCGTGAGCCAGTTGGTCGCGAGCTCGGCCGCCAGGCCCTCCAACTCGGCGCGAATCTGGAATGCTTCGCGCACGGTCTTGGGCGTGGGCACTTTGATTTTTGCCCGACCGGACGGCGTCAGGCTGATGACCGAGCGTGCCTCGAGAAACCGTAAGGCTTCGCGGATCGGCGTGCGGCTGGTCGAGAACATCTCCGCCAGTTGGTACTGGCTGAGATGGTCGCCGGGCGCGAGGCGGCCGGTCCGGATGTCGTGAAGGATGTCTTCGGCGATATCGACGGAGGTGCGCGTGCGCTGCCGGGGGGCGGGTTTTTTGCGTTTGGTTTTGATGGTCATTCGGAAAGGGCAGCAGCCGCGAACAGGAAATTCGCGGCAATCTACTCACAAATCGGCGTCCGTGCCACGGCTCCGCGGCCAGGCCGGTGAGGCTTGACAACGGGATACGTTTGTCATCGAATGGGATACCATTTGCACAGGGGAGATGGTGATGACCGCACTGGCGACGCAACCGAAGACCGAACAGAAGCTGCCGGGCGATGAGGGCGGCCCGCTGACCCCCGCGCATCAGCCGATGCAGGCGCGGCATATCGACGAACAGGGGTGGGCGCTGCTGCGCTATGAAGGCCAGACGACGAAAATGCTGTTCCATCCGACGGCGGAGGATCCGACGATTCCCAACGCCGGCTTGGTTCGTTACGAGCCCGGCTCCGGCCATCCGCTGCACAACCATTGGTTCGCGCAGATCTGGTACGTGCTGGAGGGCGAGTTTCTGATCAACGGGAAGACCTACGGCGTCGGCAGCATGATCTTCCATCCCGATCCGCATTACGAATATGCGCTGACGACCAAGACCGGCGGCACCATTCTCTACGTGCAGTATATGGGCCCGACGACGCGCAAGGCGCCGATCTATGACGGCCGTTTCAACCTGACCCAGCGCAAGAAGCTGGAAGAAGAAACGACCGAATACTGAAATTCGCGCGGCCATGTTGCGGTGCGGGTTTTGCTCCGCGACATGCGGCGTGCAGTGCGGCCCGCTCCTCACGGGGGCGGGTCGCGGCCCGGCTGCGGCATCTGCGCTGCCGGTTGGTCTTGCGCTGACATTCCACTGATATATCATAACCTGGGAAACGTCTAAACCGGAGAAGCCGCAACAAGCGGTCCCGGTTCAATGGTGCCGCACGCGCGGCCTGAGGGAGGGAAACGATGTCTGTTACACGTCGCAAACTGCTGAAGTCTGCCGCCGCTGTCGGGGCGCTCGCCGCGTCCGGCCAGGTATTTACCGGCGAGGTGTTCGCGCCGGCGATCGCGCAGAACAAACCCTTGCGCATCGGCATTCTCGCGCCGCGCTCCGGTGTTGCCGCCGGTCCGGGCGAAAACGGCATTCGCGCCTCGCAGTGGACGATGGAAAAGTTCAACGCGGCGGGTGGCATCGGCGGCCGCAAGGTCGAACTGGTGATCGAGGAAGAGACCTCGCCGAAGGACACGATCGAACGTTTCTCCAAGCTGGTGCAGCAGGAGAAGGTCGATTGCACCATGGGCATCATCTCGACCGGCGTCGGCCTTGCGCTCGGTCCGGTGGTTGAGGAAGCCCGCGCGCTGACGATCTATTGGGATGGCACCACCCAGGACGGCGTCGTCGAGAAGCTGCCCAACCCGAAATACCTGTTCCGGTCCTGCGACAACGAATGCGAGGCGATCATGGCCTCGCTGCTCGCGATCAAATACTGGAAGGGCCAGTTCGTCACCGTCGCCGGCATCAACCCGGATTATTCCTACGGCCGCAACAACCAGGCGGCGTTCCTCGCGCTGCTCAAGCGCTTCGGGATCGAGCACAAGGTCGTCACCGAGCAGTGGGTCAAGGTCGGTTCGCTCGAACTGACGAGCCAGGTTGCCGCGCTCAAGGCCGCGAAGCCCGATCTGATCTTCTCCTCGCTGCTGTTCGCCGATCTTCCGGTGTTCATGAAGCAGGCGCATGCCGCGGAGCTGACCAAGGGCACCAAGATGGTGTTCCCCGGCGCCGGCTGGCAGCACTCGCTGATGAAAAAGGAGTTCACGCCGGAAGGCATGATCTTCGGTCACAACACGCTGTACTTCGATAATCCGAAGGCGAGCCCGCTCGCGAAGGAATTCGTCGCCTGGTACCACAAGACCCACAACGACTATCCGAACTGGGAAGCCGACCGTGCCTATTTCTCCATGCAGTCCTACAAGCAGGCGGTCGAGGCGGCGATGAAGGCCAAGGGCGGATCGTGGCCGACGCAGGACGAGATCGCGCAGGCGATGATCGGCCAGAACGTCGACAGCCTCGGCGGCAAGGGCTCGTGGCGCAAGGACAAGATCGCCGATCAGACCTATGTGCAGGGCCTCAGCACGCACAAGAACAAGTACGACTTCGTCACGCTTCAGGACAATTTCGATACGATGTATTCGCCCGATCTGCAGAAGCCGGCAGGGGCGGATTTCTGGAAGTGGATCGAGACCGCCAAATTCAACATCTGATCAATGTCTGATCTCATCCGATCCGTTCACAACTGAACTGACGCAAGCGGTCTGAATGTCGGCATTCGCCACTATCCTGATCGGCGGCGTGTTTCACGCCGCCGTTCTCTTCCTCGTCGCAGCCGGGCTCCAGCTCGTGTTCGGCGTGCAGAAGATCGTCAATCTGGCGTGCGGCTCGTTCTACGCGCTGGGCGCCTATTTCGGCATCACCTTCCTGACGCTCGCTGAGATGCATGGTGTGCCGCACTGGCTGATGCTGCCGGTGCTGATCCTCGCCGGCATTCTGCTCGGCGCGATCGGGCCGCCGATCGAGCGGTTGCTGCGCTCGGTCTACGGCCGCGATGAAAGCTTCGCGCTGCTGCTGACCTTCGCCCTGGTGCTGATGTTCCAGGACGTGTTCCGGTTCTTCTGGGGCGCCAATCCGCGCTCGCTCGACAATGGCTATCTCATTTACGGCACGCTGCGCCTGGGTGACTTCAGCGTCCCGGTCTACAATCTGCTGGTGATCCTCGCCGCGATCCTCGCTGCCGTCGGCGTCGGCGCCTTCCTGCAGAAGACGAATTACGGCCGGCTGCTGCGCGCCACCGCGGAAAATCGCGGAATGGCGGAGGCGCTCGGCGTCAACGTGCGCAGCGTCTATTCGGTGGTGTTCACCGCCGGCGCCGTGCTCGGCACCGTGGCCGGTGCGCTGGTGGTGCCGACCGCGGCGGCGTCGCTCGACATGGCGATCGAATTCGTGATCGAGGCGTTTGCCGTCGTTGTCATCGGCGGGCTGGGCTCGATGCGCGGCGCGCTTGCCGGCGCTCTGATCGTCGGTCTCATCCGCGCGCTGGCCGTTGTCATTTATCCGGAGTTCGAGGTGCTGGCGATTTACGTCATCGTCATCGCGGTTCTGCTGTTCCGGCCGACCGGATTGTTCGGGACGCAAACCACATGAAACCCTTTCCACTCGCCCTTGCCGTATTGGCGACCCTTGTCTTTGCGGCCCTGCCGTTGGTCGCGCCGCCTTATTACGTCAACCTGCTGATCCCGTTCTTCGCCTATGCTATCGCGCTGCTCGGCTTCAACCTGCTGTTCGGTTATGCCGGGCTGCTGTCGTTCGGCCATGCCATGTTCCTCGGTATCGGCGCTTACGGCGCGGCGATCCTGGCCGGCACCTATGGCATCCGCTCGTTCGAACTGGTGCTGCTTGGGGTGATGATCGGCGGGATGCTGATTGCCGTGCCGATCGGCCTTCTCTGCGTTCGCTATACCGGCATCTTCTTCGGCATGCTGACGCTTGCTTTCGGCATGCTGTTTCATTCCTTCCTGTTCAAGTTCTACGATTTGACCGGCGGCGACAGCGGCATGCGCGTGCCGCGCATGAACATCCTCGGTCTTGAATTCGACAGCTACAACAAGATCGAACTGCTGTCGGGGCCGTTCTACTATTACTGTCTCGCGCTCACCGTGCTGGCGACGTTGCTGATGTGGCGCATCGTGCATTCGCCGTTCGGCTTGCAGTTGCAGGCGCTGCGCGACAATGCCCGCAAGGCGGAATATCTCGGCGTGCATGTGCATCGCATGCGGCTTGTCGCCTTTATCATCTCCGCCGGCTTCGGCGCCGCCGGCGGGGCGATCCTTGCCTTCCGCGTCGGCCTTGCCGATCCGGAGCTGGTGCACTGGACCCATTCCGGGCATCTCGTCTTCATGACCGTGCTCGGCGGCTTCGCCAATTTCTTCGGGCCGATCGTCGGCGCGCTGGCGCTGACCATTTTGCAGGATCAGTTGCAATCGCTGACGCAATACTGGCGCTTCGTGCTGGGCGCGATCCTGGCGCTGGTGGTGATCGGGTTGCCGGGCGGCATCATGGGTCTGTTCGACCTGTGGCGCGCGCACGGACGGAGGCAGGCATGACCGTGCTGCTGGAAACCCGCCGGGTCGGAAAATCCTTCGGCCCGTTCCGCGCGCTCGATGGCGTCAGCATGACGGCGTCCGCCGGCGAGGTGCTGGCGATCGTCGGGCCGAACGGCGCAGGCAAGACCACGCTGGTCAATCTGCTCACCGGCCTGTTGCAACCGACCGACGGCGAAGTGTTCTTTCAGGGCAAGACGATCGCCGGACAGGGGCCGGTGCTGCTGGCCGAACTCGGGCTCGCGCGCGCGTTCCAGCTCATCCAGATCTTTCCGCGTCTGACGGTGCGGGAAAGCCTTGCCATCGCGGTCATCTCGCGGCGGCAGCGGCGCTGGTCACTGTTGTCCGCGGTGGCGAGCGACAAGCCGATTCAGGACAAGGCGCGGGAGATCGCGCGCATCTTCGGGCTGGAGGCGCGGCTCGATACACTCGCCGCCAATCTTTCTCAGGGCGAGAAGAAGCTGCTCGACGTCGCCTCGGCATTCGCGCTCGATCCGAAGGTGATCCTGCTCGACGAACCGACGTCCGGCGTTTCCACCGCCGAGAAGCACGGCATCATGGAAACGCTGATGAAGGCGGCGAAAGCTGCGGGCGTCGAGGGGATTATCCTGGTCGAACATGACATGGATCTCGTCTCCGCCTATTCGCATCGGGTGATGGCGCTGTCGGAGGGGAAGGTGCTGGCCGATCTGCCGCCGGACAAGTTCTTCGCCGATCCCTTGATTCTGGAAACCATCGTCGGAAAACGCAGAGGCGCTCATGCTGTCGGTGCGTGATCTCGTCGTCGATATTCAGGGCAGCCCGGTGTTGCGCGGGGTATCGCTGGAGGTGAAGGCGGGCGAGATCGTTTGTCTCGTCGGCCGCAATGGCGCGGGCAAGACCACCACGTTCCGCAGCATCATGGGTTCGCGCAAGCCGCGTGGCGGCGCGATCGAGTTTGAAGGCGTGCCGCTCATCGGCAAACGGCCTTACGAGATCGCGCGCATGGGCATCGGCTTCTCGCCGGAGGAGAGCGAGGTCTTCGGCGACCTGACGGTGGCCGAGAACATCGCCATGCCGACCTGGACCGTCGAGACCGGCCGGACCGCCGAGGAGCGTATCGCCGAAGCCTATCGCGTGTTCCCGAAGCTCGATCGTTATCGCGAACGTGGCGGCCAGGCTCTGTCCGGCGGTGAGCGCAAGATGGTGTCGATCGCCCGTGCGCTGACGCTCGACCCGAAGCTGTTGCTGCTTGACGAGCCGACCGAGGGCCTGTCGCCGGCGATCGTGCCGTCGATCGTCGAGGGCCTCGCTGCCATTCGCAATTTCGGCCACTCGATCTTCATCTCGGAATCCAATGTTCATCACGTCCCGGAATTTACCGACCGGCTTTACGTGATGGAGCGCGGCGAAATCATCTTCGCCGGCAGCCCGCACGACGCCTATCGCGATCCGGCGGTGGTTCGGGTGATCGAGGGGACCGGCGGCATGAGCGCCGGCGGCGCGGCGGCCAACGCCGCCGGAACCCGCCTTTAGCACCCTGCGGAAGCCGCATTGAAGCAGTCCTCCGAATGTGATAGATTTGTGATATATCAGATGCGGAACGCCAGAAAGCGCTGATTTATCAAGGGCTAGGGCGTTTCCGAGAGGAGGTCAGCATGATCGGCCAACGCCAGATTCAGTTCCGGCAGGAATATCGCTCGCGGATCGTCGGCTGGTACGACGGATACGTCCACATCCTGATCATCTATGCGATGGGAGCGGCCGCGTTCTACATCTACGTCCAGCACATCCAGAATGTGACCTGGCTCGAATGGCTGACGCTGCCGATCACCTTCCTGTTCACCAATCTGTTCGAATGGGTCGTGCACAAATACGTCATGCACCGGCCGGTGAACATCAAGGGGCTGCGCGCGGTCTATGAGCGGCATACGCTCAATCACCACCAGTTCTTCACCGACGACGAGATGCGCTTCCGCGATCCGCTCGACTGGCGCGTGACGGTGTTCCCGCCTTACGCGCTGGTGGTTTTCATCCTGATGTCGATCCCGGCGGGGATCATTCTCGGCCTGCTGTTCTCGCCGAATGTCGGCTGGCTGTTCATGTGCGCCACCACCGGCATGTACCTGATCTACGAGTTCATGCACTTCTGCTGCCACGTCGACGAAAACTGGTTCGTGCGCTACTGCCCGTTCGTCAACACCCTGCGGCGCCATCACACCGCCCACCACAATGCGCGGCTGATGATGGAGACCAATATGAACCTGACATTCCCGATCGCGGACTGGCTGTTCGATACGTCGGACGTGAAGCGCAGCCTGATCGGCACGCTGCTCAACGGCTACGACACGCGCTATCTGCGCAAGGATCTGCGCGGAACGCCGAAACGGCCGGACGAGGCCGCGGCCGAGCCCATGGGTGCCTATTGAGGCACCCGTATCGTTGCGAGATCGGGAGACAATCATGCCCAATGACGTGAAAACCATCCTGTCACTGGTGGTGATGCTGGTGGCATTCGCGCTCGCCTACTGGAGCGGTTCGCCGATCCGCCCGGACTTCGCCTTCATCGTGATCGGCACCGCGATCTTCATGGTGGTTGCCATGTGGATGTTCCCGGAAGCCGGCGTGAAGAAGGGCGACATCAAGCGGCAATAGAGCGCGCCGCCTGCGTTGAAGGCTGCACGAAATCAAACGGCGCATCGGTCAAAACCGATGCGCCGTTCTCGTTAGGCAAGCCAGATTTGTTCGGTAAGTCCGGCGGCTATTGAACCTTGATGCCGGCGTCCTTGATGATCGGCCACCACTTGTCGATTTCCGCCTTCTGGAATTTGCGCAGATAGTCCGGCGTCTGCTCGGCGACCGGGACGATGGTCTGGTTGACCTTCTCGAACCGTTCGCGGGTCGCAGGATCGGCCAGCGCGACCTTCAAGGCGCCGTTGAGTTTGGTGATGATCTCGTGCGGCGTGCCTTTCGGCGCCCACAGGGCATACCAGATCGACGCGTAGAAGCCCGGCATGCCGGCTTCGTCCACGGTCGGCACATCGGGCATGGAGGGCAGACGCTGCTTGTCCATCATGGCGAGCGCGCGGATGCTGCCGCCCTTGACGTGACCGATGGAATTCGACGGCACGTCGATCATCATGTCGACCTCGCCGGCGACGAGTCCCTGCATCGCCGGGGCAAGGCCGCGATAAGGAACGTACTGGAATTTGGTGCCGGTCTGCTTCTGAAAGGAAGCGGCTGCGACGTGACCCGAACTGCCGACGCCGGATGTCCCCATCGACGCCTTGTCCGGATTGGCTTTCAGCCAGGCGATGAATTCCTTCAGGTCTTTGGCCGGAAAGTCCTTGCGCACCACGATCAGTTCCGGCGTGGCCGACATCAGGCCGATCGGCTCGAAGTCATTGTAGATGTCGAAGGTCAGCGGATACATCGCGCCGTTGACCACATGGGTACCCCAGTTGCCGATGCTGAGCGTGTAGCCGTCCGGAGCGGACTTGGCGACACGGCCGACGGCGATCGTGCCGGCGGCGCCGCCGATATTCTCGACGATGATCGGTTGGCCGAGCTCCTTGCGCATCGCTTCGGCAAGAATGCGCGCCAGCGTATCGACCGGGCCGCCGGCAGCGAACGGTACGACCATGGTGATGGGGCGTGTGGGATAGGTCTGGGCGGCAGCCGGTGTGGCGAGTGCTCCCAGCAGCATCAGGCCGATGGCCGACATCATTCTCCGCATTGCTTTCCTCCCTTGCGCGTTGTTGTTGGACTTGTTGTTTCCGATGGCTCATCCGGCCGTGTTGCGATCGGCGATGACCGGATTGCGCAGAACGCCGATGTTCTCGATCTCGCACTCGACGACATCGCCGGGATTGAGAAATTTTCCGGTGCCGACGCCGCCGCCGGCGCAGGTTCCGGTGAGCACCACGTCGCCGGGGTAAAGCGTCATGCCACGGGAAATGTCGGCGATGAGCTGCGGCACCTTGAAGATCATATGCTCGGTGTTGGACTGCTGCCGCACGTCGCCGTTGACGCGGCAGGCGATGTTGAGTGGATAGGGCGTCGGCATCTCGTCGGTCAGGACCACAACCGGCCCCATCGGGTTGGCGAAGTCGAGTCCTTTGCCTTGCGTCCAGTTCTGTCCGTAGCGCGGCGTCAACGAGGTGAAGCCGGCATTGGTCTGCAGGTCGCGATAGCTCACGTCATTGGCGATCGTGTAGCCGGCGACATGGGCGTAAACATCGTCTTCCGCGACGTTGGAGGTTTGTCGTCCGATGATCACGGCAAGCTCCACTTCGTGATCGAGCTTGGTCGAGACCGCATGCGCGATGATCGGATCGCCAGGATTGGCGACCGAGGAGCCGGGCTTGTAGAAAAAGAACGGCTTTTCCGGCGCCTTCAGATTGGCTTCGGCGCCGTGCTCGAAATAGTTCACCACATGGGCGAGGATTTTCCCGCCCGCTTCGTAGGGCGCGAGCAGGCGAAGCTCGGCCGTCGGGTTGGTCCAGGCCGATGCGTTGAATGCCAATTCCTGCGTCAGTTCCCGCAAATTGCGGCCGGCGGCAACGAATGCGCGCAGGTCTTTGTAGAACGGCACCAGCCAGTCGAGACCGCGCGCTTGCGCGGCGGCGCACAGATCGACGGTGCTGGCACCCTGTACCAATCCGATGCGCGGGCCATCCGCGCCGAGAAAGCGAACAATACGCATGATGATCTCGCGAGGCTGAAAATCAGAAGGTCACGTCAGCGGAAGGTTTTGCGCACATGCGCGGCGATCTCGCCGCGCGTGCCGATCCACACATCGGAATTGCGGGCAATCTCGGCGCAGGCGTCGAACACCCAGGCGCCGGACATGCGGCCGAACACATGGGTGTGGGCGGTGACGTCGATGCTGATCGGGCCGGTCTCGCGCTTGAGCGCGAATTCCAGATTTTCCTTGAAGATGTCGAAGAACACGCTCGGTGCGTTGCCGTAACGCACATAGAGCGGCATGTCGTTGACCTCCATCGTCAGCGGAATGGCGACGATGCTGTTCTTCTCGAAATGCTGGATGTAGGGCAGATCGCTGTCATACGCGTCGCCCTGCCACTGATAGCCTGCGTCGGCGACCATCTGCGCGGTCTTGCGGCTCGGCGTGCCGCGCGGACTGATCCAGCCGGCGACCTTCTGTCCCGCTGCCTTGCTGACCAGCGCGGTGGTCTTTTCGATGTTGGCGCGCTCCTGCTCCTCCGACAGCATGGTCGGGATCACGTCCATGGCGTAGGAGTGCGACAGCGGCTCGTGGCCGGCGGCGGTCAGTGCCTTCACCGTGTCGGGAAAGCGCTCGGCGATGACGCCGTTGACCATCACGCTGGCCTTGATCTTGTGCCGGTCGAGGATGCCCGTCAGCCGCTGGATGCCGCGGTTGGGGCCGTAAGCAGCCCATGACATGGCGTTGGTATCGACGTTTCCGGCCGGCAACGGATTGCCCATGGGGCCGATGCCCGGCGTCTTGCCGTCCGACCAGCCCTCATAGGCGATGTTGAAGATGACCGCGACGCGCTTTCCGTTCGGCCAGAGAAAGTCCTTGGGGGCCGCCTGAACCTTGGCGCCGGTGACGATATCGCGGGTGTCAGCCATCGTTTTCTCCCATCCGTTTCTGCGTTTTGTGGCAGTAAAGATCGAACATCTGTTACCAGTCAACAAAATTTATAACATTTCTGATTCTGGGGACTATAATGCGATATCCGGAGGAAGGGGTTGCGAACCGCCGACCGATGGGATTCTGAGAGCCATGCGGCACCAAGAGCGCCCAATGACAGCAGCGGTCAGACAGCCATGACGGGAAACGCGACCATCGCCAGTGCGGCCTATCAGCAGGTGCGGGCCGACATCATCGCCGGGCGGCTGACGCCGGGCGCCAAGCTGCGCATTCGCGATGTGTGTCAGCGCTACGAGGTCAGCATCACCCCGATGCGCGAGGCGCTGAACCGGCTCGCGTCCGAGCAACTGGTGGTGCTCAATGATCAGCGCGGGTTTGCGGTGAGCGGCATCAGCCGCGCGCAGCTCGAGGAACTGACCAATACTCGCGTCTGGCTCAACGATGTCGCGCTACGCCGTTCGATCGAATTCGGCGATCTCGCCTGGGAAGAGCATGTGCTGTTGAGCTATCACCGGCTGGCCCGCGTTCCACGCTACGCCGGCGCCGCCGACAGCGAACTCAATCCGGACTGGGACCCGCCGCACCGCGCGTTTCACAGCGCGCTCAATGCGGCATGCCCGTCGCGCTGGATCTGCGGCTATTGCGATCAACTGTTCGATCAGTCGTCACGCTATCGCAATCTTTCGCGCGCCATCGTCATGAAAGAACGCGGCGATCTCGACGAGCACCGGCCGATCATGGAGGCGGTCATCGCGCGCGATGCCGACCGTGCCGTGGCGTTGATGACGCGGCACGTGACCGAGACCACGAAAATCTTGCTGGATCGCTGGAGCGATATCGCCGCCGGCGCATAGCCGCAGCGCTGCGCAACCGCCCTACGGCCGGCGAGATTGGACGCCCGGTCGACGCTGGGCTTAGCCGTGCTGGAGAAACTCCTGAAGCGTTTGCGCCGACGGTAAAGCGAACCCCGATTGCGCGATCCTGCTTGTGCCGATGCCGCCGAGCTTTCGCAGCTTGACCGCCATCTCCGCGGCTTTCACGAGGATGGTGACGCCGTTGACGATCGGCGCGCCATCGATGTTGGCGCCGGCCTCGCCGGCAAACAACATCATCGGGATGCCGCCGGTCGGAACGATCACATCGGCGCCGGCATCGAGCAGGCGGCGGCATTCGCGCTGAAAAACTTCGGCGAGGGCCGCTTTCTTGTCGGGCGAGGCGAACGCCTCCATGTAGTCGCGGATGTTTGCGTCGATGGCGCGAATCCCGGCGACGCGCTGCTGCAATCCGTAACGCGTCACCTGATCGAGATGGCCGGCGATGAAACCGGGATTGATCGCCAGCAGCCCCAGTTTCCGCCCGATGGTGCAACTGTGCAGCAGCGTCGTTTCCCCGAGGCCGAGCACGGGGATCGCGACGGACGCGCGTGCCTCATAGAGGCCGACATCCTGAAAGTGATTCATGAAGAAGACGTCGCAGCCGGTTTTTTCCGCCTCGATCGCGCCGCGGATGACCTCGCGCGAGAAGCGGAATTCCGACAGCGCGTGCACGGTCGTCACCGGCGGTGTGATCGTGTGAAAGGTCAGCTCGAAGTCCGGATCCAGGCAAGACTGCATGTGCGGCAGCAGCGACGCCAGATAACTCTGATGGTGTGTCGGGTGGGTGGCGCCCTGCGCCCAGATGCGTAGCTTGTGCTTGCTGCCGTGCGTATTGCCGTTCATGGCCTATCTCGCGTGTGATGGATGTGGTGATTTACCGGGCGACCAGCGGCCGGACGAAATCGATGATAGGGGCCGCGAATTCGCCGGGGAGTTGCTCGGGGAGCGGCACCATGCCCTCCGCGACCGGACGAATGGTGCTGTTGGCGATCGCACGCGCGAGTTTCGCCGCTGCCGGATGAACGTGCGGATCCTTCACCGGATCGATGATCAAGGTGGGACTTTGCACCGCGCCGAGCCGATCCTCCATCCGGTAGTGACCGACAACATGATGGCCTGCGGCGGCCATCGGGCCGGCGCGCAATGCGTCGATGATGAAGCGCTGCAGGAGAAGCGTGTCGCCTTCCGGATAGAACGGCTGACGGCGGGTCCAGAGATCGACCAGATGCCCTCCGTCCGGTCGCGGTTCGACGTCGTCGATACCGCCTTTCACATGCGGTCGGGCGCGCCGTTCCGCGTCCACCATCGGACAGCCCGACAGAACCAGTGCGCGAACCTGCCGCGGCGACAGGGCGGCGATCTCGACCGCGATCACCGCGCCAGTATGATGCCCGGCCACCGCGAAGTCGCGAATGCCGAGCGCATTGAGACAGGCGAGAGACGCTTGCGCCCACACCTCGATCGACGCTTTGTCGCGATCGATCGGGTCGGATTCCCCAAAACCGAGCGTATCGATGGAGATCGTCCGGAAGTGGCCGCTCAGCAGGGGGATGACATATTCGAATTCCCGCCAGGACCGTGGCGTCTGATGCAACAGCAGCAACGGAAACCCTTGCCCGCAGATCGCGGCATGGATTCGGCCGAACGGCGTTTCGACAAAAGCGTGTTCGATTTTTGAAGGTTCGGTCGTGGCTGGCACGGTGACTGGTCCGCCTGCTGAAAGGTGAAGCCAGTGAAGCCCATCCGGCAGGCTGCTGCAAAGCCCGTTGCGCGACAAAGTGCGAAAGAATTCGGCAAAAGAATCCGATATGCGCGCGGGAGCGGCCGCGCGGTCAGCAAAAATACCACCTCCGCGCAAATGCGTTGCAACGGTCTTGCAAAGCGGACAGAGTTATCCGGCGATGAGCGGCGGAAGGCGTATGAAGTTTCGACCGTGCGCTCTCTTGTGTTGCGTGCAGCGCAAGGAAACAATTGCATCTGAGCATCGACAGCCCGCCGGAAATATGCCCAGAATTGCATAAAAACGGGGGCGCGAGGGAATGAAGCCAATATGCGCATCTTCTGGCAAAGCTTTGTCGATGTCGCTGCCAATGCTCCTTATCTGCAATCCCTCAGCAAATATCTGAACGATATCGCCGCGCCCGGCACGTCCGTTCACGTCAACGGGCTATCTCCCCATGATCGCGATTTCGGCCGGCTCGCCGAATTTCGCTGTTCGGTTCAAGCCGTCGATTACGGCCTGCAGGCTGAGGAAGACGGTTACGATGCCTTCGTGATGGGGCACTTCCAGGATCCGGGTGTCTATGAGCTGAGGTCCGCGCTTCGGATTCCGGTCATTGGGACCGGGGAAGCGACGTTGCTCGCGGCGTCTCAACTGGGCCGGCGTCTCGGTCTGGTGACGCTCGATTCCGCTTTTGAAGTTTGGCACTACGAGCAGGCGGATCGATATGGCATCGGCTCGCGCATCGTGAAGGTCGTCTGCATCGGCTGTCAGCCGGAGGATTTCGGCGCGGCTTTCGCCGGCGATCAGGCTGCGAAAGAGCGGATGCTGCGGGATTTCAGGACCTGCGCGCAGCCGCTGGTCGATGCGGGCGCGGACGTGATCGTTCCTGCCGGCGTTCTTCCCGGTTTGCTGGTGTGTGGCGAACGTGGCTTCAAGATCGGCCATGCGCCGGTGATCAACTGTGCGGCGGTCGCGTTGAAATCCGCGGAGATGTGGGTGCAGTTGCACCGATTGAACGGCACGGAGCCCAGCCGCGGTCCGAGCTTTGCTTTGGCTCCGGAGCGCGCGAAAGCGGATTTCCGGGCCTTGCTTGCACGTCATCGCAAATAGCCGGCAGGAGAGTCGGCCCAAAAGAGATGGAGCGGTCAGATGACGCCAGACAAGGTTCTCTACGAGACGGAGGCCACCGCCACGGGTGGCCGGGAGGGGCGGGCCTCCACCGGCGATGGCACGCTTGATGTCACGCTTTCGGTCCCGAAAGCTCTGGGTGGCGGCGGCGGCAGCGGGACAAATCCCGAGCAACTGTTCGCGGCCGGCTACGCGGCCTGCTTTCTGGGCGCGGTCAAGCTCGTCGCGCGTACCAGCAAAATTGCCCTGCCGGACAACGCGAGTGTCACCGCCAAAGTCGGGATCGGTCCGATCGCCGTCGGCTATGCGCTGACCGTCGAACTGCGGGTCAACCTCCCCGGTATCGACCGCACGGTCGGCGAGGAGATCGTGAACGGTGCACATGCACGGTGTCCGTATTCCAACGCCACGCGCGGAAATATCGATGTCAAGTTGTCCGTGGTGTCATAATTTGCTGGCGCCGTGCGTCTGTTGGTTCAAGATGAGGTGATCCAGTACAGGCGCACGGAGCGTCGTTGCGTCGAGACTGCAAGCACATCGCAAGAGCACATCGCAATCCAAGGGTGGGACTGAGCCATGCGTTTGAGAGATCCTCGGAACATCACTGTCCCGCGCGTGGATGGTGTCGATCACGATCGGCGGCTGGTGATGACGGGGCTCGCCGCGCTCTGCGCGGGCGGCCCGCTCATTTCGTTGACCTCGCCGGCCTTTGCTCAAAGCCAGGATTCGGCGGTGATCGGCTGGCCGAGCGATGTCCCTTCATGGGATCCGAACCAGCGGTTCAGTCCGGACTCGCAGCCGCTGTTCAAGCTGGTGTTCGACCAGCCGCTCGACCAGGATCCGGCGCTGCATCTGATCCCGAAGCTGATCACCAAGTGGGACATGGCGCCGGACGGCCTCAGCCTGTCCGTCGAATTGCGCGACGACGTTTCTTTCCACAACGGCGACCGGATGACGGCGGACGACTTCCGCTACACGTTCTTCGAACGGATCAAGGCGGGTCATGCCGTCGATACCAAATCGTCGTTCGGCAAGGTCAGCGACATCGAGGTTCAATCGCCGACCAAAGCGGTGATGAAGTTCTCGTCTCCCGCGCCGACGGCGCCGACGTGGCTCGGCTTCCTCGGCAGCTACATCGTTCCGAAAAAATATATGGAATCGGTCGGGGTCGAGAAATTCCGTGAAAAGCCGGTCGGCACGGGTCCGTATCAACTGGTCGAATATCAATTGAATTCGCGGATCGTGCTGGAGCGGAACGAGAAGTATTGGGGGCCGAAGCCGGGGATCAAGCGCGTGATCTTCGAGATCCTCAAGGATCCCTCGGCGCGGGTCGCCGCGATCCAGTCGGGCCAGATCGATCTGACCATCAACGTGCCGGTGCGGGATATTCCGCGCCTGCAACGCGAGCAAAGCCTCGCCGCCGAGATCAACCCGATTACCCGTGTCGTGCTGTTGCAGGTCCGTAACGACGAAGGTTTCTCGGACCGCAATGTTCGCCTCGCCGCGCACCATGCGATCGACAAGGCCGCGCTCTCGAAAGCCTTCTATGCGGGCAGCGCCGTGCCGCTGTCGATTCCCGTCAGCCCCGGTTCTGCCGGTTATCTCGACAGCTACAAGTTCGCTTACGATCCGGAGTTGTCGAAACGATTGCTGGCCCAGTCCGGGTTCAGCGCGGCAAAGCCTGCGCGGATCAAGTTTGCCTCGACCAACGGGCATTTCCCGAGCGACTACGACATGGCGCGCGCGATCCAGCAGATGTGGAAGAAAGTCGGAATCGAAGCGGAGCTGGAAACCATCGAATACGCGAAATATTTCGAGCTCAATCGCGCCGGCAAGCTTCCCGAGGCGACGCTATATTCCTGGGACAACGCGTCGGGCGATCCGGAAATCTATTGCGGATACCTCCTCAATCCGAAGCTGCCGATGTCGGCGTGGAAAGACCCGGCCATCGGCGGCGAGATCACGCGTCTGATGGCGGCGACCGACAACAAGGCGCGCATCGAGGGCTGGAAGGCTCTGGCGAAGGACGCGGTGGAGCAGGGCGCCACCATTCCGTTGCTGCAGTCGGTCCAGACGCTGGTCCGGAAAAAGAAACTCGCCTACCTCAAATATGGGAACGGGTGGGTGCTGGCGAATTCGATGCGCTGGTCCTGAACGGCGGTGCCGGAGCGGGATCGGCATCGCTCGCGCTCCGGAATACGGCAAGGTGAGGAGGAGGCGGCGCGGCCGGTCCGCGCGCGTTGGCGCTCATGTTGACAACGATCGTGCCACTGATCGGCCGGCGCCTCATCGCCTCGATCTTCATCCTGCTGGTCGTGTCGGTGCTGCTGTTTCTCGTGCTGCATGTGCTGCCGGTCGACCCCGCGGCGATGTCGATGCCGCCCACGGCGACCATCGCCGAGATCGAGGCGCATCGCCGCGAGATGGGCATGGACCAGCCGTTATGGGATCAATACGCGATCTGGCTGGTGAAGCTGCTGCATGGCGATCTCGGCACGTCGATTCATTTCAAGCGAAGTGTGTGGGGCTTGATTGCCGACGCCCTGCCGGCGACGATCGAGCTCGCGTTCCTCTCGATGCTGATCGCCACCGTGTTCGGCATCGGTGGCGGGCTGCTGCTGTTCGCGTCACGCGGCTCCTATGCCGAGCCGGCCATCGATCTTGTCACCATCGTTCTGTTGTCCATTCCCGAATTCCTGTGGGCGTTGTTTTTCATTCTGATCTTTGGCGTCGCGTTGAACGTGTTGCCGTTCACCGGACGGCTTGATGCCGATCTGCGTCTTCCCGAAGGCAGCAACTTTCTGCTGCTGAATGCCCTGTTCTCGGGGCAGTTCGCGATTTTCTGGAATGCGTTGAAACACATGGTCCTGCCATGTTTCGCGCTGGGCATCGCATTCTCGCCGGCGATCATGCGCGTTTTGCGATCCAGCCTGATCGACGTCTATCAGGATGACTATATCCATCTGGCGCGTTTGCGCGGCGTGACCGAGACGCGCATTCTTCTGGGGCACGCGCTCAAGAACGCCATCCTGCCGACCTTGAGCCTGATGGGCGTGCAATTCGGGTTCCTGTTCGGCGGGACGCTGCTGGTGGAGGTGATCTTCTCGTATCCCGGCCTCGGCAGCGTGATGGTCGACGCGGTTCGCAACGCCGATCTGCCGATCATCCAGGCTGTCGGACTCGCCTATTGCGTGGTGGTTCTCGTGATCAACACGGTTGTCGATACGCTTTATCTCGTGCTCAATCCGAAGCTGAGGGCACAGTAGTGTTGCGCTCCGTCTTCCGCTCGAGCCGCGTGCTGATTGGCCTGACGATTGTCGGCATTCTGGTTGTCTGCGCCATTTTCGCGCCGGTGATCGCGCCGCACGACCCCAACGAGCAGAATCTCGTGTCGATCCTGCTGCCGCCGGCCTGGTCCGAAGGCGGCGACCCGTCGTTTCTGCTCGGGACCGATAGTCTTGGCCGGGACGTGCTGTCGCGTCTGATTTTCGGCGCCCGCGTGGCGATGACCGTAGCCGTTCTGGCGTCCCTCGGTGCGATGATCGTCGGCGCGGTGCTCGCCTATGTCGCCGGCTATTTCGGCGGACGGATCGATGCGCTGATCGGGCGGGCGGTCGATGTCTGGATGTCTTTTCCGCCGGTCATCCTCTCGCTGATCCTGATGGTCGGACTCGGCGTCGGTCTGCGCAATGTCATTTTCGCGATCGTTGCCGTCGACTGGACGCGGTTCTGCCGCGTGATCCGCAGCGAGGTGCTGGTGGTCCGCCGCAAGGATTATATCGCCGCCGCGCAACTGATGGGGTTTTCGCACCCGCGCGTGATCGTCAAGGAAATCGTGCCCGCGACACTCCCGCTGCTGATTACGCTGCTCAGTATGGAGATGGGGATCGCGGTGATCGTCGAGGCGATCCTGTCCTTCGTCGGCATGAGCGTGAGCGCCAACACGCCCGCCTGGGGGCAGATGGTGGCCGATGCGCGGCAGACGATTTACGAAGCGCCGTGGAATCTGTTTCTGCCGATCTTCGCGATCTTCCTGGCCGTTCTCGGCTTCAATATCCTTGGCGACGGTCTGCGCCGCACGCTGGATGTCCGTTTGATCGCGCGCGGGCGGACATAGCGCCATGAGCATTCTCACGGTCGACAATCTCGAGGTGAGTGCGCGGATCGGGGCGGCGCGCATTCCCGTGGTGAGCGGCCTCGGATTTTCCCTGCAAAGGGGTTCCGTTCTCGGCGTGGTCGGTGAATCCGGCGCCGGGAAATCGATGATCGGACGGGCGATCGCGCAAATTCTGCCGCAAGGGTTCTCGGTGACTGGCGGCCTGTCCTTTCTGGGACAGGATCTGATCGGGATGCCCGCGGAGCAGCGGCGCATGCTGCTTGGGCGCGATATCGCGTTCGTGCCGCAGGAGCCGCTGTCGGGGCTGAACCCCGTTCTCACCATCGGCGCCCAGATCGACGAGCATCTCGCGCGTTTGGGGATCGGCGCGAAACGCGCGCGCCGGGATTACGCGCTGGATATGCTCAATGCGGTGCGGCTGCCGCGTCCCGCGGACATCCTCGGCAAATATGCGCACCAGTTGTCCGGCGGCATGTGTCAACGCGTGTTGATTGCCATGGCCTTCGCGAGCCGGCCGAAGCTCCTGATCGCGGATGAGCCGACCACCGCGCTCGATGTCACGACGCAATCGCGGATTGTCGAACTGATCCGCGATCTGCAACGGAGTGAAGGCACCAGCGTGATCTTCATCACGCACGACTTGCGGCTGGCCGCGGACATCTCGGATCAGGTCCTGGTTCTGTATGCCGGCCGTCTCGCGGAATACGGGCCGGCGAAAGAGATTTTTGCCGATGCGGCGCACCCCTATACGCGATGTTTGCAGCTATCCAATCCCTCCGTTCACGCCTCGCGGATCGGGCTGTATTCGCTTCCGGATCGCATGCCGGGGGTCAGTGCGCTGGGCAGCATTGCCGGATGCTTGTTCGGTCCGCGCTGTCCGAATGTCATCGATGCGTGCCGCGAAAAGACGCCGCCGGCGGTCAGCGTCGGCGAGGGGCATGATGTTGCCTGCATTCGCAGCGATCTGACGGCGCGGATCGATCCGCCGCTCCGGCAGGCGATCGACAAGAAGCCCTATGGCGCCTCGCTGCTGACGGTCGAATCAGTATCAAAGACGTTTTCCATGACGGCCGGAATCTTCCGGCGCACGAATTTTCAAGCCGTCAGGAACATCAACTTCACGCTCCAGCAGAACGAGTTTGTCGGCATCGTCGGTGAAAGCGGCTCGGGCAAAAGCACCGTCGCGCGTCTTCTGTGCGGGCTGGAAACGGCAACCGAAGGCAAGCTCGTTCTCGCCGGCCGCGATGTCACCGGCGGTGACAAGGTGTCGCGCCAGCATCAGCGCGCGCATATCCAGATGATTTTTCAGGATCCGCAATCGGCGCTCAATCCGCGCCGGTCCGTCGCCAGCATCATCACGCAAGCCATGGAGGCAGCGGGACAGGCGACGTGGCGCGACCGCTTGGCGAAGGCCGAGGCGTTGCTGCACGAGGTCGGGTTGCCGTCGGATGCGGCGTTGCGCTTTCCCAGCGAACTGTCCGGCGGGCAAAAGCAACGGGTGAACATCGCGCGGGCCTTGTGCCGGGCGCCGGAAATTCTGGTCGCGGACGAGATCGTGTCGGGCCTCGACGTGTCGGTGCAGGCGCAGCTTCTGAACCTGCTGCTGCGCTTGCGGAGCGAGCGCAGCTTTTCGATGGTTCTGATCTCTCACGATCTTGCGGTGGTCCGCTATCTTTGTGACCGCGTGTTCGTGATGCACAAGGGCGAGTTTGTGGAAGCGGGACCGACCGCTGACGTTTTCGACCGTCCGCAACATCCCTACACCGAGAGCCTGTTGGCGGCGGTGCCGCGGGACTTCATCGCGGACGCCGCGCGCCGGGACCGCCGGAACAGGATTTCGCCGGCGGACGGAAGCGTCTGAATCGGCGGCGGGCCAAGCGCGCCGGCGGTGCCAATGACGGCCGCTCACTTGTTGCGAAAATCGCAACAAGATTCCCGAAACAGCCTCATTCCAACATCTTTGGAATCGCTATGATTTTCGTGCCGCACGATGATCACGCTGACGCCAAAGAGAGTTCATGCGCCTTCCGACGACGCTCGCCTCGAATATTGGTCCGTTGATTGTCCCCGCCGTCTTCGCGGTGATGGTCCTGACGTTCTGGTCGATTGATTCCCGCTATCTGTCGTCGGCCAATCTGCTCAACATCATGAATCAGGTCTCCATCATGATGGTGGTGACCGTTGCGGCCAGTCTGGTGATCTTCACCGGCGGCTTCGACTTGTCGGCCGGCGCGGTGGTGGCTTTGAGTGGCGTGGCTGCGTCCCTGGCCATCGAATACACCGACAGCGTCGTGATCGCGTTGCTCGCGGGCGTCGCGATGGGGATGCTGGTGGGTGCCGCCAACGGTTTCTTCGTCGGTTATTGCGGCGTGTCGCCGCTGATCGTCACGCTCGGTGCGCTGAATATCGCGCGCGGTCTTGCGCTGATTCTCGCGGGCGGCAGCGCGATGTACAATTTCCCCACCTGGTTCACCGATCTCGGGACGTCGCGCGTCCTCGGCGTGCCGCTCCTGTTCGTGATCGCGCTCACCGTCTTCGCCGTGTTCGCTGTCGTTCTGCGGTTCACGACGTTCGGCGTGTCGCTCTACGCCGCCGGCGGAAACGCGCAGGCCGCCGAACTCTCCGGCATCAATGTCAAATTCATCCGCTTCGTCACCTACGCGCTGGCAGGCGCGGTGACGGCCATTGCCGGTCTGATGCTTTGCGCGCGGACTGGCGGCGGCGAGCCGACCGCCGGCTTTCTTTATGAACTCGAGGCCATCGCCGCCGTGGTTCTCGGTGGCGCGTCGCTCGCGGGCGGGGAGGGCCGTCTCTGGCGGTCGATGGTCGGCATCCTGCTTCTGACGGCGCTCGGGAACGGCCTGAACATCGTCGGCGTCCATCCGCATTGGAAAGGCGTGGCGATCGGCGGAATCCTCGTTCTGGCCGCCTCGCTCGAAGCTCTTCGCAGACGAAAATAGACGATCACCATC
The DNA here is from genome assembly GCA_019635575.1 of Pseudolabrys sp. GTDB lineage: Bacteria > Pseudomonadota > Alphaproteobacteria > Rhizobiales > Xanthobacteraceae > Pseudolabrys. The sequence goes on along the minus strand of JAHBZF010000002.1, from coordinate 61,790 downwards.
ACGATCCGAAGGCAGGGGAGAATTTCATGTCGAAAAAGCTGGCTTTCCTTTTCTCGGCGGCGCTTCTCGCGCTGATGTCCGGCAACGCCGTTGCCCAGACCAAGACCTACACCGTCGGCATCTCGCTGCCGGAGGCGCAGAATCCGTTCTATGTGCTGCTCGGCAAGTCCGCCGTGGAGACATTCAAGCAGCGCGGCATCGAGGCGACGCTTCTGTCGGCCAATGCGGACGTCAACGAGCAGATCAACAACATCAACGATCTTGCGGCCAAGAAGGTCGATGCGATCCTGATGTCGCCGCTCGACACCGAAGGCCCGGCCTCGGCGGTCAAGCGCGCGCACGACGCCGGCATCCCGATTTTCATGGTGGCCCGCACGCTGGACAAGCGTTTCGGCAACATCTGGAAGACGTTTGTCGGCATTCACTTCGACGAGATCGGCAAGTCCAAGGGCGAGTGGGTGGTGAAGAACACCAAGCCGGGCAAGGTCGCGATGCTGCTCGGACCGGCCGGCGCGCTGGTGATGGTCGAACAGGACAAAGCGTTCCGCAGCGTCATCGAGCCGGCCGGATACAAGGTGACGTTCGCGCAGAACTCGACGCAGACCCGCGAGAACGGTTTGAAATTGAGCGAAGACGCTTTGATCGCGAATCCCGATCTGGTGGCGATCTACGCCTCGAACGACGATCTGGCGCTCGGTGCGGCGCAGGCGGTGAAAGCGGCTGGCAAGACAGGACAGGTGGCGGTGATCGGCCTCAACGGTTCGCCACCGGCGCTGGCGGCCGTCCACAAAGGCGAGATGGCGGCGACCGTGCTGCTCGATCCCATCGGCTGGGGCCGCACGGCGGCGCTGACCGTTGCCGACTATCTGCAGAACAAGAAGGAGCCGGAGCCGTTCGTCACCTTCCAGTATCGCATGGTCGGGCAGGCGGATGCGTTTGATCTGATCCCGCCGCCGCTGCGCGAACGGCTCGGCGTGAAGAAGTAAGCACCGATGACCTCTCCGCAGAATATGACATCGCCGGATCAGGATGTGTTCCTGTCGGCGCACGGATTGAGCCGAAGCTACGGGCCGATCCGGGCGCTGTCCGATGTCTCGGTGGAAATCCGGCGCGGAGAGGTGCATGCCATTGTCGGCGAGAACGGTGCCGGCAAATCGACCCTGATGCGGCTGCTGGCGGGCGAAGAACGACCCGACAGCGGTCGCATCCTGATCGATGGCAAGCCGGTCGAGCTGGGTAGCCCGCATCAGGCGAAGACGCAGGGTATCGCCATCGTCCATCAGCAATTCCAGCTCGTGGATACGCTGACGGTCGCGGAGAACATCTTTCTCGGTCGGCCCAGGTTGCGGTTCGGGCTCGTCGACCGGCGCAGCATGCAGCGGGCGGCGGCAGAACGGCTGCGGTCATTCGGGATGCAGGGCAAAGCCGGTGCCTGGGTCCGCGATCTGACGGTGGCGGAACGGCAGCTTGTCGAGATCGCTCGCGCGCTCGACGGTGACGCCAAGCTTCTGATTCTGGACGAGCCGACCGCGTCGCTCGGTGCCGAGGAGCGCGATGAGCTGTTCCGCCACGTCCGGCGGATGAAAGCGCAGGGCGCGGCAATCGTTTTGATCGCGCATAATCTGGATGAAGTTCTGGCGATCTCCGATCGGGTGACGGTTCTGCGCAACGGGCGCAAGATCGATTCCTTGCCGCGGGCCGCTGTCGATTATGCCGGCGTGGTCGCGATGATCGTCGGCCGCGAGCTGGCCCATGGTTATCAGAAAGCGGATGTGGCGCCCGGTGCGCCGGCGCTGATGGCACAAAAGATGATCCGATCGGCCGACGGTGCCGCCCTCGAAGACGTGAGCCTGCGCCGCGGCGAGATCGTCGGTATCCCGACCTATGTGGGATCGATGGTCGACCGCACGCTGGCCGAATTGACCGGTCTGCGGCGGTTTTCCGGAACGGCGCTGTCGGTCGATGGGCGTGATCTGTCGCGCGCGTCGATCCGCGCTTTTATCGATGCCGGCGTCTGCCTGATCCCCGGCGATGCGATGGCGGAAGGTCTCATTCCGAACTTTTCCATCGCCGACAATATCCTGCTGCCGAACCTCAAGCGGTTCAGGTCGGCCGGCGTCGTGCGGCGTCGTGCGTTGCGCGCTGCCGTGATGGACCTGATCAAGGAATTGGATATTCGTCCGGCCGATCCCGATGTGCCGGTGCGTTCGCTGTCTGGAGGGAATCGGCAGAAGGTGGTCATCGCCAAATGGCTGGCGCGCGGCGCAACCGTTTACGTGATGAACGACCCGACCAAGGCGGTCGATGTCGGCGCGAAAGCGGAAATCTATCGTCTGCTCGGCAACGTGGTGCGCGACAACAGGGCGATCCTGCTGGTGTCGTCGGATACCGATGAGCTGATTGGTTTGTCGGACCGGATCATCGTGCTGCGCGACCAGCAGGCGGTTGCGGAATTTCCGGAGCATCCGGCGGACAAGCAGAGCGTGTTGGCGGCGATCGTTGGGCGATCCGCCGAGGGCCGGTCAGCGTTACAGGAGGCGCCGCGATGACGGCATCCGATCTCGCCGCGCTGGAGCAGCGCATCGCTCGCGAGCGGCAATTCCTGTCGTTTCCGTCACGCCCCTGGATGCGGCCGGCAGCGACGGCCGGCGAGCATGTCTATGACGTGGTCATCGTCGGCGGCGGACAGAGCGGTCTTGCGGCTGCTTACGGCCTGATCCGTGAGAACGTCACCAACATCCTCGTGCTGGACCGTAACGCGTCCGGCCGCGAAGGACCGTGGAAGACCTTTGCGCGGATGATCACGCTGCGCACGCCGAAAATGGTCAGCGGCCTCGATTTCGGCAATCCATCGCTGACGCCGCAAGCCTGGTACGAGGCGCAATGGGGCGCGGACGCCTGGCAGCGGCTGGTGCGAATGCCACGCGAGCAGTGGCAGGATTACCTCGACTGGTATCGCCGGGTGCTCGAGCTGCCGGTTCGCAACGGCGTGAGCGTCACCGGCTTTGCCGGCGATGGCGACCGGGTGCGCGTACAGACGGCGGATGGCGCGCATCTGCTGGCCCGCAAGGTGATCCTGTGCACCGGGCTCGATGGTTCCGGCGAATGGACCGTCCCGAAAATCATTTCCGAGGCGCTTCCCAAGAGTCGCTACGCCCATTCGGGGGAAGAGATCGATTTTGCCGCTCTGGCCGGACAGCGCATCGGCGTGCTCGGCAATGGCGCATCCGCTTTCGACAATGCGGCGACGGCGCTGGAGCACGGCGCGGCAAAGGTGACGCTCTGCCTGCGCAAACCCGTATTCCCGCGCATCAACGTCCACAAGTGGATGGAGACATCGGGGTTTCTGGGACATTACTGGACGTTGCCCGACGAAGCGCGCTGGCGGTTCATGCGTTACATCACCGGCATGAGTCAGCCGCCGCCGCAGGATACGTTGTGGCGTTGCGTCAACTTTCCGCAATTCAGCATCGAAACCGGAGCCGGTTGGCTCGGCGCGCGGCTCGACGGCGATGACGTGGTTGTCGAGACCGCGAAGGGGCCGATGCGGTTCGATTTCCTGATCTGCGGCACGGGCATTTCGAGCAATCCTGCCACCCGGCCGGAGTTGGCCGCGCTGGCGCCTTCCATCGCGCTCTGGAACGATGTGTTCACGCCGGCGCCGGGCGAGGAAGACCCTTATCTCGGCGCCGCGCCTTATCTCGGGCCGGGATATCAGTTCACGGAGAAGGCGCCGGGCGAAGCTCCGGTTCTCGCGCGCATCCATAACTTCACATACGGCGCAACGTTGAGCATGGGCCTGTCGGCGTCGTCGATCAGCGGCATGAAGTTCGGTTTGCCGCGCTTGATCCAGGGCGTCGTCGGCGACCTGTTCCGCGAGGATCTCGCCTATCAGGTCGAGTCGCTGCACGCCTATCGTGAGCCGGACATCACCACGCTCGCCCTTCCGGAAGACCGAAGCCTTGTTCCGGTCGTCGATGTCCGGCGCGCGGCCGTTTGATCAATACGAAGCATGAATCATGTATCCCTCCCGATTTGACTATGTGAAAGCCGCCAGCTTCGCGGAGGCATCCGCCGCGCTGTTGCAGGGTGGCGATGGGGCAAAGGTGCTGGCCGGCGGCCAGACCTTGATCCCGATGATGAAGCTGCGGCTGCTGCGGCCGGAACTGATCGTCGACCTCGGCGGCATCGATGATGCGCGCGATATCGTCGTCGATGACGACGTGATCGAGATTGGCGCGCTCGCGCGTCATGCCGATATCGGCAACGAATTCCGCGCGCAAAACCTGTGTCCCATCATCTCCGATTGCGCGCTGGGGATCGCCGATGCGCAAGTGCGCAATATGGGTACGATCGGCGGATCGCTCGCCGAAGCAGACCCGTGCAGTTGCTGGCCTGCGTTGCTGGTGGCGCTCGATGCCGCCGTTCTGATCGAAGGTCCGGGCGGTACGCGCGCGCTGCGCGTGCGCGATTTGCTGCGCGACGCCTATACGCCGGATCTGGCTCCTGGCGAATTGATCACTCGCATCGCGGTGGAGCGTGCCGCGCTCGCCGGGATCGGTGCCTTCGTCGCGTTCAAGCGCGCTGCGCCGGCCTATCCGACCGCCAGCGTCGCTTTGCAGATCGACTATGACGGCGATCGTATCGCCGCGCTGTGCCTTGGCTTCGGTTGCCTCGGTTTGACCCCGCTGGCCTTTGACGCGGCCGCTGACATCGCCAACGGCAAAACGGTGACGCCGGCCTTGATCGCTGACATCGCCGCCGCGGCTTCCACTTTCGTCGAGCCGATCGACGATGCGAAAGGTAGCGAAGCCTACAAGCGCTCGCTCGCCGCCGGCCTCGTGACAAGGGCCTTCAATGTCGTCGAGGCGCGCCGTACGGGAGCGCCTGCTGGGGAGACGCATCAATACTATGGCTGAGATCATGAAAATCCCGGTGTCGATCACGCTCAACGGCAGCATCGTGCGCGCCGATGTCGAGCCGCGCATGCTGCTGGTTGAATTCATCCGTGAGGTTGCCGGCCAGACCGGCACGCATATTGGTTGCGACACCAGCTATTGCGGCGCCTGCACCGTTCTGGTGAACGGGCGGCCGGCGAAATCGTGCACGCTGCTGGCGGTTCAGGCCGACGGCTGGTCGGTGAACACGGTGGAATCCCTGGAAAGCGGCGACACGCTCAATGTCCTGCAGCAGTGTTTTGCCGACAAGCACGCCTTGCAGTGCGGCTTTTGCACTCCGGGCTTTCTGATGGCGGCCACCGGTCTGCTCGAACAGAATCCGGACCTCGACGACAAGGCGATCCGCAAGGGTCTGGGCGGGAATGTGTGCCGCTGCACCGGCTATCTGCCGATCATCGAGGCCGTCCGCTCGGCCGCCGCCATCATTAAGGAGCGCAGGTCATGAATGTCGATCTCGATGGTGAATTCGATACCGCGGCGTCGGCGGATGAGACCTTTGCCTTCATCACCACGCCGGAAAAATTCGCGCCCGTGCTCCCGTATTTCAAGGGACTCGACGTCAAGGACCAGCGTCATTTCACGGTGACATTGGAGGTCGGCGTTCCGCAAATTCGCGGCCGCGCCGATGTGGACGCCGAGCTGGTCGAGAGCCAGGCACCGTCTCGGGCCGTCTATGTGATCAAGGGTCGTCATGCACTGGGCATGATGGATTCCCGGATGACGTTCTCTGTCGCGCCGAAAGACGGAAGCGCCGGTGCTCGCGTCGTCTGGGTGACACAGAGCGTGGTGAGCGGAACGCTCGCATCGCTGGCGCAAGGCATCCTTCTGCCGCTGGCGAAGCGACAGATCAAATCGCTGGTGCAGGCGGTGCGCATGGAGCTTGGCGGTGAAGCCGAGCCGGCGGCGCCCTCGCTGGTATCGCGCGGCACGTCCTCGTTGCGCGGCCTGTTCGGCAAATCGACAGGATCGGCACGATGAACGCTCCATTTCGCCGCAAGGAAGACAATCGGCTGGTTCGCGGCCGGGGCCGTTTCGTCGATGATGAAGGCGGACGTGCGCTGCATGTGCGGCTGGTCCGCTCGCCTTATGCTCACGCGCGCATCCGTTCGGTCGATGTCAGCGCGGCCGAGGCCAGCGAGGGGGTCATCTGCACCCTGACCGGTGCCGAAGTTGCGGCGCTGACCAACCGTTTCATGCAGATCGCGCCGCCGCCGGCGGATCAGGTGATCGACTATTGCATGGCGCCGGATCGCGTGCGGTTTCAGGGCGAACCGGTGGCGGCGGTGGTTGCCACATCCGTGGCGCTCGCCGTCGATGCAGCGGAAAAGGTGCGCGTCGACTACGAGCCGCTTCCGGTGGTGGTCGATGCCGTCGAATCGTTGCGCAACGAGACGCTGCTGCACGAGCAGGTTGGCACCAACGAAAGCTGGGGTTCGCTGTTCGAATGGGGAGAGGTCGATAAGGCCTTCGCGGACGCTGATACGGTGGTGACGATCGATCGCCTCAAATTCCACCGTTTCTCCAGCACGCCGCTGGAAACTTATGGCGGCGTGGTGACCTGGGAAGCCAGCGGCCGCATCGACATGCTGTGCAATCTGATCCAGCCCGGCGTCGCCATGAAGTTCATGGCCCCGGCGCTCAGCGTGTCGCCGGAGCAGCTACGCGTGCGGACGCAGGACATCGGCGGTGGATTCGGCATCAAGCAGAATCTCTATCCCTATCTGATGATTGCGGCGCTGTGTTCGCGCAAGGCCGGACATCGGCCGATCAAGTGGATCGAAGACCGGCGCGAGCATTTGCAAGGCAGCGCGCACGGCAACGAGCGCACCTTCCTCGATATCAAGGTGGCGCTGAAAGCCGATGGCGAAATCACGGCGGTGTCCGCAACGCATATCGACGATTGCGGTGCCTATCCACGCTATGAGCCGCTCGGCGGCGTGATCTGGAGTCAGGTGGCGCCGGCGTCCTATCGGCTGCGCAACCTGCGGATCAATTTCCGTCAGGCCATGACCAACAAATGTCCGGTGGGGCCGAACCGCGGCTTCTCGCGCATGCAGAACGTCTGGTTCCTGGAGCGCGTGGTCGATATCTGCGCGCACGAGATGGGAATCGCGCCGGATGTGATGCGGCGGCGCAACTATATCCCCGAGATGCCGTGGACGACGCCGAATGGCTGCGTCTACGATTCCGGCGATTATGCCGCCATGCTCGCCATGGCCAAGGAGATGATCGGCTGGGACGGCTGGATCGCGAAGCGCGACGCCATGCGCGCCGAAGGCAGGCTTGTCGGCATCGGCATCGGCACGGCGCTGGATTCCGGCACCAACAATTTCGGCCAGTCGACCATCGTCAATCCGAAGTCCGGTCTGTCGGGCAATTCCGAGGCTGCCAATGTCCGCGTTGGCGTGGACGGCAGCCTGACGGTGATCGTCGGCTCGGTTCCGCAGGGGCAGAGCCACGAAACGGTGGCGGCGCAGATCGTTGCGAAAGAGCTTGGCGTTCCGGAGGATATTGTCCGTGTCGCGTCTGGATTCGACTCGGAGCGGGCCACGCACACCAGCCATTCCGGTACCTATGCCAGCCAGTTCGCCGTCACCAGCGTCGGCGCGATCCATGGCGCGGTCGAAAAGGTGCGCGCCGAGTTGCTGACCGTCGCGGCAATGCTGCTGCAGAAACAGCGCAGCGAGTTGCGCACGGGCGTATTCGGCGGCGTTGCCGGAGTCGGTACGGCTGACGGTGGGAGCCACGTTTCGTTTGCCGACATTTCCAATCTTATCAATACCAAGACGGCTGGGCTGCCTGCCGAGCTTGAGGACATCACGCTGAACTGCCGCTATGTCTATCGTGCGCCGTTCCAGCTTCCCGATCCGGTCCGGAAATACGGTAACCTGACGCTGACCTATGCCGCGCAGGTGCATGTCGGTGTGATCGAGATCGATCCCCTGACCCACAATATCCATGTGCTGGATTATGCCGCGGTCGATGATTGCGGCCGGGTGATGAACCACACGATCGTCAAGGGACAGGTGATCGGCGCGGCCGCACATGGTTTCGGCGCGGCGCTGATGGAAAACCTGCGTTACGACGCCAACGGCAATCTGCTGACGGCAACGTTCAGCGACTATTGCCCGATCACCATGCTGAACATGCCGAATATCCGCTATGGCAACCGGGAATCGCCGTCACCCTTCACCTATAACGGCGCCAAGGGCATGGGCGAGGGCGGCGGCGGACCGATTTTCGCCCTGTCATCGGCGTTGCAGGATGCACTGGCGGCTTCTGGCGCGCGTCTCAATCAGTCCCACTATTCGCCAAGCGATCTCCATGCGGTCATGACGGGAGCGCCGGCGCGCGGCATCGCGCAGGTGAGCGCGACCCGGCAAAGGCCGGTCTAGGCATCGGACCTATATGGACTTCGCCATTCCGCTTTTGCACCATGGTCTGGAGCTGGCAGGATAGATGGCGTGAGCAAGTCAAAGGACCCGATCCGGACGCTGGCCGAGGATGGCCTGCTGTATCTCAGTCACGCCGCGCGGCTTGGCACGATGCGTGCCGCCAGCGACCTGTTCGATGTCGCGCCCTCGACCATCAGCCGTCAGATCGCGATGCTGGAGAAGGAGCTCGGGATCGAGCTTGTCGAAAAGAACCGTCATGTCGTCAAACTGACGGAAGCAGGCCGGCGTGTGCTGGCCTATTACCGTGATCAGCAGGCGCAACGGGAGACGTTGCTTTCCGAAATCGATGATTTGAAAGGGCTGCGGACGGGCCATGTTGTTGTCGCGATCGGGCAGGGGCTGATCCGGATTCCACTGGTCGCCGCGATCCAGGAGTTCAACCGCCGCTTCCCCCGCATGACCTTGACGGTTCGCAACATCGCGTCACGCGATGTCGTTCAGCTCGTCTATGAGGACGTCGTGCATTTCGGCGCCATTCTCGATGCGTCGCCGGACCCCCGCGTGCGCACCCGCAGCACGTCGAACCAGCCGCTGCTGTTCATCACCCGGCCGGACCATCCCTACGCCAACCGCCGTTCGCTGGCTGTGGCGAGGTTGGTCGGGCAGAAGCTGGTTCTGCCGCAGGAAGGTTTCCGCGTTCGGGAGATTTTGAGCGCCATCCAGCAGCGCGAAGGGATCGTTCTCGATATCGGCGTGACGGCGTCGTCGATCCAGACGTTGACGGATTGCGTTTTGTCGGGCGTCGGCTCGACCATCATTCCGGCCGATTGCGTCTCCGATCACATCAAGGCCGGCCGGCTTGTCGCGATCCCGATTCAGGATCCGGATCTGTCGGCCGCGCGGCTGCATATCATTGTTCGCATCGGCCGGAGATTGCCGTCCAACGCCTTGGCGTTCTTGGAAATTCTGGAGCGGAAGCTGATTTCGTGAGGCCCTGAAGAATTCGATCTTCAGCTTTGAACGATGCTGCTGCCGCAAAAGCCGGTCGCGGTGTTGCCGCGACCGGGCGTCTGGCCATTGCGATCAGGCCGATTTCAGATGCGCGTCACGGCGCTTGTAGAGGTCCTCGTCGGCGTAGCCCATGGTCTCCGGCTGGCCGCGGCCGAGCATCACCTGGAAGTAGACCGGCTCGAGGCTGTCGTTCTGGTATCCGTGGATCACGCCGGCCGGGCAGGAGATGCACTCCCACGGACCGAGCCGCTTGGTGAGACGCTTGCCGGTCTCGTCCTCGATGAAGACATCGAGATGGCCCTGCAGCACGAAGAACACTTCTTCGACTTCATGGGTATGCGCCGCATTGCCCTGGCCCGGCGGCACGAACATGATCGACAGGGTGAAGTTCTTGGCGGGGATGAAGCCGCTCTCGCCATGCTTGCCCGAGCCGCCGGCGCCGATGAAGCGGTGCTGGGCGCGGCGATAACCTTCGATCTTGGCATCCTCGAACGCCGCCCAGTCCGCCTTGCGGTCGGCATAGCGGGCCGTATAGCGGGCCATGACGTCTTCCAGCGAAACGCCCACAAGCTCGGCGGGTAGCGGATGTCTTGCGACGCCCATGAAACAACTCCATCCTTTGGCTTCCGATTGCCGCGATCATAGCCTTCTTGACTATTTAGTCAATAAACGGGCCGGCCCAGGCTTGAAAGCCAGATCTGCACTCCATGCAATTCTCGTTGACTGCATGCAATTTGATAAGCGTGAATGCAAAATGGAGGCGTCATCGGCATCGTTTGCCGCGCGCTGATCCACATCTGTTTGTACGAAAGGTGGTGCCGACGGCCGCGTCAGGCGATTTTTCGCAGGCTCGGCGAGCCGGCCAGACAGTGGAGCGACATGACCTCGACGATCTGATCGACCCAGCGTTGTTGCGCGCTCTCCGACGACATGTCGCGACCGAGCGCGATCTCCAGCGTGAACTGGTTCGACAGGTAGTGATAGCAGAGCGCGCAGAACATCAGATAGACGGTCACCGGATCGAGATTGGGCCGGAACACACCGTCCTTGCAGCCGCGCTCGATGACGAAGGTCAGCGTCTCCAGCAGCGGACCATAGAGATCGCGAACGCGCTGCGATTTCTTGAGGTATTTGCCCTTGTGCTTGTTCTCCTCGTTCATCAGCCGGATGATCGTTGGATCGTCACGAAAGGCATTAAATGTATAGCGAATAAGCTGTTCCAGCGCCACGGCGGGATCGCTGGTGCGCACCGCGAGATCGCGCTGCTGGTCACGCATGCGCTCGTACATGCGCTCGAGCACGGCGACGAACAGTTTTTCCTTCGAGTGGAAATAGTAATACAGCATGTTCTTGCTGAGATTGCAGCGCGCGGCGATGCGGTCGACGCGACCGCCTTCGAAGCCCAGCCGCGCGAACTCATCGGTCGCCTTGGCGAGAATCTGCTCGCGGGTTCGAGCCGGATCGTTGTGTCGACGTGCCACGACGGCATCTCCCAGCGAAACGGCACAACGGCCGTTCCATGACTCAAGCTTTGATTTATCAATCTTCGGCGGTGCTAGGCAATTGCCGAAACGGCCAGCGGCCGATCCGTGAATGCTGCGCCGCCCCGCGATCCAGGCTTCCGGTCCGGGAACCGGATCGGATTTCAGCGGCAAGCCGATTGAATTCATTTTCGGTTCCGTGTTGAATACCTATTCAACATAATGGGTTGCGACGACCCAGTTCGGAGCGCGCGATGATCCCGGCGACATTGTCCGACTTCCCCGACCGGCAGGATTTCGATGTGGTGGTCGCCGGCGCCGGCGTCGCCGGGCTGTCGGCGGCACTGTTCTCGGCCATCGCCGGGTTGCGGCCGCTGCTGATCGAACGCACCGACCGTCTCGGCGGCACCAGCGCCTGGTCGGCGGGCAGCGCCTGGATTCCCAATACGCACCACGCGGCGGCGGTCGGCGCCGATGACAGCATCGAGAAGGCGGCGCTTTATCTGCGCCATTCCGTCGGCAACGAGTCGCTTGAATCGCTACGGATGGCCTTCTTGCGCAACGGCGCCGCGGCGGTGGCGCAGCTCGAGCAGCAATCGCATGTCCGCTTCCGTGCGCGCGCTCTGCATCCCGATTACAACAGCGATCTGCCCGGCGCGACCCTGAAGGGCCGGGTGCTGGAAGCGATGCCGTTCGATGGCCGCCGGCTCAAGACCTTGCTCGGGCTCGTGCGCGAACCGATCCCGGAATTCACCATTCTCGGCGGCATGATGGTGAACCAGGAGGATGTGCTCAATCTGCTCGCCGCCACGCGCTCGCCGAAGGCGCTGCTCCATTCGCTGAAAATCCTCGGACGGCATGCGCGAGACCGGCTGACGCATGATCGCGGGACGCGGCTGATGATGGGCAATGCGCTGATCGCGCGATTGCTGCTATCGCTGCACGAGCGCCATGTGCCGATCCTGATGCAGACCCAGATCGATTCCATCGCGGTGGAAGGCGGCCGCGTCACCGGCGTGACGCTGACGCAGAGCGGCCGCACGCAATCCATCAGCGTGCGCGGCGGGCTGATCGCGGCGACCGGCGGATTCAATCGTCATCCGCAGCGGCGTCAGGAGATGCTGCGCAAGCCGGTGCCGGATTATTGCCCCGGTGCGCCGGGACATACGGGCCAATTGCACGATCTGCTGCTCGATCTCGGCGCCTATTATGGCGCCGACGGCCGCGATACGGCGTTCTGGACGCCGGTGTCGGTGCGCCCACGCGCCGACGGAACGACGGCGGTGTTTCCACATTTCATTTTCGACCGCGGCCGGCCGGGAACCGTTACCGTCAATCAGGCGGGACAGCGGTTTGTGAATGAAGCGCTGTCATATCATCCGTTCGGGCAGGGCCTTTACAACGCGAATGCGCATTCGCCGGCGATCCCGGCCTTCCTCATTGCCGATGAAACGGCGTTGCGGAAATATGGACTCGGCATGGTGCGGCCCGGCCGGTTCGGACGCGGCGCGTTCCTGCGGGACGGCTATTTGACGCAGGCCGACAGCCTCGACGAGCTGGCAGGCAAACTGTCGATCGACCCGGCCGCATTGCGCGCGACGATAACCCGCTTCAACGATCTCGCGCGGCGCGGCGTCGATGAGGATTTCGGCCGCGGCGGCACCGATTATCAGCGCATCACCGCCGGCGATCCGGCCCACAAGCCCAATGCCTGCCTGGCGCCGCTGGAAACGCCGCCTTTTTATGCCGTGCGGCTCTATCCCGGCGACATGGGCGCGGCCACCGGCTTCGTGACCGATGAAAATGCGGGCGTGTTGCATCGCAATGGAGCACGGATCGGCGGATTGTACGCCGGCGGCAACGATATGCACTCGGTTATGGGCGGCAATTATCCCGGCCCCGGCATCACCATCGGGCCGGCGATCGTGTTCGCTTATGCCGCTGCGCAGGATATTGCGCGACATCTTGGCTAATCCGGCGCAAATCGCAGGCTTCCGGCTGGCTGACGCCGGAGAACCGCGTCAAAATCGCATTCAGGGCCGGCACCGGGGACGGTATCGGAAACATGCGCAAGACCCGGCAAGCACCGCGTGGCAGAGGCCAGTGCTTTTCAGTTGACTGACTAGACAGTTTTGCATGGGCGAATTATAGTCGCTCAAAAGTCCGGGAAGATTATCAGTCACCCATTGAAAGGGAAGGCGTCATGAGGAACGGCAAGGCTCTTGTGGCATTGGTGGCCGGCGCGTTGACGGTTTTGTCCATCGGCGGCGCTTCGGCGCAGGACAAGGCGACCTTGCGTCTGGACTGGACGACGCTCGGTTATCACGTTCCGTTCTATTACGGCGTCGCCAAAGGCTACTACAAGGACGCCGGCATCGATCTGAAGGTCGAGGAAGGCAAGGGGTCGAGCACCGGCGTCAATCTCGTCGCCAATCAGGCCGACGATTTCGCTTTCGCTGACGCCACCACGGCCGCGCGCCTGATCGGCGAAGGATTGCCGGTGAAGGTGGCGATGGGCGTGTTCCAGCGCTCGACGCTGTCGATCTTCTTCCCCAAGGGCAAACTGTCGACGCCGAAGGACCTCGTCGGCAAAAAAATCTCGTCCTGCGCCGGTGACGGCATCGCCGTCTATCTGCCGGCTTATTATCGTGCGATCGGCATCAAGCCGACCGATGCGCAAAGCGTGATCATGGATTGCTCGGTGAAATACACCGCTGTTGCGCAGGGTCAGGCCGATGCGGTGGCGACCTACGGCACCGCCGGCAAGCCGCTGATGCTCGCGGTCGGCATCAAGGAGGTCGGCAAGTTCGACTTCGCCGATTCCGGCATCGTGCTGCCGTCGCACGGCATCATCGTCTCGCGCGAGAAGCTCAAGGCCAATCCGGATTTGATCAAGCGTTTCGTCGCGGCTACCGCCAAATCTTGGGAAGAGGCGATCAAGCAGCCGGATGCGGCGGTGGAGAGCGTGATTGCGGCGCGGCCGCTGCTCAAGGGCAAGGAAGCTCCGCTCAAGGACGCGTTCCTGGACTCGCAGCAATATATCGGCGGCACCTCCGGCAAGCCGTTCGGCTGGCAGTCGCCCGACGACTGGAAAAAGGCGGTCGATACGATGGTGGAATTCGCCGGCATGAAGCGGGTCGACCCGGCCGACGTCTTCACCAACGATTTCCGCTAAATTGAACGGCGCGCGATGCGGTGGCATCGGGCGCCGTTCGACCGACACTTGCGACGTTACATCCTGCAGAACGAGAGGGGGCGCATGACCGTCCAACGTGAAAGTGCCCCCACGCCGGCGGGAACGGACAACCAGATCGAGGTCAAGGGGCTCTACAAACGCTTCGGCGCCGGTGACGGTGTTGTCGCGCTGGAGAACGTCGATCTGACGGTGCGGCGCGGCGAGTTCGTCGCGATCCTCGGTCCGAGCGGTTGCGGCAAGAGCACGTTGCTGATGATCACCGCCGGCCTGACGCCACCCTCGTCCGGCAGCGTCGTCGTCGACGGCAAGAAGGTGACGCGGCCGCTGACCGAGGTCGGCATCGTGTTCCAGCGCGATCTGCTGTTCGACTGGCGGACCGTCCTCGGCAACGTGATGCTGCAGGCGGACATTCGCGGTCTCGACCGCAACGCCAGTCGCGAAAAGGCGCTGCAACTGCTCGAGACGGTCGGGCTGCGCGGCTTTGCCGATCGCCGGCCGTGGGAATTGTCCGGCGGCATGCGCCAGCGCGTGGCGCTGTGCCGCGCGCTGCTGCACGATGCTTCATTGCTGCTGCTCGACGAGCCGTTCGGCGCGCTCGATGCCATCACCCGCGACCAGATCAATCTCGATCTGCAGAAAATCTGGCTCGCCACCGGCTGCACGGCGGTGATGGTGACGCACAGCATTTCCGAAGCCATCTTTCTGGCCGACCGCGTCGTGGTGATGTCGCCACGTCCGGGCCGCATCGCGCAGGACGTGACCATCGATCTGCCGCGCCCGCGCACCGTCGAGATGCGCGACACGCCGCGGTTTGCCGCCTATCAGGCGACGCTGCGCGACGCGATTATGCATTGAGGAGGCCGGTTCCATGACGACACGTTCGGCGATGCGGCAGCTGACCGATATAGCTTATCCGGCACTCGTGTTCATCGTCAGTATCGTCGTGTGGGAATTCGGCGCGCGCGCCGGCTGGTTTCCACCCTATGTGTTGCCGGCACCGTCATCGATCGTCGCGCGGATCGGCGATACCGCCGACCTGATGCTGCACCACGCCGTCGTCACCAGTTTCGAGATCATCCTCGGTTTCGTACTCGCCGTGATCATCGGCGTCGCGCTCGCGGCGATGATCGTGTTCGTGCGCACCATCGACAAGGCTTTCTATCCCTGGCTGGTCGTCGTTCAGGTGATCCCCAAGGTCGCGCTCGGCCCGTTGCTGGTGGTCTGGCTCGGTTTCGGCTTCCTGCCGAAAGTCCTGCTGGCGTTTCTGCTGTCGTTCTTCCCGGTGATGATCAGCGCCATGGTCGGCCTGCGCTCGATCGACAACGATTCGATGTTCCTGCTGCGCTCGATGGGCGCGGACCCGATCAAGATCTTCCGCCATCTGCAGCTACCCTCGGCGTTGCCGGGCATTTTCGGCTCGATGAAGGTGGCAATCACGCTCGCGACGGTGGGCGCTATCGTCGGCGAGTTCATCGGCGCCAATGAAGGCCTCGGCTATGTGCTGGTCACCGCCAACGGCGTGCTCGATACCACGCTGATCTTCGTGGCGTTGACATGGATCTCCGTGCTCGCTCTCGTATTCTACGGTGCGATTGCCATGCTGGAAAACATGTCCGTGCACTGGCACGTCTCTCACCGGAGTCGAGCCGCCCAGGCGCTGGCATAAAGTATCCGTTGCCCGCGCTGCGCGCCGGCAATGTCGTGAGGAAAGCGTTCGATGAAGCCCGCAGCTTTCGACTATCAGGCGCCCACCACGGTCGAGGAGGTGGTGGCGCTGCTCGGGCGTCATGGCGGCGAGGCCCGTCTGCTGGCGGGCGGGCAGACTTTGGTGCCGATGATGAATTTCCGGCTGGCGACGCCGGCCATCGTCGTCGATCTCAATCGCATCCCCGAACTGGCCTATATCAAGAACGATAACGATGTCGTCCGCGTCGGCGCGATGACGCGGCAGCGGGCGGTCGAATTCTCCGACATCGTCGCGCGCGATCTGCCGGTGCTGCAGGCGGCGATCCGCATGGTCGGACATTTGCCGACGCGCTCGCGCGGCACCATCGGCGGCTCGATCGCCAATGCCGATGCGGCGGCGGAAATCCCGATGGTGCTGCAGGCCCTGGGCGGCGAGGTCAGCGTGCGTGGGCCAAGCGGCGAGCGGCGGATCGCGGCGGCCAATCTGATCGAAGACGCGATGATTACCAGCCTCGCGGAAGACGAGGTGCTGACCGAGGTCCGCTTTCCCAAGATGGCGCCCGGTGCGCGCTTCGCGGTGGAAGAATTCTCGCGACGGCATGGCGATTTTGCCATTGCCGCTGTCACCGTCGTTCTGGAGATGGACAAGGGCGTGTGCGCGTCCGCGCGCATCGCCACCGCCGGTGTTTCGGCACGTTCGCGCCGGATCGCCGCCGCAGAGGAAGTGCTTCTAGGCCGTGCCGTCGATGCGGACGGGATCGCCGCGGCAGCCGCCGCGGCGGCTGAGGCGATCGAGCCGCTCGATGATCGCAACGGCAGCGCGGATTATCGGCGGCATCTGACCAAGGTTCTCACCAGCCGGGCGCTGCAACGCGCCGCGGCGTGACGCCGTCGCCTACGGCGACGGTTGTCATCCCGTCAGGGGAAGGAAGTACAATGACGAAGCTGGTCGATATCCGCCTGACGGTGAATGGGCGCGACTATCAGGGGCGATGCGAGTCGCGCACGCTGCTCGCCGATTTCCTGCGCGATCATCTCGACCTTACCGGCACCCATGTCGGCTGTGAGCATGGCGTCTGCGGCGCCTGCACCATCCTGTTCAACGGCGAAGCGGCGCGGTCCTGCCTGATGCTGGCGGTGCAGGCGGAGGGCGCCGAGGTCACCACGATCGAAGGTCTGGCGCAGGGCGGACAATTCCATCCGGTGCAGAAGGCATTCCACGAGAACCATGCCCTGCAATGCGGCTTCTGCACGCCCGGCATGCTGGCGGCGACCATCGACTTTCTGAACACCAACGCCTCGCCGAACGAGGAGGAGGTGCGCGAAGCCCTGTCCGCGGTGCTGTGCCGCTGCACTGGTTATCAGAACATCGTCAAGGCGGTGCTCGCCGCGGCCGCCGAGATGCGCGCGGCGCGGAATGCGGGAGCGCGGGCTCATGTCTGAAGTCAAGAGTGACGGCTTCGTCGGCCGCTCGATCCCGCGCAAGGAAGACCAGCGCCTGCTGACCGGCAAGGGGCAGTTTGTCGCCGATCTCAAGCTGCCGGGCATGCTGCATGCGGCGTTCGTGCGCAGTCAGGTGGCGCATGCGCGCATCAAGTCGATCGATCTGTCGCGCGCGCTGAAGGCGCCCGGTGTGGTGTATGCGATCGCCGGTCCGGAACTGGCGCAGATGCTGCCGCCGGTACCGGACACGCAGCTTTCCCTGCCGCGCAAATGGACCACCCGGGTCCAGCACAAATTCCAGAATCCGCAGCAGCCGCTGCTGTCCTATGACAAGGTGCGCCATGTGGGCGAAGCCGTCGCGGTGATCCTTGCCGAGACGCGCTATCAGGCCGAGGACGCGGCGGAACTGGTCGAGGTCGATCTCGAGCCGCTCCCCGCCGTTGTCGATCCCATCGCCGGGCTGACGCCCGAGAGCGCGGTGTTGCACGAGCAATACGGCACCAACCTGATCGGCGATTTCGTCGTCGAGAAGGGCGACGTGCAAAAGGCGCTGGCTGCCGCGCCGCGCCGGATCAAGCGGCGCTTCCACCATCACCGTTACGCCGGCATCCCGATGGAATGCCGCGGCGTCGTCGGCAGCCACGATCCCCGCACCGACACCATGACGATCTGGTCGGCGTGTCAGGTGGTGCATTGGCTCAAGCGCGAAGCCTCGACGGTGTTGAACATGCCGGAAGCGCGTATCCGCTGCATCGCGCTCGATGTCGGCGGCGGTTTCGGCACCAAGGGTCACGTCTATCCGGAAGACCTGGTCATCCCGTTCCTCGCGCGCGCGGTCGGCCGGCCGGTGAAATGGATCGAGGACCGGTTCGAGCACTTCGTCAGCGCCTGCCATTCGCGCGACCAGATCCATGACGTCGAAGCCGGGTTCGACGACGACGGGCGGCTGCTCGCGTTCAGCGACAACTTCTATGTCGATTGCGGCGCGTGGAATCCGATCGGTTCCGGCATCGCCTACAACACGGCGGTGCATCTGCCGGGGCCGTACAAGTTCGATCACTTCTTCGTCCGCTCGCGCATCGTCTCGACCAACAAGGTTGCCAACGCGCCGTATCGCGGCGCCGGCCGCCCGGAAGCGACCTTCGCCATGGAGCGGATCATGGACATGATCGCGGCGGAACTCGGCCTCGATCCGGCCGAGGTACGCCTGCGCAACATGATCCCGGCGTCCGAGATGCCGTATCATCTCGGCATTCCGTATCGCGATGGCGAGATGATCGTCTACGACAGCGGCGACTACCCGGAATCGCTGCGCCTCGCGCTCGAGGCCATCGGTGGGCTTGAGGCGTTCCGCGCGAAGCAGCGCGTGGCGCGGGAGAAGGGCCGCTATCTTGGCCTCGGTCTCGGTTGTTACACGGAAGGCACCGGCGTCGGCCCGTTCGAGAGCGCGACGGTGCGCATCGACCCGACCGGCAAGATCTATGTCGCCGGCGGCTCCTGTCCGCAGGGGCAGGGCATGGAGACGATTTTTTCGCAGATCGTCGCCGACGTCTGGAAGGTCGAGCCGAAAGATGTGGTGATGTCGCTGGCGGACACGTCGGGCGTCGCCATGGGGTTCGGCACCATCGCCAGCCGCAGCACCGTGACCTTGTCGGGCGCGATCCATCAGGCGAGCGAGCCGCTGCGGCAAAAGGTGTTCTCGATCGCCGCCAACATGCTGGAATGCGCGGCCGGCGATCTCGAATTGCGCAACGGCGCGGTCGGCGTCGTCGGCGTGCCGGGCAACGAGGTGACGCTGTCGGCCATCGCCAAGGCGGCGCGCCCCGGCTGGGACAGTGCGCGGCCGCAGGGCATGGCGGCGGGTCTCGAAGAGACGGCCTATTACGAGCCGCCGACCGTGACATGGGCTTATGCCGCGCATGCGGCTCTGGTCGAGGTCGATCCCGATCTCGGCCGTGTCTCGATCGACAAATACGTCATCGTTCATGACTGCGGCACGGTCATCAACCCGATGTTGGTCGACGGACAGATCCACGGCGGCGCGGTACAGGGTCTTGGCGGCGCGCTGCTGGAGGAGATGAGCTACGACGCCGACGGACAGATTCTGGTCGGATCGTTCATGGATTATCTGGTGCCGGGCGCGAGCGACATGCCACATCTCGATCTGGTGCATATGCACCATCCGTCGCCGCTCAATCCGTTCGGCGTGAAGGGCGTCGGCGAGGGCAGCGCCATCGCGCCGCCGGTCGCCATCGCCAATGCGGTGTGCGACGCGCTCTCGCATCTCAAGCTCGAATTCAACGAGACGCCGATCAAGCCGGAAAAGGTCGTCCGCGCCATCTGGAACGCGCGGCGCTGAATCATCGCGCCGTCCCCGTGAAAACGAGGACGGCGCTTTTGCGTGAACCGGATCGTGGTGTGTCGGGCTTTAGGCTTTGGCGCCGACCTCGTAGAGTTCGACCTTGAGGCCGTCGGGATCGGCCACATAGACCGTCAGACCATAAGGGCCGTCATGCAGGTCCTGGAAGAACTTGATGCCGTTCTTCTGCAGTTTGTCGCGCAGCTTGCGCACGTCATTGACCTCGAACGCCATGTGATCGATCTGCCGGTGATCGGACTTGCGCCCTTCCACCAGCGCGATGCCCTGATGGAACGCGGTGAAGGCGCGTCCATCCTGCAGCGGCTTCGCCGGGCGGATCTTGAAGCCGAGCTGATCGACATAGAATGAGATCGACGTCTGCATGTTCTCGACCATCATCAGCATGTGGCCGTATTGCAGCGTACGCGGCGCCGACTGGTCGGCGATCCAGCCTTCGATCTCCTTGGTGTCGGAGAGTTCGCAAAAATACTGTTTCCAGACCTTCTGCGCCGTCTGCTCCCAATCGGAATTGACGCCGGAGATGCAGTCCGTGACCGCGACCACGTCGAAATCGCGCAGATAGGCTTCGCGGATGCTGGTCTCGACGCAGGCATTGGTAGTGGTGCCGGTCACGAACAGCGTGCGGGTGCCGAGCATGCGCAGCAGCATGTCGAGCCGCGTCTCGTAGAACGCGCCGAAGCGGTGCTTGCGCAGCACCAGCGACGGATCCTTTGCCGCCAGCGTCTTCAGCTCGTCGACGATCTCCTCGTCCCAGGTTCCGGCCAGCGCCGACACCTGCTTGCGCCGCGAGGTGTGACCGGCGAGCTTCTTGCGGGCGCGGCTCGCATCGACGGCGAAATGTTCCTGGATGGTCCAGATCACCGGGATATTGGCCTTGTGGCAGTTCTCCACCAGGCGCTTCACGTTCGGGGTGATGGCCGAGAGGCGCTTCGTGTCCACGCCGGAAATGCCGAGCGTGCCTTTGTCATGGACAAAGGCGTTCTGCATGTCGATGACCAGCAGCGCGGACGTCTTCAGATCGACGGCTTCGAGCGACATTTAGTGTCCTTCCTTATCGATGCCCAGAACGCCCGCGCGTCCCCAGCTATCCTTCGGCACGTCATGGATCACCACATGCAGGTGGTCCGGCTTGGCGTCGGCGTGCTCGACCATGGCGTCGGTGATGGCGCGCACAAGCTTGCGCTTCTGCTCGACCGTCCGGCCTTCCCACATTTCGACGATGACGAATGGCATTGTTCTCTCCTGTTAACGGGATGCCCAGCGCGGAGGATCGCTGGCGAACCCGGTGACGAAATCATTGCCCGCGCGGTCCTCGCCGCGCAGCAGCCAGAGCGGCCGTGTGGTGTAGTTGATCAGCAATTGTTCCTGCATCGCGGCGCGATTGGCAGGCATCGTCGCATTGCGACTGAACCTGCTGGCGGCCGGCATCGTGCGGATCACATAAAGCGGCTCGTCGTCGGCGATATCGGCCGGAAGCGCGGCGCGCTCCCGGACATCGAAAACATGCAGGGCCGGGGAGGCGCCGAGCGTGACCAGCGCTACCGCGCCGGCCAGCGGCTCGGCCGGCCAATAGCGGCCCTCGCGGCCGTCCGCGACAAAGGCGCGATAATCACGCGCACGCAGATACAGTTCGCTGTCCCACAACACGATATCAGAGCCGATCACGCGCTCGATCGCATCCACGACAAAGTCGCTTTCGCACACATCGAGGAAGCTCCACGGATCGGTCAGCCCGGCGGCGAAGCCCCACGGATTATGGATGCCGGACAGCCGTTCGCGGCGCGGCGCCGGCTGCATCGTCAGCAGCCGTGCGACGGCGTCCTGTGCCCGCCGTACCAGCGCATCCGGAAGGGCGGCGCCGAAACGGCCGGTCCCTGTGTCTCCGGTGGCGAGCGGCGGCATCGACGTATCTCTACGCAGGCACGGTGACGCAACGGCCACGGCCGAAGCCGCTTTCATCGACGTGTCCGTCTTCCATCAGCACGGTGCCGCGCGACACGGTGAGCACCGGCCAGCCCTTGAGCTTCCAGCCGGTATAGATGCAGGTGCCCTTGCCGGTGTGCTCGACGGTCTTTTCCATGTCGAGGTCGACCAGGATGAAGTCCGCGTCGGCGCCGGTGCGCAGCGTCCCCTTCTTCGGTGCGAGGCCGAAGCGCCGCGCCGGATTGTAGGAGTTCAGCTCGACGAGGCGGCTCAGCGACATGCCGCGTTGATGCACGCCGAAATGCAGCAGCAGCGACAGCTCCCACGGGAAGCTGACGACGCCGGGCAGCTCGTTCCACAGGTCTTCGCCCTTCTTCGGGAAGAACGGCACATGGTCGGTGCCGAGGCTGTAGACCGAGCCGTTGAGAATGCCCTGCCACAGACCATCCTGGTCTTCTTTCGGGCGCAGCGGCGGCGAAATCTTCGCCGTCATGTCGAGATCGGAATCGTAGCAGGTGCGGGTGAGATAGTGCGGGCAGGTCTCGACGGTGACGTTGAGGCCGCGGCCCTGCGCCTCGGCGGCGAGCACCGGACCCATGCCGACGGAGGTGTGCACGAGATGCAGCGGGCAGCCGGTGCGCTCGGCGAGGAAGATCATGCGGCGGATGGTCTCGACCTCGCAGAACGAGGGCCGCGATTCCGTATAGGCGCCGAGGTCCTGCCGGCCGGTCGCCTTCATCTCGGTCTTGAGCCAGGTGGCGATCTGCGTGTTCTCGCAGTGGACGTTGATCACCGCATTGGGGATCTTGCTGAGGATGCGCATCGCCGCATAGACCCAGCCGTCGGTGGCCGGCACGATGCCGATCGGATTGTCCGGCTCGTAGCCGAAATAGCACTTGAAGGAGCGCACGCCGGTCTTGGCGACGATCTCCGGGATTTCCGCGATGTGCTCTTCGCGCTGGATGCCGAAATGGAATCCGAAATCGATCAGCGAGTTCTGCTCGCCGAGCTCCTTGCGTTCCGCATAGAACGGCAGATAGGACGGCTTGAGATTGCGGATATAGAGGAGCGCGGTGGTGACGCCGCCAGACGCGGCGGCGGCGGTTTCCGTGCGCATGTCCTCGGGAAAGGGATATTTCACGCCGAGATGGCAATGCGGGTCGATCACGCCCGGCATCAGCACCTTGCCCTTGGCGTCGATCTCGCGGGTGCCCTGCGGCAGCGCGCTGTCGGCGCCGATCGCGACGACCACGCCGTCCTTGACCGCGAGTCCGCCATGGAATTCGCCGTCATGGAGAACGACGCGCGCGTTACGAACGACCAGATCCGCTTTCATTTCCGTTTCTCCATCAACTCTTCGATCCGGCGGCTGATGCCAACCCACTGGCTGCGGCCGACGGTGATCGGCGCGCGGCTGCCGAGGCCCCGCGCCCAGACGAATTTCAAGCCGAGATCGGCCGCCGCGTCGCGGTCGATGCCGCCGGGCGGCGCTGCCAGATCGACCAGCAGCGCATGTTTCGGCAGTTTCTCCAGATGCGCGCGGGTGACGATCTGCGCCGGCACGCTGGAAATGACGATATCGGCGCCAGGCAGAGCCTCGCCAAGCGCGGTCAGTTCGTGAGTCTCGGCGCCGGCAGCATAGGCCATGGCGCGCTGCACCGGATTGCGCGCGACGGCATGCAGGCGCGCGCCGAGCGCATAGAGCGTCCGCGTCACCAAGGAGCCGATCGTGCCCTGACCGACCAGGACGATCTTGGCGCGGTGGATGGTGATGTCGGTATTCTCGATGATGATCTTGAGCATGCCCTCGACGATGGCTTGCCCGCGCAAGAACATCAGGTCGTCGTCCCACTCATATTCATGGATCGAGATGCCGAGCGCATCGCAATGGCTTTTCAGGTTCTTGTCGGCCCAGCCGAGGATGATGTGCCCCGGCTTGCGCATGCCTTCGAGCATCGCGCGGTCCGGAATGATCCGCTCCTGCACCGCCGGCGCGAACAGCGCGCCATCGGCGGCGATGCCCGGAATGGGGAAGAGCGCGAAGTCCGCATCGCGCAAGGCCGCCGCTGCGCTGGCCGCGTGCTCGACGCCGGGAATGCCGCCCTCGGGCCACGGAAAGCCGTAAGCGCGGACGGTGGCGCCGGCTGCAACCGCGCAGCGGGCGATTTCCTGCTCGCGCCGGTCGCCGCCGACAATCGCGATGTTGAGACCCTGCCAGCTCATTGACCCGTGACCTTCTTCAGAAGCTGCGATTTGGTGAGGCCGACGATCCCCATGGACTCCGCGGTGCGGCCGCTCGGCCGGAAATCGACGCCGCACAGCGAGCCGGCCAGATCGAACAGCGCGGAGGCGATCGGTACCTTGACCCCGGCGATCCGCGCGAGATCGAGGAACGGCAGCAGGCCGTGGCCGAAATCCTCGCGGTAATAGCGATGCTGCAGGGAGTTCGGGCCCTTGATGCGCTTGTTGGCTTCGCCACCGGCGATTGCCGCGACCAGATCGTTGCTATCCTTGATGCCGGCCTCGACGGTGCCGATCAGTTTCATCTCGTCGACGATGTTCGGCAGCGTGAAGCCGAACGCCTCGGCGACGGCGCGCCGCTCGTCGTCGAGCTGGCGCATCACGCGGGCGACGCCCGGCGTCATGGCATCGACATAGAACGTGAAGTCGCCTTCGCGTGCCTCGACCCAGGCGGCCGCGAGGATCGCGCCAGGCGGATGCAGCACAAGGTTGGCGTTGGCAAGGCTGCTCATCAGCACATTGCCGACCGGCGTGGCGCCGGGGAACAGCTTGGCCGCGATCTCCAGCGCCTGCTCCGCGCCCGGCATCGCCGCCGCGCGAACCTGCTTGGCGCGGCCCGTCACCGTCACTTTGTCGGCGCTGTATTTGCGCGCCACATAAGTGAGCGTCGAGAATTCGACGATCGGCGGAACCGCGGGGTTCACGCCGGCGAAAGCATGGGCGAATTCCAGTGCGCCGCCGGTGTGACCCGGATTGAGCAGCACCGGCTTGTCTTTCGGCCAGCCGGCTTTTGCCAGTTCGCGCGCGACGGAGGCGTGCGACAATGTCGGCAGCACGACCGCCGCGACATCGACGCCGGCGATGGCTGCCGCGAGATCGGATGTCATCAACCGGGGATGCGCGACGCCTTCGCCAAGCACACCGTCATAAGCAATACCGCCCAGTGCCTGAAACGGCGCGAGCGTATCGGCCGAGCGACTCCAGAATGAAACGTCGTGGCCGGCTTTCGACAGCTCGGCAACCGCAGCGGCGCCGCCGGCGCCACCGCCGATAACTGCGATTTTCATGCGTTACTCAGTGCTCGACGAGCACGCCCTTTGCCTCGAAGGTCTCGCGGATCTGCCGCACATAGTGCTGGAAGCTCTTGTTCTCGTGGATGCCGGTCCATTGCCGGGGACGCGGCAGATCGATGGTCAGATCGAGATCGATGCGGCCCGGACGCGGCGACATCACCAGCACGCGGTCGGCAAGGAACACGGCTTCGTCGATGCCGTGGGTGATGAACAGCACCGTGTTGCGCACGCGGCCCCACATCGCCTGCAGGTCCATGATCATCTGCTCGCGGGTGAGGGCGTCGAGTGCGCCGAACGGCTCATCCATCAGCAGCAGGCCCGGCTCCTGAATCAGCGCGCGGCAAATCGCGACGCGCTGGCGCATGCCGCCGGACAGTTCGGACGGCATTTTGTTCTCGAAACCCTTGAGACCAACCTGGTCCAGCAGCGCCTTCGCGGTTTCCTTGGCGCGCGCGCGGTTCTGGTGCTTGATCTCGATCGGCAACAGCACGTTGTCGAGAACCGTGCGCCAGTACAGCATCAGGTCGGTCTGGAATACGACGCCGACTTTCGGATGCGGCTTTCGGATCGCCTGACCGTCGATGAGAATTTCTCCGGTGGAGAGCGGAACGAGGCCGGCCATCAGCGACAGCAGCGTGCTCTTGCCGCAGCCCGACGGGCCGACCACGGCCACGAAGCTGCCGGGCGCGATGTCGATATCAACCCGGTCGAGCGCGTGGACGTCGTCCTTACCGCGCGTTTCGTAGGTTTTCGACACATTGCTGATCTTGACGGCCGCACCGGTCTGGGTCCGCAAGTCAGAAGAAATCGCATTCATACGATGATGCCTTTGTCAGCGAGACGTCAGGAGATGTCAGGCACGTGAGCCAGTCTGCCTCGTGGATTGTCGCGAAGAACCTATTTGGCGAGTTCGCGCTGGAACACGAAGCGGCTTTCGATCAGGCTCAGAATGAAATAGAGGGCGACACCCAGTACCGAGATCACGACCACCGTCGCGAAGTTCAGCGCCGTGTCGAACCGGGCGTTGGCCTGGAGCTGCAGATAGCCGAGGCCCTTTTCCGCGGCGACATATTCGCCGATGATGGCGCCGATCACGGCAAGGCTGATCGCCACCTTGAAGCCGCCGAACACGCTCGGCAATGCCGCAGGCAGGCGGACCTTGATGAACGTCTGCCATTCGCTGGAGCCCATCGAGCGGACGAGATTGACCAGTCCCTTGTCCAGCGATTGCAAGCCGACGACGGTCGAGATGACGATGGGGAAGAACGAGATCAGGAACGCCAGTGCGATCTTCGGTCCCCAGCCGTAGCCGAGATAAAGAACGAGCAGCGGCGCGAGCGCGATCTTCGGAATGGTCTGGAGCGCAACCAGCATGGGATACATCGCGCGCTCGAACGGACGCCAGTAGAAGATAGCGAGTGCCAGCGGAATTCCGACGATGACGCCGAGGCCGAAGCCGGCCACCACTTCAAACAGGGTGTAGACCGAATTGGTCGCCAGCAGATGGAAGTCGGTCACCAGCCGCTTGGCGATCAGCGACGGTGTCGGCAACACGAACTCGGACAGGCCGAGCAGCGGAACCGACACCTGCCAGATGACGATGATCGCGATCGCCATCACCGGGGCCGCAAGGGTTTCAACCAGGGATTCCCGCCATGCGCTTCTTTTGGCCATTTTTGCTTTCCTCCCTGATTGAACCCGGTTTGCCGGCTGTTGTTATTGTTTCGGCAGCAGATCGTTGGTGAAGAAGGTCTTGGTCGGTTTCGGCGTGCCGATATTCTCGTCGCTCTTGAGCAGCGTGAGAGTTGCTTCGATCAGCTTGTCGTCGGTCCAGCCGACCGGGTGACCAGCCGACTTCTCCATGGCATCGATCGTCGCCTTCACCTGGCCCTCGACGACCTTCAGCGAAGGGCCGGCCGGCCAGGACTTCAGCAGGATTTCCGATGCGCCTTTGACGTCGCCCTTGGTGTACGTGATGCCCTTGTCGATGGCGGCAAGGAACCGCTTCAGCGCGTCGCCCTTCTTGGCGATGATCGCGTCGCTGCTGACGATGGCCAGACCGGGGATCACCAGGCCGTATTGCGCCATGTCGACCATCGGGAAGTTGGTCCCGACCTTTTCTTCCAGCGCGGGAAGGTCGTTGCTGCGATAGACCGTGACGAGATCGACCTGCTTCTGGAGGAAGTAGGCGACGCGGGACTGCGCATCGACCTGCACGCGCTTGATCTTGCTGAAATCGACGCCGTTCTGTG
This sequence comes from Pseudolabrys sp., assembly GCA_019635575.1. Taxonomy (GTDB): domain Bacteria; phylum Pseudomonadota; class Alphaproteobacteria; order Rhizobiales; family Xanthobacteraceae; genus Pseudolabrys. The sequence continues at coordinate 34,751 of JAHBZF010000002.1, read as the reverse complement.
CCGCAAAAGTGGACAGATAGGTCGTGCCGGTTTCACCGACGGAGACGGCGATCGACTTTCCTTCGATGTCCTTCGGCGTCTTGATCGGCTTGTCGGGATGCGAAATGATCACCACCGGAGTCTTGGGGTGATAGACCGCGATCAGCTTGATCGGCATTCCCTTCTGGATCGCCGACACGGCGAAAATGCCGGGGAGCACCACCGCGTCTTCCTGGCCCTGGAGCAGCGCGCCCAGCGCCGCCGGAGCGCCGGCGCCTTCGCCGAGCCGCACCGACAACTTGTTTTGTGTGAAATAGCCCTTGTCCTGCGCGACATAGAGCGGGGCGTATTCGCCCTTGAGCTTCCAGCTAAAGCGGACATTGACCTGATCGTCGGCATGGGCACTCATGCCCCCGGCGATCACCATGGTCATGGCTCCGCACAACAATCCCAGCTTCTTTGTGATATCACCGAGCAGCATTCCATCCTCCCTGTGAACCCTGAAACACCATGGTCTCAAGACACCATGCACCAGAACTCGGCACGTCTTGCGCGTATTGCATCGAGTAGAATGATCACATAGTGTGATCACAATTTCGGGCTGTCAAGTATGCCCCCGATGCGGGGCGAAGAATGTCGCACCCACGGATACGATCCCATGCCGACACCAGCAGTGCCACGTCGCGCGACACCCACTGGCCCCAACCGGGCTAGCACAAACCGGGCCAAATCCCGCCGCGGCGGGGTCCAGGATCAGGTTCTGCGCCGGTTGCGGACGGGCCTGATGGTCGGGGCTTTCGTTCCCGGCCAGGTGATGAGCCTGCGCAAGGTCGCCGCCAGCCTCGGCACCAGTCCGATGCCGGTGCGCGAAGCGCTGACCTATCTTGTTACCGCCAATGCGCTGGAAGAAATGCCAAACCGCTCGGTGCGCGTCCCGCGGCTGTCCGACAGCCGCCTCGCCGAGCTGTTTCAGATCCGCGAGATGCTCGAGGGGCTTGCCGCCAAGATGGCCTGCGAGCGGGTAACGCCCGATCTGATCGCGCGGCTCGAAGCCACCAATCGCGAACTGATCAATGCGATCGCCAAGCGCGATATTCTCGGCTGCCTCACCACCAATCAGAAGTTTCACTTCACGCTGTATCAGGCGTCGGAATCCGAAACCCTGATGCCGCTGATCGAGTCGCTCTGGCTGCAGTGCGGCCCGACCATGTATTTCTCGCTGTTGTCGCCGTCGATGCCGTGGGATGCGTCGGCGCATACCGAAATTCTCGCCGGCCTGCGCGACGGCAAACCCAGCGTCGTGCAGCGCGCGCTGGCGCGCGACGTCCGCACCACCGCCAAGAATCTGCTGGGCGGCGCCGTCGAGCGCGGTCTCAACGGGCCGCTGATGCGCTCCATCGCCGAGATGGATGCGTTTTTCTGATTTCCACACTGTCGATCATGGCATAACCGGGAGAGCACGATGAGCGGCCGCATTGACGCACGTTTGAAGGAATTGAACATCGATCTGCCAACGCCATCGACGCCGGCGGCGAACTATGTGCCGTTCAAGCGCGCCGGCTCGCTGGTCTTCATCGCCGGACAGGTGCCGAACGCCAACGGCAAGGACCAGTTCACCGGTCAGGTCGGCAAGGAAATCTCGCTGGAGGATGCGCAAAAGGCGGCGCGTCTGTGCGCGGTCAATATCCTTGCGCAGCTCAAGGCAGCGGTTGGCGGCGATCTCGACAAGGTCGTGAGCTGCGTCCGGCTCGGCGGCTTCGTCAATGCCGTGCCGGGCTACGGCCAGCAGCCGCAGGTGATCAACGGCGCGTCCGACCTGATGGTCGAGGTGTTCGGCGATGCCGGGCGTCACGCGCGCGCCGCGGTGGGCTGCGGATCGCTGCCGCGCAACGTTCCCGTGGAAGTGGACGCGATCTTCGAGGTCGCCTGACGGATGCAGCCGCGGCGCACGCCAGTCCATGTGCTGACGGGTTTTCTCGGCAGCGGGAAAACCACGCTGCTGCGGCACCTGCTCGGCGATCCGTCGTTGCGCGACACGGCGGTCGTCATCAACGAGTTCGGCGAGGTCGGCCTCGATCACCTGCTGGTGCGCGAGGTCAACGAGGACGTGGTGCTGCTGCCGTCCGGCTGCCTGTGCTGCGTGCTGCGCGATGACCTGATCTCGACGCTGTCCGATCTGCATCGGGCGCGGGCGGTCGGGGAAATCCCGCCGTTCTCGCGCATCGTTGTCGAGACCACGGGCCTCGCTGACCCGATGCCGATCCTGCAGGCGATCCTCAGCGACAAGCAGTTGGCACGGCTCGCCCGGCTCGGTGAGGTGGTCACCACCGTCGATGCGGTGAGCGGACACGCCACCATCGACCGCTATCAGGAGGCGGTGCGGCAGATCGCGGCGGCGAATTGTCTGGTGCTGACCAAGACCGATGCGGTGGATGACGCGCAAGCAGATGCCGCGGCCGGGCAGTTGCGCGCGATGAATCCCACGGCACGGCTGCTGCGCTCGCGTCAGGGCGCATTCCCGGCTGCCGCCGATTTGTTCCGCGATGATGGCGATGAGCGCGTGCTGCCTGCCGCCGCGGCGTTTGTCGCGCAGGGCGTCGATCCGCACGGCGCGCACGATACCATCGGCACCTTCGCGGTAACGCTGGAAAAGCCGGTCGATCTCGATGCCATCATCGAGTGGCTCGAACTGCTGCTGGCGAGCCGTGGCGACAATGTGCTGCGCGTGAAAGGCTATGTCGCCGCGACCGGTCACGACCGGCCATTGGTGATCCAGGGCGTGCAGCGCGTGCTGTACCGGCCGGAGCCGCTTGTCGTGCCGGTTGACGATCCGTATGTCTCGCGGCTCGTCTTCATCACGCAAGGACTGACGCAGAGCGCGGTGGAATTATCGCTGCGTTCTTTTCTCGGTCTGGACGCAAGCGCACGGTGACGGCGGCTTAGTTGCCGCCGTCGTAAAGCGTCGTGCTGGTCGGAACGCCTTCCTCGTGCAGACCGGCGCGCCGCACCGCATCTGCCGCCAGCTCGCGCGCCTTGCGCCGCAGCGCCGGCTCGTCGACGCCGATCACCTTGCCGTTCTGATAGCACGGCTTGCCGTCGACCCAGGTTTCCGCGACCGACGACGAGGAGGCCGAGAATACAAGCGCCTGCAGCGGATCGTAGAACGGCGTCCACTCGACGTGATCGAGGTCGAACAGGATGAAGTCGGCCTTCTTGCCGACTTCGAGCGAGCCGATCTCGTCGTCCCACATCAGCGCCTTGGCGCCGTTGATGGTGGCGGCGCGCAGCGCGTCGCGGGCGAGGAAGATATCGGGCTTCAGCCGCGCGTCCTTGAACATGCCGGCGACCACCAGGATCTGCCGCATCAGGTTCATGTTGCCTGCGGCGGCGACGCCGTCGGTGCCGAGGCCGACCGGCACGCCGGCGCGCACCATTTCCGGATATTTGCCGATCGAGGTCGCACCCTTGCCGAGCTTGAACGACGAGCACGGGCAGAATGCGACCTTGGTGCCGCGCTTCGCCAGCAGTTGAACCTCCTCGTCTGTCACCGCAGCGCAGTGGGCGATGACGAGGTTGTTGCCGAGGCCATCGGCCTTGTCGATGCGCGTCACCGGCCACATGCCGTATTTGCCTTCGCACACCTTGGCTTCCTCGATCGAGGTGGCGAGGTGGTAAGTCGTGCCGACGCCGAGCTTCTGCGCGAGCTTCACCGCGCCCACATGCAGTTCGAGCGTGCAGGGCTCCTTGCCTTCGATATTGACCCAGCAGCGGGCGCGTCCGCCGAGCGCACCGTTATATTTGCGCACGCATTTTTCCAGTTCTTCCAGCGCCGCGGCGGCGTTCGGGAAGAAATGATGGTGCATCATCTCGTCGGTCCAGCCGCGCGGACGCTCCGCCGGCGGGTTGTCCGCCGCGTGGCGGCCGGTGATGCCGCGCATGCCGGTCTTTTCCATCGCGCGCACGACGATGCCGGGATCGTATTGCGAGCCCATGTCGAGGAAGCAGGTGGTGCCGCCGCGCAGCATCTCGGTCATGCCGAGCATCGCGCCCCAGTACTCATCCTCTTCGGTGACATGCGCGTAGAACGGCTTGGCCCAGTGAAACACCCAGGCGCGGGTGTTCAGGTTGTCGGGGAACACCGCCCGCGACAGGGTTTCCGAGAGATGGACGTGGCTGTCGACGAAGCCGGGGCAGATCGCCTTCATGCGGCCGTCGATGGTCTCGTCGAACTTGGAGCCCTTGTGGCGCTTGGCGATGTCGGCGGCCGGGCCGATGTCGGCGATCCGGTCGTTCTCGATCACCACGCTCGCGTCGCGCAGGATGGTGTCGTTCTTGTCGACGGTAAAGGCGACATCGAGATGTTCAATCAGCCTGCGCATCGTACTCTCTCCTGAAACTTGATCGCCGCGCGTCGGGTCTAGTTCACGACGAGAAGCTTGTCGGTGTTCGCATAGTCGGAAATCAATTCCGATCCCGACTTGGTGACCAGCAGCATGTCCTTGTTCTGCATGCCGTAGCCGTAGCCGGTCTGGTAGCAGAGCGGCTCGAAGCCGAGCACCATGCCTTCCTCGACCACGGCGTCCTTGCCGGGCTGGCCGAGGATCGGCGTCTTGCCGAGATACGGGTTCTCGTGGAGGTGCAGGCCGATGCCGTGGCCGACGAACGAGATCGGCGGGAGATTCATCTCCGACAGCTTGGCGATGAACGCCTCGTAGATGGCGCGGCAGCTCGCGCCGGGCTTCACCATCTCCATGATCTGGTATTTGCAATCGACCAGATGTTGCCAGATCTTTTCCGCCATCTCCGGCGGCTTCTGGACGACGGCGGTACGGCAGACGCCGGCCTGATAGCCGCCGATCACCGAGAAGATTTCGACGCGGCAGACGTCGCCGGTCTGCAGGCGGCGCGCGGAGGGGCCGACATTGGGGAGCTGGCTGCGCTCGCCGGTGGCGACGATCAACAGCTTGAAGTGCTCGGCGCCGAGTTCGTAGATGCGCCGCGTCAGTTCGCCGGCGATATCCATCTCGCTGGAGCCGACACGGACGGCGGCAAGGCTGTCGGTGATCGCCTGATCGGCGATGCGGGAGAGCTTGCGCAGCAGCGCGATTTCGTCGGCGGTCTTGATCTGGCGCAGACGGGCGAGGATATCCTCGCACGGCGTGAACTGCGCGTTCGGCAGCGCCTTGACGAGCCGTGCGAAGTCGCCGGCCGGCAGATAGTCCATCTCCATGCCGATACGGGCTTTCGCCAGGCCCATCGAGGTGAGCTGATCCGCCAGCACCAGCATCGGGTCGTCGCTGAATTCAGCCCAGATGCGCACCGGCACATCCGGCTCGCGCCGCTTGATGGTGGTCGCTTCCATGTCGACGCCGAAAATCTGCGTATCGCCGGACGCTGTGGCGATGACCATGGCGTGGCGGTGCCGGATCAAGGGTTGTGTCGGCACGACAAAGCCGGTGGCGTAGGCAAAACTTTCGGGGGCGCATGACACGATGGCATCGAGGCCATTCGCTTTCATGGCCTGCGCCTGACGCGCGATGATTTCCGCTCTCATGGTGCAGCCTCTTGATGCAGTCTTTTTGTGCGGCAGGTGTATTCGGGGCGCAGGCCCCGGAATGTCGGCCTGCGGTTAATCCCGGACGCGATATTTCTCGATCTTCTTCTCGTCGACGTCGATGCCCATGCCGGGCTTGTCCGGCACCTCGATGGCGCCGTCGACCACCTTCATCGGCTCCTTGATCAGATCGTCCTTGTAATAGATGCCGCCGATCTGGCCGGTCAGGAATTCGGCCGGGGTCGAGATCGGGATCACGCAGGACAGCGTCACAGCCGGCGACGCGGCGGCAAGGTGGACGTTGGCGAGATTGCCGACGCCGGTCTCGATCGAGCCGTTGACGTTGCAGATGATGCCGGCGGCGCGGCAGACCGCGCCGACCTCCATCGCCTTATAGAGGCCGCCCGGCTTGGTGGTGTAGATCGAGACGATCTGCGCGGCGCGCTGTTCGATGATCTGCATCGCGTCATGCGCGTTCCAGGCGGATTCGTCGGCCATCACCGGGTTGTCGATGCGGCGCGCCACCTCGGCGATGCGCTCGATCCCCATCACCGGCTGCTCGACATATTTGAGGCGATACTTCTCCATCTGCCGGACGATGGTGACGGCTTCGCCGGGCGTCTTGTAGCCTTCGTTGGCATCGACGCAGAGCTCGACGTCATCGCCGACCGCGCCGCGCACCACGCGCACGATCTCGACGTCGCGCTTGGGGTCGACGCCGATCTTGATCTTGATGGTCTTGATGCCCTCGGCGGCGACCTTGCCGGCTTCGGTCTCGGCGTCGGCCACCGGAATGAGGCCGATCGAATGCGTCACCGGCACGCGCTTGCGCACGCGCCCGCCGAGCAGCGTGGTCACCGGCACGCCGAGCGCGCGGGCCGACAAATCGTAATAGGCGAATTCCACCGCGGCCTTGGTGTAGGGATAGCCCTTGATCAGCGCGTCCATGCGCGCATGCAGTTCGACCGGGTTGCCGAGTTCCAGGCCCTTGAGCAGCGGCGCGAGGTAGCTGTCGATGACGGTGCGGGCGATGAGCTGGGATTCGCCGAAATAGCGGCCGAATTCGCCGCCCCAGTCCTTGAGTGCCGGCGCTTCGCCCCAGCCGACCCGGCCCTGGTCGTCGGTCATGCGCACCAGCACATAGCGGCCGATCGGCTCGGTGAGGCCGGTCCATTTGTGTTCGCGCCGCGTCGGGAGCTGAACCAGAAGCGTTTCAATGGACTTGATCGAGGCCAAAATCCGTCTCCCACGGGCCGTTGTCGGCCGATATTGTGATCACATTATGTGATCATTCGCAAGGGGCGGCGCGGTCCGCCGCCCCGGCATCCCCGCTGGCTTGGGCCTCGCGCATCAGCCCGGCGATTCGGCCCGGCGACAGCGGCAACGCGTTGGGCTGGCATCCGAGGGAAGCCAGCGCCGCCGCGACCGCGTTGGCGATCACCGCGCCCACCGAAATGATGCCGTCCTCACCTGCACCTTTCACGCCAAGGGGATTGTGCGGCGAGGGGCTGTGTTCCAGCGAGACGGCGCGGACCTCCGGAAAGTCGGACGCGGTCGGCAGCAGATAGTCCGCGAGCGAGACGGTGAGGAGCTGGGCCTCGTCGTCATAGGACAGATCTTCGAGCAGGGTGCCGCCGAGCCCCTGGACCACCGCGCCGACTTTTTGCCCGTCGACAATCATCGGATTGATCATCCGGCCGACGTCCTCGACGGTCACGTAGTCCAGCACCTCGACCTTGCCGGTCGCCGCGTCGACCGTCACATGGGCGGCCTGGCTGCCGTAGCTGTAGACCCGTTCGGGCGTGGCGTAGCTGCCGTCGGCGGAGAGTGGCTGATCGTCGGAGGTGAAATCCCAGAAACCGGCGCTGCGGCCGTCGGGCGCCGTCACCTTGCCTTCGGCGAGCGTGATCTCCTCGGGGCGGCAGCCGAAACGCGCCGCGCCGGCCGCGCGCAACTTTTGCAACAGCTTCTCGGCGGCGTCGAACACGGCGGGTCCGCCCATCACCATCGAGCGGCCATGAAACGAGCCGAAGCCTTGCTCGAGCCGCGATGTAGAGCCGTGCTCGACACGGATGCGCTCGACCGGCAGGCCGAGCGCGTCGGCGGCGATCTGCGTGAACGCGGTTTCGATGCCCTGTCCGAGCCCCGATGAGCCGATCGCGACCGTCACCATGCCGTCGCCTGCAAGATCGCGAACAAGACTGATGCGCGCATTCTCCTTGCCGGAGCCGCCGCTTTCGACGAAGCAGGCGACGCCAAGGCCGTGATAGCGCCCGTCGATCAATTGGCCTTGCAGGTGAGCCTTGTCGCGCCAGCCGATCTCGGCGAGACAGCGGTCGAACGTGAGATGATAGTCGCCGGAATCGTAAACCACCGGCGTGTCGTAAGGCACCAACCGCCCGTAGTCGTAGGGCATCTCCGCGGCGGTGATGAGATTGCGGTGGCGGAAGGCGATCGGATCAATGCCGAGCTCGCGCGCGGCGATGTCGAACAGCCGCTCGCGAAAGAAATTCGCCTCGAACCGGCCCGGACCGCGAAAGCTGCCGGACGGCGTCTTGGTGGTCAGTGCCGCCTCGACCGTGATCGCGACATTCGGAATCCGGTACGGGCCGGGCAGGAACTGCCCCGCGCGCGAGGGGATGACGCCGCCGGTGGTGCGGATATAGGCGCCCATATCCGCCATCAGCGCGCCGCGCAGCCCGACAATGGTCCCATCGCGCTGACAGGCGATCTCCAGCCGGCACGACACGTCGCGGGAATGGTTGGTCGCCATCAGATGCTCGCGGCGATCCTCGATCCATTTCACCGGCCGCCCGCACCAGCGCGCGGCGAACGGAATGAGGAAGTCCTCGGGATAGAATTCGCCGCGCACGCCGAAGCCGCCGCCGACATCGAGCTCGATCAGTTCGACCGCGGCTTCCGGCAGTTGCAGCATCGCCGCGACGGTGCGCCGGTTGAAATAGGGAACCTTGGCCGCGCCCCACACCGTGAGCTTTTCCGTCCCCGCATCCCACGCGGCGACGAGGCCGCGCGCCTCCATCGGCGAGGCCGTGTGACGATGCACCTTGAAGGTTTCGGCGCGGGTGTAGTCGGCTTGCGCGAAGGCTGTTGCCACATCGCCGATGCCGGCCTCGTAGGAGACGCAGATATTGGTGCCATGCTGCTCGAACAGCAGCGCGGGCGCGTCCATGGGCGAGGGGACCGGCGCGAGCGGCTCGATCTCCACATCGATCAGATCGAGTGCGTCTTCCGCGAGCGCGCGGTCGTCCGCGAGCACGATGGCGATCGGCTCGCCGACATAGCGCACCTTGTCCGCGGCGATCACCGGCTGCTGAAAACGCTCCTGTCCGTCGATCGGCGCCATGCGTACCGGAATGTCCGGAATCGTCTGGCCGAGGACCTGGCCGATGTCGCGCGCGGTGATGATGCCGTGCACGCCGGGACTATCCAGCGCCGCGGCGGTATCGATCGCCACGATCCGCCCGTGCGCAGCGGGGCTGCGCAGGATCGCGGCATGGATCAGTCCGTCCGGCTGGAGATCGGCGACGAACTGTCCACGTCCAGTAACGAGCCGATGATCCTCGACGCGCGGCAGCGGCTGGCCGATGAACGTGTTGCGGCGTGCCGTCGTCGTCATGATGTCTTCGTCATGGCGTCACGACGTTATGACCGGAAGAGAACGTCACGGGCTGGCCTGCTCGTCGCGCACATAAACGTGGCGCTCGAAACGTTCGAGAAGGGTGTGCATGGTCTTGCGCGCCTGTTCGAATTCCTCGCATGCGCCGCGCGCGGCCATGTCCGCCTTGAATTCGTCGTCCGACGCGAAGGCGCATTCCCAGCGCACGTCGGGGCCTTTGCCGTCGCGTTTGACGAGAATCTGGCCCGGCTTGAGGCCGAGCCGCTGCCGCAGGCGCGTGGCCGCGCGCCGCTGTTCGAGAACGGCGCTCGCCTGGCCCTCCTTGGCGAAGTAGTTGGTGACTTCGACGATCATCGTTCCCCGCAAACTGTGCCGGCTATCGCGCCGGGCCCGTGGCCATTTCCCGGATCACCGACAGGCCGAACCGGTGGTCTTCCGGTTCGCCAGCCATGAACAGCACCAGATCCTGCAACCCGGCATCGGCGAAGGCTTTGAGCTTGTCGCAGCATTGGCGCACGGTGCCGGCGACCGCGAACGCATCGACCGCGTCGTCGGGCACCAGCTTCGCCGCGGCGGCGTAATCGCGTTTCGACATCGCCGCGATGATCGCTTCCTGATCGATCGGGATGCCGGAATAAGCGAGATTGTCGGAGATGAACTTGTTGCGGAACAGAAAGGCAAGCTTCTGACGCACGGCTTCGACGGCCTTGCGGCCATCCGCCGCCGCCATGAAGGAAATGTAGCCGGCGGTGCGCACGGCGCTCATGTCACGGTTCGCCTGCGCCGCGCCTTCGGCGACGAATTCCAGCGAGCGGCGGACATAAGCGGGCGACAGGCCCGCCGAGAGAACGACGCCATCGGCGATCTTGCCGCCGAGGCGCAGCATCTGCTCCTTCATCGGCGAGAGATAGATCGGGATCGGCTGCGACGGCTTGAACATCATCCGCGCCTTGTCGAGCTTGAAGCGCTTTGCCTGCATCTCGACCGGCGCCATCGACCACAGGGCGCGGAGCGCCTCGACGAATTCGCGCGTCACCACCAGCGGCTTGTCGATCGCCTCGCCGGATTCCGCGAGAAACAGCGGATTGCCGGAGCCGAGCGCGAGGATGGCGCGGCCCGGCGCGGCCTCTGCCAGCGTCGCCATCTGCATCGCGGTCGGCATTGGATGGCGCAGATAGGGGCTGACCGCGGTCGGCACCACGGTCGCGGTCGGCGCCGCCATCGCGAGGCCGAGACAGGAGATGATCGCTTCGCGGTAGCCGAGATGATCGGCCATCCACAGGCTCGAGGCCCCGGCCTCGACCGCGAGCTTGGCGAACTGATTGGCCTCGTCGAACGGGCCGAAGCCGTCGAAACTCACGCCCAGCTTGAACGTCATCGCATCCTCGCAGGATCGGCATCGCCATCCTGCTCGAAGATGGCGGTTGTTGTCGGGATGACGGGCCGCCGGGTCGCGGCAGCCCGTCCCGCTGTCTTATTTCAGCAGATCGGCGCGATAGACCGTCGCGGCGTCGAGCGGCTTCTTGATCAGGTCGAGCTTGACCATGGTCTCCATCATCGAGTCCCAGCCCTGCTTGGTCGAATAGCCGAGGCCGTTCGCCTTGGTGTCGGGGCTGTCGAGCAGCGTCAGCACTGCCGGAAGCTTGAGCTTGTTGTAGGTGTTGTCGAGCTGCGGATGCGCCTTGATGGTCAGCGCATAGGCTTCATCCGGATGCGCCTTGGCGTATTCCCAACCCTTCACGAAGGCGCGGGTGAATCGCTTCACCAGATCCGGGTTCTTCTTGATCAGTTCGGCGTTGGTGACGAGGCTGGAGCTGTACATCGGCAGGCCGAGGTCGCTGAACAGCAGCCAGTCCATGTCGATGCCTTCGGCTTTCGCCTGCAGGCCGTCGTTGAAGAAGAACGCGACGCCGGCGTCGATCCGCTTGGCGATAATCAGCTTGCCGATCGCAAGGTCGGCCGGAACCTCGTTGATCTTGGTCGTGTCGATGTTGTGCATCTTGACGAGCGCGCGCCATTGCCGCTCGACCGCGCTCTTGAGCTGGAGGCCGAGGCGCTTGCCGTAGAGATCGGTCAGCTTGGTGATGCCGGTCGACTTCGGATAGATGATCGCGACCGGGCTGCGCTGCAGGATGACGGCGGTGGCGACCACCGGCAGACCGCGATCCGCGGCGAGCACCGCCTGGTCGGCGGTCGCGTAGCCGAATTCGACGTCGCCGTTGCCGACCAGCTTCACGGTGACGCTGGACCCTTCGCCGGGGAAGACCTCGGCGTCGATGCCTTCATCCTTGAAGAAGCCCTTCTGCTGGGCCACGAAGATGCCCGAATGCTCGGCGCCGAACACCCAGTCGAGGCGGATTTTGACCTTGTCGAGCGCCGATGCGGGCGTTGCGAAGGCGGTAGCGGAGGCCAACAAGGCCAGCGCCAGCAGACCACGAAACTTCATAGTGTCCTCCGTTACGATACGATACAGGGCGACGTACGATCTTGAGTGCGGGACGCTCAGGCGGTTTGCGGCGTCTCCTCGATGGCGGCCTGCCATTTCATCATCAGATGCTCGGCGAGGACGACCGCGAGGAAGAACAGGACGCCGATCGCGCTCAGAACAAAGATGCCGGCGAACATCAGCTCGGTGTCGAGCGAGATATTCGCATAGCTGATGACATAGCCAAGCCCGGTGTCGGAGGCGACGAATTCGCCGACCACGGCCCCGACCACGGCCAGCGTGATCGCGATCTTGAACGAGGCAAAGATATAGGGGAGCGACCACGGCAGGCTGATCTTGAAGAAGATTTCCATCCAGCTCGCGCCGAGCGATTTCATGTACTGGATCAGCTCGACATCGACCGATTGCAGGCCGCGCGCGGTATTGATGACGATCGGGAAGAATGCGATCAGCGCGGCGATCACCACCTTCGGCGTCACGCCGAAGCCGAACCAGATCAAGAACAGCGGCGCCAGCGCGATTTTCGGCAGCACCTGCGCCGCGACCAGGAACGGATAGGTCACTTCGCTGATCCAGCGCGAATAGGCGATGCCGACCGCGATGATGAAGCCGGCGATCGCCGCGAACAGGAAGCCGGCGCCGATCGCGAAGGCGGTCGGGCCGCTGTGCTTCATCAAATAGGGCCAGTTCTTGATGATCGATTCGAAGATCTGCGTCGGCGAGGGCAGGATCACCGGCTTGATGTGCAGGAGGTCGACCGCGACTTCCCACGCGACGAAGAACAGGACGAACACCGCGATCTGGCTGCTGACGCGCGAAATAGCCTTGATCATGCGGCCCCCGCGAGCCCGAGTTGGCTCTGGCGCAGCTTGTGACGGATATATTGCACCAACTCGTTGAACGGCGCGCTGGCGCGCAGCTCCTCGCCGCGCGGGCGCGGGAACGGCACGTCGAGCACTTCCTCCACCTTGCCGGGCCGCGCGGTCATGATGATGATCCGCTCGGACAGCAGCACGGCCTCGCTGATGCTGTGGGTGATGAAGATCACGCTGCTTTCGGTCGCCTGCCACAGCCGGAGCAGCTCTTCCTGCATCGATTCCCGCGTGATCTCGTCGAGCGCGGCGAACGGCTCGTCCATCATCAGGATCGGCGGATTGAAGGCGAGCGCGCGGCACAGCGACACGCGCTGCTGCATGCCGCCGGACAGTTCATGCGGCAGCTTGTTCTCGAAACCGGCGAGCCCGGCGAGCCCGAGCCAGCGCTTGGCTTCCGCCAGGCGCGTTTCTGCTGACATTTGTTTGCGCGCGATCTCGGAGGTCAGCGCCACATTCTCGAGCGCGGTGCGCCATGGCAGCAGCAGCGGACGCTGGAACACGTAGCCGACCCGGCCGGAGAGCCGCGCCTCGCCGAGTTTCTGATCGTCGAACGTCACCTCGCCGCTGGTCGGCTTGAGCACGCCGGAGAGAACCTTGAGCAGCGTGGTTTTGCCGCAGCCGGACGGGCCGACGACGCTGACGAACGAGCGGCGCGGAATGTCGACCGTGACGTCCTGCAGCGCGGTCACGAGGCTGCCCTTGCTGCGGTATTGGACCGTCAGATGGTCGATCTTGATATTGGGAACGTCGGTCAAGGCGCGAGTCCGGTTGAAAAAGAAGATCCGGCGAAAAGTGATCTCATGTTGTGATCACACATTTGTCAAGCGCATCGAGGCGGCAGGTGGCCATGCAGGATGCTCAATCCGGCGCCAGCAGCGCGGCGCCGCCTGCGCGGAATCAGCCGGCGGATGCGCCGATCACATGCACGGCGTCCGGAGACCATTCGATCCGCAGGGTCTGCCCGACTGTCAGGTTCGACGCCGCCACCGCCGGCAGGCGGATTTTCAGCGGCACGGTCCCGAGCGCACCGACCAGCACGACGCTGTCGCCATAATTGACGATGCCCTGCACCGCGAAGGCCGGTGCGTCGCTCGCGGTGGCAAGCCGGATCGATTCCGGGCGCAGGGCGATCTTGAGCGGTCCAGTCGGGCAGCCAGAGGGAAGCGCGGCCGCGATCGGGCCGATGCCGGGAAGCTCGATCCGCCCGCCGCCCGCATGCGTGGCGTCGAGCACGTTGTTGTCGCCGACGAAGCCGGCGACGAACGGTGTGTTCGGCCGTCGATAGAGCGCGAGCGGCGCATCGACCTGCTCCACCTTGCCGCCGTTGAACACGACGATGCGGTCGGACATGGTCATCGCTTCGGTCTGGTCGTGGGTGACATAGATGGTCGTCACGCCCAGTTCGCGGTGGATGCGCCGGATTTCGATCTGCATCTGCTCGCGCAGATTCTTGTCGAGCGCGCCGAGCGGCTCGTCGAGCAGCAGCACATCCGGCTCGAACACCAGCGCGCGCGCCAAAGCGACGCGCTGCTGCTGGCCGCCGGACAGCCGCCGCGGTTCGGCGTCGGCAAACGCGCCAAGCTCGACGATCGCCAGCATCTTGGCGACACGCGCGGCGATCTCCGCTTTCGGCACGCCGCGCATGCGCAGCGGGAAGCCGACATTGCGCGCCACCGACATGTGTGGAAACAGCGCGTAGTTCTGGAACACGACGCCGATATTGCGCTTATGCGGCGGCACCGGATCGATGGCGCGTCCGGCGAGCGCGATATGCCCGCTGGTCGGCTGCTCGAAGCCGGCGATCATCATCAGCGTCGTCGTCTTGCCGGAGCCGGACGGCCCAAGGAAGGTGACGAATTCGCCCTTCTCGATGTCGAGCGACACGTCGTCCACGGCGAAGGTCTTGCCGCCGTAATGCTTGCGGAGATTTTGCAGCGAGAGATAGCTCATCGGGAGATTCCCGCCTTGAAGAATTTACGCAGGAAGGACGCGGCGAAAACGACCAGCACGACGCCGAACAGCAACGTGGCCGCGACCGACAGGACCGGGTCGGCCTGCAACCGGATGGCGTCGAACATGCGTTTCGGCAGGGTCGCGACGTCGCGGCCGGAGATGAACAGGGCGACCGTGGTTTCGTCGAACGAATGCACGAAGGCAAGCAGCGCCGAGACGAGGAACGCCGCGCGCAGCACCGGCAGGGTGACGACGAAGAAGGCGACGATCGGCGGCGCGCCGAGGCTTTGCGCCGCGCGTTCGTAGTTGCGGTCGAGACCCTTGAGACCGGCGGAGACGGTCAGGAAGGCAAGCGGGCTGGTCAGGCACGTATGCGCGAGGATCACGCCGAGATAGGTCTGCAGCAGCCCGAGCTTGGCAAAGTAAGTGAAGTAACCGACGGCGATGACGATGTGCGGCACGATCACCGGCGTCAGCAGCAGCACATTGATCGCCGATTTGCCGCGAAAATCATGCCGCGTCATCGTGAAGGCGGCCGGCGTGACCAGGAGCATGGTCAGCAACGTTGTGCCGGTGGCGACGATGAAACTGTTGATCAGCGGTCCGGTCCATGTCGGATCGCGGAAGAAATGCGCGTAATGGCCGAGCCAGTAGCCGGGTGGCGGAAACGCCAGCGACGGCGAGGTGGAGAACGACATCGGCAGCACGATGAAAATCGGCAGCGCGACGAAGACCGCGACGGCTATCCCGAGCAGGATCATGGTGGGTCGCATCGCGCTCAACCCCACAACTTGTCGAGGCCGAAGAAGCGGTGATAGACCGCGAGGATCGCCACGGTGACGACCAGCAGCACCATGGCCATGGCGGAAGCCTCGCCGAAGGCGAGGAATTCCTCGATCTGCGCGCCGATCATGCCGGAGATCATCTGTTCGCGCGGGCTGCCGATCAGCACCGGTGTCACGTAGAAGCCGATGCACAGCACGAAGACGATGGTCGAGCCGGAGACAATGCCGGGCGCGCTCAATGGGAAATAGACGTTGCGGAATGCGGAGAACGGCGTGGCGCCGAGGCTCGACGCGGCCTTCATGATGTTGAGGTCGATCTTGCGCATCACCGCATAGAGCGCCATCACCATGATCGGCAGCAGGATATGCGTGAGCGCGACCGTCGAGCTGAACCGCGTGAACAGCATCAGCGGCGGCGGATCCCAGCCGGCGGTTTTCAAAAGCTCCGAGACCGGGCCGCGATTGCCGAGGATGATCATCCAGGCGTAGGTGCGGACCAGGAAGCTGGTCCAGAAGCTCATGGCGACCAGCATCAGCAGCACGGCGCCGATCGTGCCGCCGATCTGCGCCGTCACATAGGCGAGCGGATAGGCGAGCAGCACGCAGACGGTCGTGACCAGCAGCGACGTGCCGAGCGTGTCGAGGACGACGCGGCGGTAATGCGGATCGAGCAACACCTTGCCGTAGTGACCGAAGCCGAAGCTCGGTTCGGTGATGCTCATCCACATCACTTCGCCGAGCGGCACGAGAAAGAACACGACCAGGAATAGCAGCAGCGGCGCCAGCAGGATGAGCGCCAGCCGGTCCGGACGATGCGGCGTGCTGTTCAGCGGCGTCATGGATGAACCGCGCGGGCCGGGGAGCGACAATGATCCCCGGCGCCCGCGTCCCGCATCAGCTCGCCAGCCATTGATCGAAGCGTTTTGTCACCGCATCGAAGTCGATGCCGGCATTGAGCACGTCCTGCTCGAAGGCCAGCTTGTAATGCGGCGGATAGGTCGGCATCCGCTTCGCCTCGTTCTCCGGGATGACCTTGAACGCCTCCGGATTGAGCGGGCCGTAGTCGGCCGACTTGCAGAAGCCGGCGAGTGCGGTCGCCGACACCGCGGTCTTGATATATTTCCGCGCCAGCTCCGCGCGCGGC
Source organism: Pseudolabrys sp. (assembly GCA_019635575.1). Taxonomy (GTDB): domain Bacteria; phylum Pseudomonadota; class Alphaproteobacteria; order Rhizobiales; family Xanthobacteraceae; genus Pseudolabrys. The sequence continues at coordinate 18,378 of JAHBZF010000002.1, read as the reverse complement.
GTGCCCTTGGCGATGACCCAGTAAGCACGATCGATTTCCGCCTGATTCCATTCGATGGCGGCGGGTGCCTTCTGGTCCATCAGTTCGAGGATGCGGCCGTTCCAGATGCCGATCAGGTCGATCTCTCCGTCGCGCAGCAATTGCTGCGACTGCGGGCCCTGCGTCCACCAGACGCGGATCGACGGCTTGATCCGTTCCAGCGACTTGAACGCGCGCTCGACATCGAGCGGATAGAGCTTGTCCATCGGCACGCCGTCGGCGAGCAGCGCGATCGGAATGATCCGCGCCGCATATTTCTGCAGGCAGCGCGTGCCGGGGAATTTCTTGGTGTCCCAGAACTCGGCCCAGTTCTTCGGGCCGCCGTTCGGGAATTTATCGGTGCGATAGGCGATCACCGTGGCGAAGGCGTGCGAGGCGACGCCGTTCTGGAACACGGCATCCTTCCACAGGCCCATATCGGCCGCGGCCTTGTCGTTGATCGGCTCGATGATGCCCGCCTTGTTGGCGCGCACGATATCGCCGCCGCCGAGGGTGGTGACGTCGAACTCATAGACGCCGGTGCGCGCCTGCGCGGCAAGCTTGGCGACCGACACCGGCGACACGGTGCGGATCTCGACGCCGGTTTCCTTGGTGAACGGCTCGAAGATGTTTTTCTTCGCCGCCGCTTCCCAGGCGCCGCCCCAGGTGTTGACGTACAGCACCTCCGCCGCATCGACGCGCCGCACCCAGGGTGCCGCGATCAGGGCCGTGCCGCCGAGCGCGCCCTTGACGAGGGTGCGACGGGTAACCGGAATACGCGCAGTCATGATGTTCCCTCCGATGTTGTCGTTCTGTCGTCTCACGCGATCGCTTTGGCTTTCGGCGTCGCCGGTCCGGCCCCATCCCCGAACACGGCGCGATAAACCCGCAGCCAGTTTCCGTTGGCGATCTTGTCCGCCTCCGCATCGCTGAAGCCTGCGCGGCGCAGCGCCGGCTCGACGGTGCCGATCCCCGACAGCTCCTGGAACCAGTCGGCGGGCGGCACCTTGCCCGGCCGCGCCGCGGAGCCGGCGCCGTAATCGATGCCGCGCGTCCATTGTCCCCGGCGCATCCAGTCATAGTCGCGCGGACCATGATGGTGGCTGCGGTCGGTGCCGATGGCGACATGGTCGATCCCGGCGATGTCCACCGTGCGCTTGATCATGTCGCACCAGCGGTCCACCGTCGAGCAGTAATCGTCGCCGGTGATGTTGCGATAGCAGGCGCAGCCGATGACGCCGCCATTGTCCTTCAGCGCGCGCAGCACGTCGTCGGTCTTGTTGCGCTTGTGCGGGAACAGCGAATCCGCGTTGGCATGCGTCACAGCCACCGGTTTCTTGGAATACTTGACCGCATCGAGCGTGGTGCGATTACCGACATGCGACAGGTCGACGAGGATGCCGGCGCGGTTCATCTCCAGCACCAGCTCGCGGCCAAACCGCGACAGGCCGGAATCCTCTGCCTCGTAGCAGGAGCCGCCGTAGTCGTTCTGGTTGTTGTAGGTGAGCTGCACGCAGCGCACGCCCATGTCGGCGAACAATTCCACGAAGCGGATGCGGCTGTCGAACAGCGTGGCATTCTGGAATCCGAGCAGCACGGCGATGCGCCCGGACTTGTGGATCGCCTCGATCTGCGCGGCGTTATAGGCGATGCCCATGACGTCGGCATTCTCGCGCTCGAGGTCGCGCCACCGGCCAACGGCTTCCATCGCCTGGATCGCGCCTTCCCAGAAGCCGAGCGTGATCGTGACGCAGCCGACGCCGGCGGCGTTGAGTTGCTCGAGCACCGCGCGGTCGAAATGACCGCATTGCAATCCGTCAATCAGCATTGGTCCTCTCGTCGGTCTTGACGCCCGGCTGACCGAGCAGAAGTTCGAAATCCGTGTCGTCGTCATCGCGGCCGTGCACGCGCCCTTCCGCGTCGACCATCACCGGGCCGGCATGGCGGCGCGACTCGATGGAGTCCGGCGTGAGCGCATCGGCGGAGCGATCGTACAGCGCGCGCCACAGCGCGTGCGGCACCGTCAGGCCGTCGCGCAGCGCCGTGTCCATGATCGGATCGGGGCCGGGCAGGCGGTCGGCGGTAATCCGGATGGTCGCGCCGTCGCGGGTCAGTTCAACCGTGGCGCGTGCGCGATGGCGCTCCGCCAGCGCGGCGATGACGCGCAGCTCCGCGGCATCCGCAACCCGCGAGACGGTGATCTCGCTCGCGCCGTGCATCCGGTATTGCGCCAGCGCGAGGTCGAGCGCGTCGTCGGCGAGCAGCCAGGCATGCTGGCCGCCGGCATCGAGTTTTTTGTCATCGACCATCCGGATCGCATCAAGCTGCGCGGCTTTCAGTGCATCGATGGCGCGCTCGAAACCGGCCAAACCGGACAATCCGATCGTTTGCGAATAGAGAATGGCGTTGCTGATCGCGGGCACCAGTCCGGCCGTCAGACCGAGCGAGAGCAGGATGCGCTCGACGATCATGCGGGTTTCCCGCACGGAGAGCGTGATGCTGCGATCGGTGTCGGGCATGGTCATGTTGCGGGTGCTTCCGGCCAGAACCAGTCGGCGCTGGTGCCGGTGGCGATCTCGTCCGGCAATGGTGCGCCATGATAGAGCACGCCGCGCAGATTGCGGTTGAGGTAATCGCGCGTCTTGTCGATGCCGTGGATTGCCACATTCATCAGCCGCACCATGTCGATCGGTACGAACCCATCGCCCATGATGTTCATGATCGGTGAATGATAGGGCAAGCCGGATAACGTCTGCACCCGCGCGATGAAAGCGCGCAGATCCGGCCGCGCCAGCAGCAGCCGCGCCACTGGTGCGGTGTCACCGAACGCGGCGAGCGCCGCGTGCAGGGTTTGCGCCAGCGTCGGGATGTCGAGGCCGAGATTGAACGCCCAGGGAATCTCGTCGAGCGGGCCGCGCCGCGGCTCCTCGGCGTTGACCGATTTGTACCAGACGAAACGCTGCGCGCCCGGCGCCGCCATGTCGATGTCCAGCGCCCAGCGGTATTCGGTTTCGACGATCTGCCGCAGACGGCCGACCGTCATCTCGGGTTGCGTGACGGTTTCCTCGTCCACCACCAGCGTTTCCGCCAACGCATCGGCGGTGTCGGGCACCAGCTCGATCAGCAGCGCGTGCAGCGTCTCCAGTGTTTCCGCCGCGACACGCGGAGCAAGATGATCGCACAGCGCCGCCAGCGGATAACGTGCGCGCCGGCCTTCGACCAATCCCGTGTCGAACAGGTTTTGCACCGTCTGCTGCACGCCGCGCAATTCGGCGGCGATTTGCGCGCTGGGAATGAGCGCATCATAGCGCACGCTGTCCTGTTCCCGGAAACGGACCGCGCGCGCGATCAGCCGTGACAACTCGCCGATCCGCGCATCATTGGCTGCAACCGGCAGGGATTTCGCCGCCGCCAGCGCGGTTTCCCGCGCGTGCAGCCAGCGGTCGATCAGTTGCGGATGATTGTTGACGAACAGAATGAGGCCGAGCGCCGAGCCGTTGCCGACGCCGAGATAGCGCGCGATCTCCGGCGCCAGCGGCACGGCGGTGTCCGGCGCGCGGCAGCGCGCCAGATGCTCGACCAGATCCTGCGCGAATACGCGCATCATGTAAGTGCACAGCATTTGCGCCGAGAGGGCGGTGCGCAGCGGATGATCGGCCTCCAGCGCGCGAAACGCGCGCGTGCCGAACGTGCCGTTGCCGTCGAGGCCGGTGTTGCGCATCAGGTAGCAGACCTGGCCGATGGTCGCGACGTCCGGTTGTTGTCCGGCGGCGAGCCGTTCGACGGTATGATTGAAGGCGCGCGACGAGCGGTTCGACCGGCACCAGATCAAGGTGCCGGGCGTAGCGCGGCCCTCGTAGAGCTTCGGCAGTTCGACGCCGGTGGTGGCGATGTCGTCGGCGCTCATCTCGCCTTCGACCAGCGCCGCCATCATGTCCCACGAACGGCCGATGATGCGGCCGGTGCGGCCCTTGGGCGAGAACGCGAACGAGTAGACCGGAAAATCGAACACGCGGTCCGGCGTCTCGATGCGATAGAACGCGGAGCCGCGCGCCGTCTCGTCGAGATCGAACGCGCGCCGGGTGATGCGCCAGCGCTCGCGGATGGCGCGCACGAGCAGTGCGCGGGAGGCGCTGATCCGGCACGGCTGCAGCGCCGCGAGCGTCGCGGATTGCATCAGCACGGCGGGCGGGCGCATCTGTGGCGGCGCGTCGTCAAGCGCGATGGTCTGAGGGTGGGTCATGCCAGGTTCCCGATCATCGGCCGCCGATATGCGCGGTGATGCGCGCCGCGGCGCGCTCCAGATGCGGGCGCAGCTTGCCGCCGTTGAAGCGCGGCAGCGGGCCGACCAGCGACAGCGCGGCGACGCATTGCTGCCGTTCGTCGAAGATCGGCGCGGCGATGGCGCGCACGCCTTCGTAGGACAGGCCACTGGAGTTCGCGAATTTCTCGCGCTGCACCTGCGCGATCATTTTTGCGTCAGGCAGCGCGATCTTGCGCTTGCGCCATTCCTCAAGCTGGTTGTCCTTGGCGAAGGCGACGAGCACGCGCCCGGACGCGCTGTTGGGCAGGTCCAGCATCGCACCGATCCGCAGTTCCGCGCGCAACACGCCGACGGATTCGACGCGCTGAACGATGCACGCGGCATCGCCGGTGATCACGGCGAGCGACGCGGTTTCCCGGCTGTCTGCCACCAGATCCTCGAGGAACGGTACGACGCGCTCGCCGAGGCTCGCCTGTTCGAGCGCCGAACTGCCGATGCGCGCGGCATGCAGCGAGAGGCGATAGCCGTTCTCGGCATGCTCGATCCAGCCGGCTTGCGCCAGCGTGACCAGCTTCTGGTGCGCGGCGCCACGGCCCATGCCGGCGGCGCGGGCGATATCGGCGAGGCGCGCCGGCTTGTCCTGCCGGGCGATGATGTCGATGAGGCCGAGCGTCTTCAAAACGGACGAGAGCGGGCGCACTTTGCTCGCTGTGGGAGTCCTCGAATAGAAGACGTTGTCTTTCATGTGAGAATGATGGCCGGAGCCCTCCCGCGGAGTCAAGTCGGGAGGGCGGACCAAGCGAGGTCCAGCGAGACGGCGTCACGCGAGGGCGAGCCAAGCGGGGCGGGTGTTGGCGGTTTGAACCCTGTGGCCGCGCACGGACTGGCGATAGCTGGATCGTCGGGACGTGGTTCGACTGGGAGACGACGGCGACGATTAACGCTGCATGGTTGCCGGCTGTGCCGGCCGCATCATCGCTACGGCGATCACCACAGCGGAGCCGGTCGCGGTGCCGATGACGTTGGCCCACAGGATTCCCATATATCTCATTGCAGAACCGAGACCGACGGCTGCGCCCACGAACGCCGCCAGCGCTGCGACGCGCGCTAGGAACACAACGCGGGTGCGGCGGTGGCGCCGAAGCCGGACAGCACGATCGCCGCGCCGACCGACAGCCCCTGCATCGCCGTGAGCGCCACGCCGCTGCCGAGAATTCATCACCCGATTACGAGCGCCATGATTGCGAGCCCAGACTCTGTCGACGGACCGAATGTCCGGTATGGTGTCCACCGAATGTCGTGACGATGGCCTGCAATTGCGGCTTGATGTGTTCTACGGCGCATCGTTGATGGAAGCGCGTAACGTGGATCGCGACCAGGGTGAGCGCCAGTACGTCGTCGAGATAACGGTGCGATGCGCCGAGCTGGTCCAGCAGGCTGCGGGACAGTCGTCCGTGCGTGCCGATGGTGAGCCGCGCGGCCATCGGATAGGAATCGATCTTGCCCGCGGCGAGCGCGAAACGCAGGAAGAAATGAAACAGGTCCATCAGCGGCGCGCCGTTCATCGCGCCGAACTCCCAGTCGATGGCGCAACACCGGTCGCGGGTTTGGCACACCATATTCCACGATACGAAATCGCCGTGATAGAATGTCAGCGGTACCTGATCGTCGCATGTGATTGAATCGAACATGCGCGCGATCGGATCGGACAGTGTGTCGCGCGGCAGGGTCTCGAAGCGCGCGCGGAACTGCTGGGCGATGTCGTAGAGCGAGGCCGTCTCAGTCCGCCACAGGGCCGCGAGAAATGTCTCGACCAGATGTTGCGACGGATGTAATGGAACTTTGCCTGCGATCCATTGCTGTGAGGCGGCGCGTCCGTCGGCGGTGATCGCGATCGGGCGCGGCGCGAGTTGAAGCGCGGACTGTTCGAGCGATCGCAGGTTCTGAAAATCCTGTGCGATGGACTGCGCCGCATGGGTGCCGAGCGCGACTTTAACGATGCAGTCGATCTCCCGCCGTTCCGGCGCGTAGAGATTGACGATAGCCTTCCGCGTCGTCGACGGCCTCGCCACATAGATGATCGGGACAAGGTTCGCCGACGATATCAGCCCGAGTCGCTGCCACGCCGAAAGATCGAGATCGGACACGCCGATCACCATCGTTCCGGGAATGCGCTCGATGCAGCCGAGACGATAGGCCATCAGCACCGCGCGCCATTTCGCGCGCGAGACCGGATCGATCGGCGACCATTGCTGCAGGATCGGTGCGGCCGCCTGCCAGTCGAGCGGTGCGATCCATCGCGGACCATCGAGACCCGGAATGACGACGAAGCGTCGTTCCGGGGGTACCGAACCGGCCGACACAACCCGGCACGCGCAAGGCAGGATATGGCGCAGCAGCGCCTCTACGTCCATCATCGCCCCTGATCTGGCTTGCGTTCGCGCGAAGCCTCATGACGATGGAGCGTCCGTGACTTTTTTGGGGAAAATGTGACAGCGGGAACGAGTCTTCCGAGATGGGAATTCAAGCGTGGCAGGTTCCATCTCTGAATGTCGTTTGTTACAACATTGACTGGTGCGATATCGCGACATCGCATCGTGCGCCGACAGCAGAAAGATATCGGATGTCCGAGACGACTTTGTCCGCTGCCGACCTCGATACATTCCGCGGCTGGATTGGCCGTGAGGAGCATGCGGCCGATGTCGTCGGCGTCGACCTGGTGCGCAAATTCCAGGCTACGTTTGATCGGCCGGCCGATCCGCTGCAAACGGGCGACGTCGCGCCCCGTCTCATCCATTTCTGTCTGGCGCAGCCGGCCGCGCCGACCGCGCAACTGGGCGAGGACGGGCATCCGCAGCGCGGCGGCTTTCTGCCGCCGGTGCCGCTGCCGCGGCGCATGTGGGCCGGCGGCGCCTTGACGTTCCATGGCGACCTGCGGGTCGGCGATGCGATCACGCGCACGTCGCGCATTGCCGACGTGGCGGTGAAGGAGGGCCGTACCGGTGTGCTGTGTTTCGTCACCGTCAACCACACCATCGCGGTCGATAACGAGGTGAGGGTCGAGGAGCGGCAGGACATCGTTTATCGCGGCACAGAGGGTGGCGCGCCGTCGAAAGCGCCGCCAGCCGCGGCATCAGGAGAACACCGCCGCGCGATCGATCCGTCGCCGCCGTTCCTGTTCCGCTATTCGGCGCTGACCTTCAACGCCCATCGCATCCACTACGATCGCCGCTATGCGACAGGCGTGGAAGGCTATCCCGGCCTCGTCGTGCACGGACCGGTACAGGCGACCTTGCTGATGAACTTTGCGACCGACGTGCGCGGAACGCCGCCCGCGCGCTTCTCGTTCCGCTCGGTGTCGCCGCTGTTCGACAACGATCCTGTGCTGCTGCATGCGCGGAAGGACGGCGACAGTCTGAAACTGTGGACCGCGCGCCCGGACGGACCCGAGGCGATGGTGGCCGACGCGGCGTGGTGACGCGGGCGGGTCGCGTCACGCCACGCGATAGGTCTCGCGCGCGCCGGATGTCCAGACGATGCCGTGACCAGGCTGCGTGACCGGTGCGACCCACCCGTCCTTGACGGTCATCGGGGTCTCGAACAGCGGCTCGATGGTCGGGAAGTCCTCCAGCCAGCGCACGGCGGGCGAGGCATGGGCGAGATGCACGAACAGCGCCGGCAGGAAATGCGGCGAGACGCTGGTGTTGGTCTGCTCCGCCCACGCGCACAATTTCAGACAGTCGGTGAGCCCGCCCATCATCGCCAGATCGGGCTGCACCACCGCGCACAGCCGGTCGAGCATGAACGGCGCCAGCGCGTCGGTGCCCTGGCTATGCTCGCCGAACGCGATCGGTACCGGCGCCGTTGCCGCCAGCGTGCGATAGCCGGCGAGATTGTTCGCGGGCAGCGGCTCCTCCACGAACGCGACATTGTAATCGGCGGCGAGCCGCATCAGGCTGTGCGCGGCGACGAGGTCGCATTTCTCGTTGGCATCGACGAACATCTGCGTGTCGCCCGGCAGCACCGCCGCGACGGCTTTCAGAAGGTCGCGGTCCGACGGCGCGCCGGCGGCGCGCGGCTTCACCGCGCGATAACCGTTGCGGACATGGCGCGTCGCTGCCGCCGCGGCATCGTCCGGCGTCTGCCCGGCATAGAACCCGCCGCTGCCGTAGATCGGCACCGCGCGGGACGATGCGCCGCCCATGGCAAGCCCGAGCGGCATGGCGAGACTCCGCGCATACAGATCCCAGGCCGCGACGTCGATGGCGGCGAGCGCGATATTGTTTGGCCCCTTGCCGAGCCGGTTGAACGAGGCGGAAATCTGATGCCAGAGCTTGATCGGGTGCTCGATCGTCTGCCCGCGCACGAAGCGGTCGAGCAGGATCGTCGTCGCCTCATGGGCGATGCGGCCGCCGCCGCCGAGCACATAGCTGAAGCCCATTCCGCTGAAGGATTTTCCGTCCCGCTCGCCGTGCAGATGCACGACGATGATGTCGATCTGCTTAACGCCGGAGCCGCCGATCGGCTTGTCCAGCCGGTACTCCCAGAATTCGCTCGTCACCTCGCGCAGCGTCAGCATGGCGCAACCCCAACCGAAGGCCGGCGGTTGATCCGCCGCAGTCTGCATCCATAGCGGAGCGGCGGCGTTCCGGGAAGAACGCCGCCGCTTTGCCGCCGATGGAATGTTCGTCCGGCTATCGGCGCCAGAAGGCGATCAGATAGATGTCGGCAGTCGCGGGGCCGTCGCCGCGCAACGTGATCGTCCGGTTCTCGGCGAGGTCTGCGCGGTCGAGGATCGCGGTGTCGCCGTCAGCGACCGGGTGGTCGCCGACAATGATATTCCCGCCGCGCGGCATCAGCAGCACCGTCTCGGCGTCGCGCGGCAGCGATACGGTTTCGCCGCTGCGGTGGCGCGTCATGCGATGGTCGTACCGCGCGCGACGGCTCATCACATTGAGATCGTCGATCGGCCCGTCGATCAGTGTCGCGTCGGTGTCGATATCGCCCGGAAAGAAGTGTGGCGGCGCGCCGCGGTCCAGCGTCACCGTCAGGCCGGCGATCGCCAGATGGATGCCGGCCCCTTCGATCACCGCCAGCGTGCGGTCGATGCCGGGAAACCGCGAGAACGGTCCCGGCGTCGCCACATGCGCCATGCTGATGCGCCAGTCGAAATTGTCGAGGGTGGCGGTCGCCGGAGCGATCGCCACCTCGGTGGTCGAGCCGCCGCCATTCTTCCACGGCATGCGGCGATAGTCGGCGGCTCGAACGATACGCATCATTCAACCCGATGGTCAGCCGAGGCTCGGCAGATTGAGGTTGTATTCCTTCGCGCAGGCGATGGCTTCCTCGTACCCGGCATCGGCATGACGCATCACGCCGCTGGCCGGGTCGTTCCACAGCACGCGCTCCAGGCGCTTAGCCGCTTCCGGGGTGCCGTCGGCGACGATCACCATGCCGGCGTGCTGCGAATAGCCGATGCCGACGCCGCCGCCGTGATGCAGCGATACCCAGGTGGCGCCGCTCGCGCAGTTGATCAGCGCGTTGAGCAGCGGCCAGTCGGACACCGCGTCGGAGCCGTCCTTCATCGCTTCGGTTTCGCGGTTCGGACTGGCGACGCTGCCGGAATCGAGATGGTCGCGGCCGATCACCACCGGCGCGCTCAACTCGCCCTTCGCCACCATTTCATTGAAGGCGAGGCCGATGCGGTGGCGGTCGCCGAGGCCGACCCAGCAGATGCGCGCCGGCAGGCCCTGGAACTTGATGCGCTCTTCGGCCATGTCGAGCCAGTTGTGCAGGTGCTTGTTGTCCGGCAACAGCTCCTTCACCTTCTGGTCGGTCTTGTAGATGTCTTCCGGATCGCCCGACAGCGCGGCCCAGCGGAACGGACCGATGCCGCGGCAGAACAGCGGACGGATATAGGCCGGCACGAAGCCGGGGAAGTCGAAGGCGTTGGTCAGACCTTCTTCCTTCGCCATCTGGCGGATGTTGTTGCCGTAGTCGAGCGTCGGGATGCCCATCTTGTAGAAGTCGAGCATCGCCTTGACGTGTTCGACCATCGACTGGCGCGCGGCCTTCGCCACGGCCTGCGGATCGCTCTCGCGCTTGTCTTCCCACTGCGCCAGCGTCCAGCCCTTCGGCAGATAGCCGTTGACGGGATCGTGCGCGGACGTTTGATCGGTGACGACGTCGGGCTTCACGCCGCGACGGACGAGTTCGGGGAAAATCTCCGCGGCGTTGCCGAGCACGCCGACCGAGAGCGGCTTGTTCTCCTTGCAGGCCTTGGCGATGATCGCGAGCGCGTCATCGAGATCCTTCGCCTGCACGTCGAGATAGCCGGTCTTCAGCCGCATCTCGATGCGGCTCGGCTGGCATTCGACCGCGAGGCAGGACGCGCCCGCCATGGTCGCGGCGAGTGGCTGCGCGCCGCCCATGCCGCCGAGACCGGCGGTGAGGATCCACTTGCCGGCGAGCGTGCCGCCATAGTGACGGCGACCGACCTCGACGAAGGTTTCGTAGGTGCCCTGAACGATGCCCTGCGAGCCGATATAGATCCAGGAGCCGGCCGTCATCTGGCCGTACATCATCAGGCCCTTGCGATCGAGTTCGTGGAAGTGATCCCAGTTGCCCCAGTGTGGCACGAGGTTGGAGTTGGCGATCAGCACGCGCGGCGCGTCGGCGTGCGTGCGCATCACCGCCACCGGCTTGCCGGATTGCACAATCAGCGTCTCGTCGGCTTCGAGCTTCTTCAGCGAGGCGACGATGCGGTCGAACGCTTCCCAGGTGCGCGCGGCGCGGCCGATGCCGCCATAGACGACCAGCTCATGCGGCTTCTCCGCCACCTCGGCGTCGAGATTGTTCATGAGCATCCGCAGCGGCGCTTCGGTCAGCCAGCTCTTGGCGTTGAGTTCGCTGCCGCGCGGTGCGCGGATCGAGCGGGTGTTGTCGATACGACTCATCGGGAGTTCTCCAGGTTAGCGGATTGATTCAAACGGTTTTGCCGCGCCAGACGCGCTGTTCGAGCGGATTGAAACCGATGCGGTAAACGAGCTCGGCCGGTCGCTCGACATTCCAGATCGCGAGATCGCACCACTTGCCGGGCGCGAGCGTGCCGACGCTGTCGAGCCGGCCGAGCGCGCGCGCGGCTTCGCGCGTCACGCCGGCGATCAGTTCGTCGATGGTCAGGCGGAACAGGGTCGCGCCCATGTTCATGGTGAGCAGCAGCGAGGTGATCGGTGAGGTGCCGGGATTGCTGTCGGTGGCGATCGCGAGTTTGGTGCCGTGGCGGCGGAACGCCTCGATCGGCGGCAACTGCTTTTCCCGCAGCACGTAGAACGCGCCGGGCAGCAGTACCGCGACGGTGCCGGCTTTCGCCATGGCGGCGGCACCGGCCTCGTCGGTGTATTCGAGATGGTCGGCCGACAGCGCATTGTAGCGCGCCGCGAGCGCGGCGCCGTGCAGGTTCGAAAGCTGGTCGGCGTGCAGCTTCACCGGCAGGCCGGCCGCCTTCGCGGCGTCGAACACGCGCGCGGTCTGTTCCGGCGAGAAGGCGATGCCTTCGCAGAACGCATCGACCGCATCGGCGAGCTTCGCCGCGGCGAGATCCGGGATCATCTTGCAGACGGCGGTGATGAATGCGTCCTTGTCGGTCTCGCCCGGCGGCATCGCATGCGCACCGAGGAATGTCGTCGTCACGTCGACGGCGCGCTCGCGGCCGAGCCGCCGCGCCGCGCGCAGCACGCGCGTTTCGGTTTCCTTGTCGAGCCCGTAGCCCGATTTGATCTCGATGGTGGTAACGCCTTCGGCGATCAGATGGTCGAGGCGCGGCAGCGCCGTCGCCACCAGTTGATCCTCGGTCGCACCGCGCGTGGCCTTCACCGTCGAGACGATGCCGCCGCCGGCGCGCGCGATCTCCTCATAGGAGACGCCAGCGAGCCGCTGCTCGAATTCGTGCGCGCGGTCGCCGCCGTAGACAAGATGGGTGTGGCAGTCGATCAGGCCGGGGGTGATCCAGCGGCCATCGAGCTTGATCCGCTCGGCTGCGTCGGCGCCGGTTGGCAGCTCGGACGCGGGGCCGGCGAAAACGATCTTGCCGTCCTTGGCGGCGACGGCGGCGTTCTCGACCGTGCCGAGGCCGGGCCGGGTCTCGTCCAGGGTGGCGAGGCGGGCATCGTGCCAGATGGTATCGAAACGCATGCAAGTCCCTCCCGTCATCGGCGGTTGGCCACGGCCGGTTCCGGCTTAATTGTATATACAATATTGCCCGGCAGGGGCAGATTGTCTATACAATTATTCGGGTATCTATTGTGGCATGACGCAGCCTGGCTGCGGCGGAGGGTCCGGTGTCCCGTCATTATATGTTCGACCATGCGTGGCTGGCGGATGGCTGGCGGCGCGACGTCCGCGTCACGGTGACGGACGGCGTCATCACCGCGCTGGCGGCGGACGCGCCGCGCCAAGGGGCGGAGGCGGAAGCAGCGGAAACGGTGGCGGGCCTCGCGGTGCCGGGCCTGCCGAACCTGCACAGTCATGCGTTCCAGCGCGGCATGGCCGGGCTGGCGGAACGCCGCGGCCCCGCCGGCGACAGCTTCTGGACCTGGCGCGACGTGATGTACCGCTTCCTCGGCCGGTTGACGCCGGACGATGTGGAGGCGATCGCCGCGCTCGCTTATGTCGAGATGCTGGAGCGCGGCTTCACCACGGTCGGCGAGTTTCATTATCTGCATCACGGCGCCGACGGCGCGCCGCACGCTGAACTCGGCGAGATGGCGTTCCGCATCGCCGCGGCTGCGGGCGAGACCGGCATCGGCCTGACGCTGCTGCCGGTGCTTTACGGCTATGCCGGCTTCGGCGGACAGACGCCGACGCAGGGCCAGCGCCGTTTCATCAACGATCCGGAGCGATTCCTGCGGCTGGTCGAGCGCGCCCGCGCGGCGTGCGCGCCGCTATCCGGCGCGGCGGTCGGCATCGCGCCGCATTCGCTGCGTGCGGTGACGCCGGAGACGCTGCGCGCCGTGCTCGCTGCGTCGAAGAGCGGCCCGATCCATATCCACATCGCCGAGCAGATGAAGGAAGTGGACGATTGCGTCGCCTGGTCCGGTCAGCGGCCGGTGGAATGGCTGCTGGATCACGCGCCGGTCGATGACCGCTGGTGCCTGGTGCACGCCACGCATATGACGGCGGACGAAACCAAACGCATGGCGCAAACGCGCGCGGTTGCCGGCCTGTGCCCGCTGACCGAAGCCTCGCTCGGCGACGGCGTGTTCAACGGCGAAGCGTATCTCGCCGCCGGCGGACGGTTCGGTATCGGCAGCGATTCCAATATCGAGATCGATGCGCCGGGCGAATTGCGTATGCTCGAATACAGCCAGCGGCTCCTCCATCGTGCGCGCAATGTCATGACCACGCAGGAAGGCGAATCCACCGGCCGGCGTCTGTTCAAAGAAACGCTCAAGGGCGGCGCGCAGGCGCTGGGCCGTCCGATCGGCGAGCTGGCGGTCGGCCGTCGTGCCGACATCGTCGTGCTTGATGCCGAGCATCCGGATTTTGCCGGCGCGGCGTCCGATCACTGGCTCGATGCGTGGATCTTCTCGGCCGGCCGCTATGCGGTTCGAACCGTCTTTACCTCCGGCGAGAAAGTCGTCGAGAATGGCGTGCATCGCCATCATGACAAGGTGCATGCGCGCTATCGTGCCGCGCTGAAAAGGTTGCTCGATGCCTGACATCGTTGCTCCATCCGAGGGCGAGGCTGAAGCGCTGCCGCGCTACGGCGAGATTCGCCGCGAGCTGGAGCGCGCCATCGTCTCCGGCGAATGGCCGCCCGGCCATCGCGTGCCGTCGGAGCAGGATTTGCTCAAGCACTACGGCTGTTCGCGCATGACCGTGAACAAGGCGTTGAGCGCGCTCGCCGCGGCGGGGCTGATCGTGCGCCGCCGCCGTTCCGGCAGTTTCGTTGCCGCGCCGGTGGCCGAAGCCAATGTGTTGCAGGTCCGTCCGGTCGAAGAGGACGTGCGCCGCGACAATAAAGAGTACCGTCTCACGGTGACGCAGCGCGCCGTGCGCAAGGCGACCAGGCGCGATGCCGCGCGGCTCGTGGTGCCGGCCGGGACGCCGGTGCTGGCGTTGACCTGCGTGCATTTCGCCGACGACCAGCCGTTCGCGCTGGAAGAGCGGTTGATCAATCTGGCGATGGTGCCGTCAGCCCGCGACGAGACTTTCGACGATGTGTCGCCCGGCCATTGGCTCTTGAAAAAAGTGCCGTGGAGCGAGGCGGAGCATCATATCCGCGCGGTCAACGCCGATGCGGCGATGGCGGCGGCGCTGGAGATCGACGTCCGTGACGCCTGTCTGGTGATCGAGCGGCGGACGGTCAATGCGGGACAGTCCGTCACCCACGTCATTCTCAGCTATCCGGGCGAGCGTCATGCGCTCGCCGCGCGCTTCAATCCGGCGGGTTAGGAATAGTTTGACGTCTTGAAAACCTCACCCTGAGGAGCTGTTTCGTTAGAAACAGCGTCTCGAAGGACGAGGTTTTCTGTTTGTTTTGCCCTCAGGATGAGGACGGCTCTAGAACCTCGGGCCGCCGGGCGGCGGGGTCCACTGGCCGCCGGCGCGTTCGCGCAGCCGATGCAGCGACGCGCTCGCGGACTGACGCAACGCCTTGACGTCGATGCCGATGAGTTCGCCGCCACGCTTGAGCACGCGGCCGTTGGCGATCACGGTATCGACGTTCGACGGGTTGCCGTGGCGAACCACGGTGCTGTCGACGTCACCGACCGGGATCATGTTCAGGTCGGTGGCGCGCACCAGGATGATGTCGGCCTGCTTGCCGACGGCGAGCGAGCCGATCTCCTTCTCGCGGCCGAAGGCGCGCGCGCCGTTGATGGTCGCCATGTCCAGCACTTGCCGCAGATCGAACGCCGGCAGCTTCTCGCTCGGCGTGCCGCGCCACGGAATGCCGAGATTCCAGATGATCTGCATGTTGTCGAACTGCGACGGCACGCCGAGCGCGTCGCTGTCGATGGAGCAGCAGAGATTGATCTTCTTTGCCGCCATCTGCAGCAGTTGCTCGCGGATATCGCCGTCTTCCTGATCGCGCAGCTCGGATTGCATCGACACGCTGACCGAGGCGCCGACGGCGGCGATCGCCTCGCGGTCGCGCTCGCTCTGGCTCTCGCCATGGATCAGCAGCATGTTGGCGTCGAGCAGCCCTTCGTCGCGCATCTGCGCGCAGGAGGTATAGCGGCGCTTGTTCTGGCCGATATGCATCGTCACCGGGCAGCCGAGCTTGCGCGCGGCATTGATCTCCGGCTCGTAGACATCGCGCGCGGTGTACATGGCGCCGCGTACCGCGACGCCGAGATCGACGCGGCCACCGAACGGCGAGTCGCTGCCGAACCACTGGCGCTTCACGCGGGCGATGTCTTCGTCCTGCTGGATCTGGGTATTCGGGATCGGATCGGTCCAGCCGTAGGAGTAGCGGCCGCCGAGGCCGCTTTCCGCCAGCGCTTTCAGCTCGGCGTCCACATGGGCGGGCGAGCGCGTGTTGTGCGAGAAGTTGTGCACCGAGGTCATGCCGGCGTTCACCGCTTCGGCCAGCGCGACCTTGTTGGCGACGTAGAAATCCTCGGGCGTGAAATGGCGCACGAATGCCTGCTTCAGCGGGAAGTATTCGACGCCCTTGCGGATCATGCCTTTCAGCGTCGTGTTCCAGAGATGCCAGTGGGTCTCGACGAAGCCGGGCATGGCGATCATCTCGCCGGCGTCGATCACGTCGATGCCGTTGACCGGCAGGTTCGCTCCGATGGCGGCGATCCTGCCGTCGCGCACATGGATGTCGGCGCGTGGCAGATCGGCGGCGCCGCCGAGCGGCATGATGTAGGCGCCTTGAATCAGAAATTCCCGGCCGCGCGGCAGTTCGCGCGCACCGAGCGCCGCCGCGGCGGGCGTCGCACGGGTGAGGGGGCTGATGGCGAGCGCCGTCGCGGCAGCCGAGCCGCGCAGCAGCGTGCGGCGGTTGAATGTCGTGGCCATCGAAATCCTCCCCGTTTCTATGTATGCACTAATGTTATTCTGCATACACAAGAGCTGGCAAGCGTACACGACGCCACAGCCTCAAAAGCCAAACGGCTCCGGGGGACCGGAGCCGTCTGACGGATGAGATGGGAGGGAGCGGTTATTCGGCGGGTTGTGCCGCCGGCTTGCCGCGCCAGCGTTCGAGCCGGCGCAGCCGCCACAGGCGGCCTTTCTCGATCGCCATCAGCGCCGCCGGAGTGACGATCAGCGTCAGGATCGTCGCGAAGCCGAGGCCGAACACGATGGCGGTGGACAGGCTGATCCACCACTGGGTCGCCGGCGCGCCGACGGTCAGTTCGCGCGTGAGAAACTCGATGTTCACGCCGAACGCGATCGGCAGCACGCCGAGGATCGCGGTGACGGCGGTGAGCAGCACGGGGCGCGCGCGCTCGCGGCACGTTTCCAGGATCGCGTCGCGCGCCGCCATGCCCTCGCGCTTGAGCCGGTCGTAAGTGTCGATCAGCACGATGTTGTTGTTCACGATCACGCCGGCATTGGCGATGACACCGATGCCGGTCATCACCACGCCGAACGGCTGACCCATGATGAGGAGGCCGAGCAGCACGCCGATGGTCGAGAGCACGACGGCGCTGAGAACCAGACCGACCGAGGTGAGGCGGTTGAATTGCGCGAGGAGGATCGCGAAGATCAGGAAGATCGCGACGCCGAACGCTTTCATCAGGAACGCGCCGGCCTTGGCGCGCTCCTCGTCCTCGCCTTTCAGCCGCCAGGTGACGCCGGGGCCGAGATCGGCCTTGGCCAGCGTCGCCGCGATTTCCTCCTGGGTCTTCGCCGTCTGCACACCCTGCGCGACGTTGGCGGTGACGGTGATGACGCGGTTGCCGGCGATGCGGTTGATGTAGCCGACACGCGGCGCGGCCTTGCGCTCGACGAAATTGCCGATCGGCACCGAGCCGGCCTGGGTCTGCACGCGCAGATCGTCGATCCGGTCGAGACTGCGCATGTTGTCCGGGAAGCGGACGAGGATATCGACCGCCTTGTCGCTGTCGGACGGGCGATATTCGGTGACTTTCACGCCGTTGGTGACGAGCTGCACGGCGGTTCCGACAGATGTGGGACTCGCGCCGTATTTGGCGGCTTCCGATTTGTTGACGTCGATCTTCCAGTCGATGCCCGGCAGCGGCAGTCCGTCGTCGAGGTCGCGGATGTCGCTGCGCTCGGCGAGCAGCGCCGCCACTTTCCTGGCGGCGGCGGGCAGCGCATCGGGGTTGAGGCCGCCGATCTGCACCTGCACCGGTTTGCCGGTCGGCGGACCGCCGCGCGGCGCGGTGACTTCGATGGAGACGCCGGGAATGTCGGCGGTGGCGGTGCGGATCTCGGCCATGATCTCGCGCGCGGTCGGTCTGACTTTCCAGTCGGAAAATTCGTACTGGATGATGCCGATCGTGTCCTCGGTGATCTCCGAGGAGCCGCGCGGCTGTTCGCCGACACGGGTATAGACCGTTTGCAGGCCACCCATGTTCAGCACGCGCTTTTCGGCGAGCGCCAGCACGCGATCCTTTTCGTCGAGCGAAAGATTGCCGCGCCCATGCACGATGATCTGGCCGAAATCCGGCTCGACATCGGGGAAGAACTCGACGCCGCTGCCGAACTTGCCGTAGGCCACCGGCACGAGGATCAGCAGCGCGGCGGCGATCGCCAGCGTCGCGCCGGGGCGGGCGAGGGCCTGCTTGACCAGCCGCATATAGAAGCCGTTGTCGGCGGCGCGTTCGTCGTGCGGCACCGCCGAAGCTTTACCCAGGAGGGCGCCGAGCGTCGGCGTGAAGAACAGCGCGACCACCAGCGACGCCGAGAGCGTCGCGATCAGCGTGATCGGCAGGTATTTCATGAACTCGCCGACGATCCCCGGCCAGAACAGAAGCGGCGAGAACGCGG
Organism: Pseudolabrys sp.; assembly: GCA_019635575.1. Classification (GTDB taxonomy): domain Bacteria; phylum Pseudomonadota; class Alphaproteobacteria; order Rhizobiales; family Xanthobacteraceae; genus Pseudolabrys. Next base: position 128 of record JAHBZF010000002.1, on the reverse strand, counting down.
CGACGCGGGTCGCGGTCGCGGCGATCACCGGGCCGGCCATGCGTTTGGCGGCGAGCGAATAAGCCTGCTGCGGCGGCATGCCCTCGGCCATGCGCCGTTCCGCGAATTCGGAGACGATGATCGCGTCG
>JAHBZF010000199.1 GCA_019635575.1 Pseudolabrys sp. | reverse complement strand
GTTGAAGAACAGCTTCTTCTGGTTCGCGGTCGTGCCCATCTTCACGAGCGACCACGAGCGCAGGATGTATTCTTGAATCGCCGCCTTGATCCACCACATGGCATAGGTGGCGAGGCGGAAGCCCTTGTCGGGCTCGAACCGCTTCACCGCCTGCATCAGACCGACATTGCCTTCCGACACCACTTCGGAAATCGGCAGGCCATAGCCGCGATAGCCCATGGCGATCTTCGCCACGAGCCGCAGATGGCTGGTCACCAGCCTGTGCGCGGCATCCCGATCGCCATGCTCACGCCAGCTCTTGGCGAGCATGTACTCTTCCTGCGGCTCCAGCATCGGAAACCGGCGGATCTCGTCGAGATAGTGCGACAGACCGGATTCGGCCTTCAGGGCCGGAATAACGGCATTACGGGCCATGGATGACGCCCTCCTGTATTTGCCCCCGGATCATTCCGGCAGGCGGCAGATGCCGGCGCTCCTTGAGCCGTCGGCGTCCGATATTGCGGCTGCGAAATCGCAATCGCACGTGCAGCATATCGAACATCCGCGGCCAAAAGAAGGTTCCGCGGCGTCAAGTCGCTGTGATCCTGTCTGGGCGATGCGCCGGACGAGGTTTTCGGAAGTTTCGGCGGATTCAGGCAGGTTTCGCGGCTGGAACACCAAGTCCCATGCGTAAACGAGCGATATCCGCTGGTAGTTCCGATTGGAACTCCAGGGATTCGCCCGTGGTCGGATGATCGAAGCCCAGCACATAAGCATGGAGGGCCTGTCTTCCAAGGGCCTCGAGCGCGATTCTGGCCGGCTCCGGCAAGCGAGCGACCTTTGTCTTGAAGCCGGTCGCGTAGGTTTCGTCGCCCATGATCGGGTGGCCGATATGGGCAAGGTGGACGCGGATCTGGTGCGTGCGGCCGGTTTCCAGCCGGCATTCGAGCAGCGAGGCCACAGGCCGGTTGCCGGCATCGACATAGCGCTCCAGCACCCGCCAATGGGTCACGGCCTCGCGACCGTCCTTGCGGATCGCCTGGCGTTCGCGCGCATGGGCGTGGCGGCCGATCGGCGCGTCGACTGTGCCGCTCGGCAGCTTCGGCGCGCCCCACACCAAAGCAAGATAGGCGCGATAGGCGCGGCCATCGCTCTTGTCGGCGAATTGCGCCGCGAGCTTGCGGTGGGCGCGGTCGGTCTTCGCCGCCACCATCAGACCGCTGGTGTCCTTGTCGAGACGATGGACGATGCCCGGCCGCTTGACGCCGCCGATGCCGGACAGCGATGCGCCGCAATGGGCGATCAGCGCGTTCACCAGCGTACCGGTCTGATGGCCGGCGGCGGGATGCACGACCAGGCCCGGCGGCTTGTCGATGACGATCACCTGATCGTCCTCGAACACGACGTTGAGCGGAATCGCTTCGCCCTGCGGCACGGCGTCTTCGGCGGGCGGAATGGCGACCGTGACTTTCTGCCCGGAATTGACGCGATGGCTCGGATCGCGGATCGTGCGGCCGTCGATCGAGACGTCGCCGGCTTCGATCAGCGTCTTCAGGCGGGAGCGCGACAGACCTTCCGGCCCGGCGCTGAGGAGCCCGGCCAGCACACGGTCGAGCCGGCCGCCGGAATCGCTGGCGCTGATCTCCACTTCTACGGTATCAGCCGTTTTCTCGACCATCAGAGCCAGACCAGACGATTATGAGCAAAACCGAGCCGCGCAACGACGACGACGAGAAACCCCTGGATCCGGCAGCGGCGCGGATCGTCGCCAAGGTGCGGATGCTGATGCTGATCGCCGGCGCGACCATGATGATCGGCATCGGCGCCATCTTCGCCGTCATCGGCTATCGCGTTTTCCGCAGCGAGGGAAGTGCGCCGGTCCCGCCCGCGGCGGTTTCCGTCAATGACGTCAACGCGGCGCTGCCGCGCGGCGCCAAGGTGATTGCGGTGGCGATGAATGCCGACCGGCTTGCCGTGACCATCGAGGTGGCGGGCGCCACCGAAGTGAGGCTGTTCGAACTCGGCACGCTGCGGCCGGCGGGCCGGTTGCGCCTGACCAGCGAGCCCTGAATCGCCCGCGATCCGCGCTGTCTAAGCGCAAGGTTCAGGCATATTGCCGCGCTTTTCCCGCTCCGGCGCGGGTGTTACTTTCCGCCTCAAATCATGATGGCCGGTTCAGGAGATTCTTGATGGCGAAGACGCCGGGCAAAACCACCCGCAAGACAGCCGATGCCGCGCCGCAAGCGGCGGCGCCGGCAGCCCCTGCGGTCGCGCTCAACGACGATCCCGCGACGTCCGGCGAGATCATCGTCGGCAAGAGCGACAAGTACGAAAAGCTCGAACTGCATTTCGGCAACCGGCACGGTCTCGTGACCGGCGCCACCGGCACCGGCAAGACCGTCACCTTGCAGGTCATGGCCGAAGGCTTCGCCAAGGCCGGCGTTCCGGTGTTCGCGGCTGACATCAAGGGCGACTTGTCCGGCATCTCTGCCGCGGGCGAGGCCAAGGACGCTTTCGTCAAGCGCGCCCAGGACATGGGGCTGACTTATCAGCCCGACCAGTTCACCACGGTATTCTGGGATCTGTTCGGCGAGGAAGGCCACCCGATCCGCGCCACCATCTCGGAAGTGGGGCCGCTGTTGCTGGCGCGGTTGCTGCAACTC
>JAHBZF010000198.1 GCA_019635575.1 Pseudolabrys sp. | reverse complement strand
AGGCACCGTGGTCAAGGTGATGGACTTCGGCGCATTCGTGAACTTCTTCGGCGCCAAGGATGGCCTCGTGCACATCAGCCAGCTCGCGGCGAGCCGCGTGCAGAAGACCTCCGACGTCGTCAAGGAAGGCGACAAGGTCAAGGTCAAGCTGCTCGGCATGGACGAGCGCGGCAAGGTGCGCCTGTCGATGAAGGTCGTCGATCAGACGACCGGCGAGGATCTCGAAGCCAAGCAGGACAAGCAGGCTGCCGGCTGATCGCCGCACCTGAACCGAGAATCAGAAAAGGGCGGCCTGCGGGCCGCCCTTTTTATTTGGGTCACGGTGTTTGGGTTATGACGCCGCGAGCCGCCGCAGCGCATCCGGCGCCGCGGGCGCGACACCGAGCGCATCGACAATCACGTCGCCGAGCGCCATGAAGTCGGCGACCCGCGGCGAGGTACGGCGCCACACCAGGCCGATCAGCCGTGCCGGCTCCGGCGCGCTGAACCGCATCACCCGCACGCGTTCGTCGCGCAATTCCACTTCGACAGCGATCTCCGGCATCAGCGTGATGCCGTAACCGTTGGCGACCATCTGCGTCACCGTGGCGAGGCTGGTGGCGCCGAGCCGCGCCGGTGTCGCTGACACCGAAGACATTGGCACGCCCGCGTCGCGGCGGCTCACGGCGCAGAACGCCAGTGCCTGATCGCGCAGACAGTGTCCTTCTTCCAGCAGGATCAACTCGCTCGGATCGACATCGCGCGGGCTGACCGGCGCATCGCCACGCGGGGCGCGCTTGGCCGGCAATGCGAGCAGGAAGCGATCCTCGAACAGCGGCTTCGCCCGGAGGTCGGGATTGTCGACCGGCAGAGCGAGCATCACCACGTCGAGCTGGCCGCGCGACAATTCGTCGAGCAGCACATGCGTCTGCGTCTCGCGCATGTCGAGCGTCAGTTCGGGATAGCGCTGTTGCAGCGCCGGCAGCACGCGCGGCAGCACATAGGGCGCGATGGTCGGGATCACGCCGAAGCGCAGCGCGCCCGACAGCGGCCGTCCGCGATGCCGCGCCACGTCGACCAGATCGCGCGCCGCCGCGAGGATCAGATCGGCGCGCTCCACCACTTCGCGGCCCGCTTCGGTGAAGGCGACTTCGCCGGGCCGGCGCTCCACCAGATCGACGCCGATCTCCCGCTCCAGCTCGCGGATCTGCATCGACAGCGCCGGCTGGGTCACGGCGCAGTCCTGCGCCGCCCGCCCGAAATGCCGCAGCCGGGCCAGCGCGCTCAAATAACGCAATTGTTTCAAGGTGATCATGCTATCAGTTTATCTGATCGCAACCGCTATTCAATACGATTAGACCTGATCCAAAGAACGGTCATAGACTTTTGATGAAGAGAGACGGGAGCACCGCTGATCCCCCGAATCCCATTCACGCCCAACAGAGAAACGACGGGAGACGAAAAGATGGACGCCAAAACCGACGACAAGAGCGCGGGCAAATGCCCCTTCACCGGATCGCGCGGTCCCACCAATCGCGACTGGTGGCCTGATCATCTCGACATCCAGGTTCTGCACACCAACTCGAAGCTCTCCGATCCGATGGATGCGGGCTTCGACTACGCGAAGGAATTCCAGAGCCTCGATCTCAACGCGGTGATGACCGACCTCAAGGCGTTGATGACACGGTCGCAGGACTGGTGGCCGGCGGACTTCGGTCACTACGGCGGCCTGATGGTGCGCCTCGCCTGGCACGCGGCCGGCACCTATCGCATCACCGACGGTCGCGGCGGCGCCGGCGCGGGACAGCAGCGGTTCGCGCCGCTCAACTCCTGGCCCGATAACGTCAACCTCGACAAGGCGCGCCGGCTGCTATGGCCGGTCAAGCAGAAATACGGCCGCAAGCTTTCCTGGGCCGACCTGCTGGTGCTGGCCGGCAACGCCGCGCTCGAATCCATGGGCTTCAAGACCTTCGGCTTCGCCGGCGGCCGCGCCGACGTGTGGGAGCCGGAAGAACTCTACTGGGGACCGGAAGGCACCTGGCTCGGCGACGAGCGCTATTCCGGCGAACGCCAACTCAGCGAACCGCTCGGCGCGGTGCAGATGGGCCTCATCTACGTCAATCCGGAAGGCCCCAACGGCAACCCCGACCCGGTCGCAGCAGCGAAGGATATCCGCGAGACGTTCTTCCGCATGGCGATGAACGACGAGGAAACCGTGGCGCTGATCGCCGGCGGTCACTCCTTCGGCAAGACCCACGGCGCGGGCGACGCGTCACTGGTCGGGCCGGCGCCGGAAGCCGCCGCGCTCGAGGATCAGGGTCTCGGCTGGAAGAGCACGTTCAAGACCGGCATCGGCTGCGACACGATCACGGGCGGCCCCGAAGTCACATGGACGCAGACGCCGACGAAGTGGAGCAACTTCTTCTTCAAGAACCTTTTCGAGAACGAGTGGGAGCTGACGAAGAGCCCTGCCGGAGCGAAGCAGTGGGTTGCCAAAGGTGCGGCGGCCAACGTCCCGGATGCCTTCGACTCCTCGAAGAAGCATCGGCCGACCATGCTGACAACGGATCTCTCGCTGCGCATGGATCCCGCCTACGAGAAGATCTCGCGGCGATTCTACGAAAACCCCGACCAGTTCGCGGACGCCTTCGCCCGTGCATGGTTCAAGCTCACCCACCGCGACATGGGCCCGCGCGTGCGCTACCTCGGCAAGCTTGTTCCCAAAGAAGAGCTGATCTGGCAGGACCCGATCCCTGCGGTCGACCATCCGCCGATCGGTGACTCGGACAT
>JAHBZF010000197.1 GCA_019635575.1 Pseudolabrys sp. | reverse complement strand
GGAAAACCACGTCGAAGAGGTGATGGGCTGCACCGATGGCCGCGGTCTGTTCGCCGGGCTTGCCGCGCATCTACAGAGGGCGGCGTGACGACAAGGGGATCGATGACGCTGCTTCGTGCTCTCGCGTTGCTGATGCTGCTCGGCGCCCCGGCGCTGGCCGACGATTACCCGACCCGGCCGATCACGCTGGTGGTCCCGTTTGCCGCCGGCGGCAATTCCGATGTGATCGCTCGCGTCGTGTCCGACGAGATGGGGCGTATTCTCGGCAAGCGGATCGTGATCGAGAATGTCGGCGGCGCAGGCGGTTCGACCGCGCTGTCGCGGGTGGCCCATGCGGCGCCGGACGGCTACACCCTGGTGATCGGCAACAGCGGCACGAATGCGGCCTCCTACACCATCTATCCGAGCCTGACGTTCAAGCCGGACGCTTTCATGCCGATCGCCATCGTCGCCAAGAGCTTCGGCGTGCTCGCGATCAAGAAAGCCTTGCCGGTTGCGACGTTGTCGGCCTTTGTCGATTACGCCCGCCAGAATCCGGGCAAGGTGACGCTCGGTCATGCCGGCGTCGGCTCGTCGAATTACCTGATCTGCAAGAGCTTCGTTCATGCCGCCAAGGTCGATGTGATCCTGGTCAGCTATCGCGGCGCGGGACCGGCGCTGACCGATCTGGTCGGCGGGCAGATCGATGGCGTCTGCGACGCGGCGTCGTCCGTTTCCCCGGCGATTCTCGACGGCAAGGCGAAAGGGCTCGCCGTCGCGTCGAGCACGAGGCTGCCGACCCTGCCCGATGTTCCAACCTCGGCGGAAGCGGGCTTGCCGGAGTTTGAGGTGCAGGGCTGGAATGCGCTGTTCGCGCCGGCCGGAACGCCGGAATCGATCATCGCCCGGCTGAATGCCGTCGCGCGGCAGGCGGTGGCGAGCGAGAACGTGCGCAAGCGTTTCGCCGAACTGTCGGCGGTTGCGCCCGACGAGAGCGAGATGTCGGTGGATTACCTCAGGAGCTTCGTGCCGAAGGAAATCGCAAAATTCAAAACGCTTCTGGACGCGAAATAGCAATGACACAGCGCCGCAATCCGAGACAGACGGGGCGAGAGGCATTGTCGCGTAGTCTCGATATCTTCCGGAAGCAGATGAAATCGCGTTCAGCAGAATAATGATGTCCAGCGAGCCCAAAATCACCCCCGAACTCGTTGCCGAACATGGCCTCAAGCCGGACGAATACGAGCGCATCCTCAAGCTGATCGGCCGCGAGCCGACCATCACCGAGCTCGGCATCTTCTCGGCGATGTGGAACGAGCATTGCTCGTACAAGTCCTCGAAGGTGCATCTGCGCACGCTGCCGACCAAGGCGCCCTGGGTGATCCAGGGACCGGGCGAGAATGCCGGCGTCATCGACATCGGCGACGGGCTTGCCTGCGTGTTCAAGATGGAGAGCCACAACCACCCGAGCTTCATCGAGCCGTATCAGGGTGCGACCACCGGCGTCGGCGGCATCCTGCGCGACGTGTTCACCATGGGCGCGCGGCCGATCGCCTGCCTCAACGCGATCTCGTTCGGCGAGCCGGCGCACCCGAAGACGCGGCATCTCGTGTCCGGCGTGGTCGCGGGCATCGGCGGCTACGGCAATTCGTTCGGCGTGCCGACGGTGGCCGGACAGACGCGCTTCCACGCGCGCTACAACGGCAACAACCTCGTCAACGCCATGGCGGTGGGCCTCGCCGAGGCCGACAAGATTTTCTACGCGGCGGCGTCGGGCGTCGACATGCCGATCGTCTATCTCGGCTCCAAGACCGGCCGCGACGGCATCCACGGCGCGTCGATGGCGTCGGCGGAGTTCGACGACGATTCCGAGGAGAAACGTCCGACCGTGCAGGTGGGCGATCCGTTCTCGGAGAAGCTGCTGCTCGAAGCCTGCCTCGAAATCATGGAGAAGGGCTGCGTCATCGCCATCCAGGATATGGGCGCGGCGGGGCTGACCTGTTCGGCTGTCGAGATGGGCGCCAAGGGCGATCTCGGCGTGACGCTGGAGCTCGACAAGGTGCCGACCCGCGAAGCCGGGATGAGCGCCTACGAGATGATGCTGTCCGAGAGCCAGGAGCGCATGCTCATGGTGCTCAAGCCGGAGAAGGAAAAAGAAGCGGAAGACATTTTCCGCAAATGGGGTCTCGACTTCGCCATCGTCGGGCACACCACGCCGACCAAGCGGTTCGTGGTGAAGCACCGCGGCGAGGTGATGGCCGATCTGCCGATCAAGGAGCTGGGCGACGAGGCGCCGGAATACAAGCGTCCGTTCGTCATCGCCGAGAAGCAGAAGCGTGTCGATGCCGATAGCGTGGCGGCGCCGATGCCGCTCGCCGATGCGCTCGAAACGCTGATCGCGACGCCGGACCTGTGCTCGAAGCGCTGGGTGTGGGAGCAGTACGACCACGTCATCGGCGGCAACACGGTGCAGCGTCCCGGTGGCGATGCGGCGGTGGTGCGCATCAACGACGGGCCGAAGGCGCTCGCGATGACCACCGACGTGACGCCGCGCTATTGCGAGGCCGATCCGTTCGAGGGCGGCAAGCAGGCGGTGGCGGAGTGCTGGCGCAACATCACCGCCGTCGGCGGCCGGCCGCTGGCGATCACCGACAATCTCAATTTCGGCAATCCCGAACGGCCCGAAGTCATGGGCCAGTTCGTCGGCTGCGTGCGCGGCATCGGCGAGGCCTGCAAGGATCTCGACTTCCCGGTCGTGTCCGGCAACGTCTCGCTCTACAACGAGACCAACGGCCGCGGCAT
>JAHBZF010000196.1 GCA_019635575.1 Pseudolabrys sp. | reverse complement strand
CTCGAAGCCGAGGTGCTGCTTCGGCGTGAAGTGGCCGGCCATGGCGCGGAACAGGCAGACGATCAGGAAGATCGTGCCGATGATGACGTGCGCGCCGTGGAAGCCGGTCGCCATGAAGAAGGTGGCGCCGTAGATGTTGCCCTTGAAGGCGAAGGCAGCGTGCGAATATTCGTAAGCCTGCACGCAGGTGAAGATCATGCCGAGCAGGATCGTCAGGATCAGGCCCCACTTCAGGCCCTTGCGGTCGCCTTCCAGCAGCGCGTGGTGCGCCCAGGTGACGGTCGTGCCGGAGGTGAGCAGGATCAGCGTGTTGAGCAGCGGCAGATGCCACGGGTCGAAGGTCTCGATGCCCTTCGGCGGCCACACGCCGCCGGTGAAGGTGATGCGCGAGATGTCATGCGGGTCGGCCGGGAACAGCGCCGTATTGAAATAGGCCCAGAACCAGGCGACGAAGAACATCACTTCCGAGGCGATGAACAGGATCATGCCGTAGCGGTGATGGATCTGCACCACCCGGGTGTGATCGCCCTTGAATTGCGCCTCGCGGATGACGTCGCGCCACCAGCCGATCATCGTGTAGAGCACCAGCAGCACGCCGGCGCCGAACACCAGCGGCGCGGCGGCATACAGATGGTGCATCCACGAGATCGCGCCGACCGCGAGCACAAAGGCCGCGACCGAGCCGACCACCGGCCACGGGCTGGGATCGACCAGGTGATAATCGTGGTGCTTTGCGTGCGCCTCAGCCATCGTCGTCTCCATTGAATCCTAGATGCGTCCCGCCGGCTTGGCGGCCTTATCGGTAGCGTCCGCCACCGGCCGCGGCGCCTCGCGTTGCGGGAAGAATGTGTAAGACAGCGTGATCGTGTTGAGCCCGTCCTGCTCCGCGTCCGCCGCGAGCTTGGGGTCGACATAGAACACGACCGGCATCTCGCGCGTCTCGCCCGGCTTCATCGTCTGTTCGGTGAAGCAGAAGCAGTTGATCTTCTGGAAGTAGATGCCGACCGTCGGCGGCGAGACATTGTAGCCCGCCTGCGCGTAGGTCTCGCGCGCGCTCTGGTTGGTCACCTTGTAAAGCGCGGTGACGACCTCGCCGATCCGCACGGTCATCGAGGTCTGTTCCGGCTCGAATTTCCACGGCAGGCCCGGCATCACGTTGCCGTCGAAGCGGATGGTAATGGTGCGGTCGAGCACCGAGCCAGCCGCCGGCGCGGTGTGCGCCACCTGCGTCGTGCCGCCGAAGCCGGTGGTGCGGCAGAACCAGTTGTAGAGCGGAACGGCGGCATAGGACGCCGCCACCATCAGGCCGACCACCGCGCCGCAGGACGCGGCGATGATCAGATCGCGCGAGGTATTGCCCGACTTGCTCATAGCGGCCTCACCAGAACGCCCGGCCCCTTCACCAGCGTAACGATGTAGAACAGCACCACCAGCGCGGCCAGCGCCAACGCCAGCGCGATCGAACGCGAGCGGCGCGCACGCTGCTGCTCCGGCGTCAGGACGATGCCGTCATCCTGGCCTTCATCCTGCTTGGCCTGTTGCTGGTCGTTGTTGTCCATCACCAGAACCGTCACACCGCCACCCACGACATGAAGCCGCCGAAGCCGCGCTCCACCAGCAGCACTGCGAACAGCAGGAACAGGTAGAGGATCGAGAAGGCAAACATGTTGCGGCACGCGGCATAGGCCGGCGCGCGCTCGCGCCAGATCTGCCAGGCGATGAACAGCATGATCGCGCCGGTCGCGATCGACACGGCGGCATAGACCGGGCCGGCGAAGCCGAGCAGCCACGGCGCGGCACCGAGCGGCGCCAGCAGGATGGTGTAAAGCAGAATCTGGCGGCGCGTCTCGCGCTCGCCCGCGACCACCGGCAGCATCGGAATGCCGGCGCGGGCGTAGTCGTCGGACTTGTACAGCGCCAGCGCCCAGAAATGCGGCGGCGTCCAGAAGAAGATGATCAGGAACAGCACCACCGGCTCGAACGACATGCCGCCGGTGACGGCGGCCCAGCCGATCATCGGCGGGAACGCGCCCGCAGCGCCGCCGATGACGATGTTCTGCGGCGTCGAACGCTTCAGCCACATCGTATAGACGACGGCGTAAAAGAAGATGGTGAAGGCAAGCAGCGCGGCCGAGGCCAGATTGACCAGAAGGCCGAGCACCACCACCGAGCCGATCGACAAGGTAAGGCCGAAGGCCAGCGCTTCGCCCGGCTGGATGCGTCCCGCCGGGATCGGACGACGCGCGGTGCGCGTCATCTTCGCGTCGATATCGGCCTCGTACCACATGTTCAGCGCACCGGCGGCGCCGGCGCCGACGGCGATGCAGAGCAGCGCCGTGAAGCCGATCACCGGATGCACATGTCCGGGTGCCACCGCGAGGCCGACCAGCGCGGTGAAGATGACGAGCGACATTACCCGCGGCTTGAGCAGCGCGAGATAATCCCCGCCGCTCGCCAGACTCGGTTGCGCGAGCGACGCCGAGGCCCCGGAGGGTCCGCGCAGATCGGCGCCGTCGCTGACGAGTGACATCACAAATCCCGGATCACAGAGGGTATCGCTGCCGCTACTTGATGCGCGGCAGCGTCTCGAACTGATGGAACGGCGGCGGCGAGGTCAGCGTCCACTCGAGCGTGGTCGCGCCCGGCCCCCACGGATTGTTGCCGGCGATCCGCTTCTTCGCGAACGCCTCGACGATGCCGTAGAAGAAGATCAGCACGCCGAAACCGGAGATGTACGAGCCGTAGGACGACACCAGGTTCCAGCCGGCGAAGGCATCCGGGTAGTCGACATA
>JAHBZF010000195.1 GCA_019635575.1 Pseudolabrys sp. | reverse complement strand
GTTGAGCTTGAGATGGCCGGCGAGCGCGATCGCTTCCTGCGAGATGCCTTCCATCAGGTCGCCGTCGGAGGCGAGCACGTAGGTCTTGTGGTTGACGACGCTGTCGCCGAACACCGCCGCCATGTGGCGCTCGGCGATAGCGAAGCCGACCGCGCTGGCAATGCCCTGGCCGAGCGGGCCGGTCGTGGTCTCGATGCCTTCGGTGACGAAGTTTTCCGGGTGGCCGGGCGTACGGCTGCCGAGCTGGCGGAAGCGCTTGATCTCGTCGATCGTCACCGACTTGTGGCCGGTGAGATAGAGCAGCGCGTAGAGCAGCATCGAGCCGTGGCCGGCCGAGAGAATGAAGCGGTCGCGGTCCGGCCATTTCGGTTCGGCCGGGTCGAAATTCAGGAACTGGCCGAACAGGACGGTGGCGATATCGGCGGCGCCCATCGGCAGGCCCGGATGGCCGGATTTGGCCTGTTCCACGCCGTCCATCGCCAGCGCGCGGATCGCATTCGCCATCCGGTCGTGCCGGGCGCGGTCCACGGAGGGTTTCACGGCTGCGGCCGACGAAGCTGATCCACTCATTGTAACTTTGGGCCCTGTTCTGAGGTGGCGGTGGATTAGCACGCAGGGCCCTTGAGTCCAACGCGGCCCGCGCGGCGCGGCCGTCCCATGCACAAGGGGATGCACAGGCGGGGTAAATAGCCGGGGCTAACGGCGGGGCGCGGTTGACGCGGCGGTCGCGCGGAACATAAGCTTTCAAGCGTAAATGCTTGCGGTTTCGTGGCTTTTTGGCGATCACCCGCACGACATCATCGCCCACGCGGATTCGACAACAAGATCATGAGCGACGAAGGCACCCTCGATGCGGCAGTGAAGCGGCTTGCTTCGGCGCTCGACGCGCTGGATGCGGCTGTGGAGCGGCATCGTGAGAGCGATCAGCGCCAGCACGGACTGGCGCAGCAGGTGCAGGCGCTCGCTGCCGACAGGTCGCGTCTCGCCGCCGCGCTCGACGGCGAGGCCGCGCGCGGCCAGTCGCTGGAAGCCACGCATCGCGACATCGCGCAACGCATCGACACGGCGATGGACACGATCCGCGCCGTGATCGAAGCCAACGACCGATAAGGGGGCAGCCGATGGCCCAGGTCAGCGTCAGCATCAACGGACGGCAGTTCCGCATCGCCTGCGACGACGGGCAGGAGGAAAGCCTCGCCGCGCTCGCGACCTCGCTCGATCAGCGCATCGAGGCGATGCGCGGCTCGTTCGGCGAGATCGGCGATACGCGGCTCACGGTGATGGCGGCGATCCAGGTCGCCGACGAATTGCGCGATGCCGAGCAACGCATCCGCCGGCTCGAGGAAGAAGTCACGGCGATGCAGGATGCGCGCGTGCTATCGACCGACCGCGCGCGGCAGGCGCAGGCGGCGGTGGTGCATGCGTTCAACTCCGCGGCGGAGCGGATCGAGGGCATCACCAAACGGCTCAACCAGACCGCCGGCGACGACGTGTCGATCGGATAGGCGATGGATTCGGCGGCGATCGAGAAGCGCATTCGCGACAGCTTTGCCCGGCAAGCGTTCATGGCGACGGTTGGCGCGCGCATGGCCACGGTGCGTGCCGGCCATGTCGAGATCGAACTGCCCTATGCGGCGGGCAACACCCAGCAGCACGGCTTCATTCATGGCGGACTGGTGGCGAGCATTGCCGATTCCGCCTGCGGCTATGCCGCGCTGACGACCATGCCGGAAGACGCCGCGGTGCTCACGGCGGAGTTCAAGATCAACCTGATGTCGCCGGCGACAGGCGACATGCTGCGCGCGGTCGGCCGCGTGGTGCGGCCGGGCCGCCGGCTGGTGATTTGTTCCGGCGATGTGTTCGCGATCGACAAAGGCGAGGAGAAGCATGTGGCGCTGATCACCGCCACCATGGCTGTCGTGCGGATGTCGGGCGATCTGCGCGATTGACCGACCAAATGATGGGTGATGCCGCTGGCATCTCACCCGCGCGAGGACTACATTGTCCCTGCGGAGCTGCGGGGTGCGTCAGGAGTTAACATTCCCCGGGGCCTTACGATTCCTTAGGGAGCTGTCCCTGCCGGACCCGTGGGTTCGGACACATGGCGCCCACCTACTTCTGTAGGTTCCCGGGATCACGACTCCAACGGCTTTTGCGGCCCCGCACTTTCTCTTTCGCGGCGCGCGATGCGCGCCGTATTCCACGATGACGGATGTGATGTTGCCGGACGTTACCGCGCAGAAGACTGCATTGCGCAATGCCACTCTCGCGAGACGCGATGCCATGCCGGCACCCGAGCGCATGGCTGCCGCCGAGATTCTGGCGACGCGGCCGCTGCCGGTCGCGGTGCCGAAAGGCGCCATCGTGTCGGGCTTTTTCCCGATGCGCTCGGAGATCAATCCGCTGCCGCTGATGCGCAGGCTCGCGGGCGAGGGCGCGCAACTCGCGCTGCCGGTGATCGCCGGGCGCGGCAAGCCTTTGACCATCCGCGCCTGGTCGACCGGCGATGAACTGGCCTCCGGTCAATGGGGTATTCGCGAGCCGAAGTCCGACGCACCCGAGGTCGATCCCGACATCATGATCGTGCCGCTCGCCTGCTTCGACCGCGCCGGCCATCGCATCGGCTATGGCGCCGGTTATTTCGACATGACGATCCATCGCGCGCGCAGCCGGAAGCCGGTGGTGACGCTCGGCGTCGCCTTCGCGCTGCAGGAGATCGACCGCGTGCCGGCGACGGATCACGACGAACAACTCGACTTCGTGCTCACCGAGCGCGAGGTGATCGATTTCCGGAAACGATAACATGCGCATTCTCTTCATCGGCGACGTGGTCGGACGCAGCGGACGCACGGTGGTGCTGGAGCGCCTGCCGGGGCTGATCCGCGACTGGACGCTCGATCTTGTCGTCATCAACGGCGAGAATGCCGCCGGCGGCTTCGGCATCACCGAGACGATCTATAACGAGTTTATCGACGCCGGCGCCGACGCGGTCACGCTCGGCAATCATGCC
>JAHBZF010000194.1 GCA_019635575.1 Pseudolabrys sp. | reverse complement strand
ACATTCGTCCGGGTGGATCACCAGCATATTCTCGCCTTCGTAGAAGCAGTCCACCGGACAGACTTCGACGCAGTCCATATGCTTGCACTTGATGCACTGTTCGTTGACGACGTAGGTCATCGCACTCTTTCGCTCACAAGCCTTGCGCTCTCACACTTTGCCAGTGTTCCAGACTGACAGATGTGGCGTATCGCAGTCGTTGGAACGCCGCAAGCGGCCGGTTGGCTACGCAAAACGGCCATATCAGTCCAGCGACCGGTAAAGGGCCTGCCCTGCCGATGGCGGGCCACGCCGTTCGCAAAAACCCTGCACCGCCAGCACCCTGACCGAGCGGTCGAGCGCAACCGTCACCACGTCCTCGATCCGCACCGGATGGCCGGGGGCCGCGACACGCTGGCCATTGATGCGCACGAAGCCGCCGGCCACAAGCTTCGCCGCGTCGCTGCGGGTGCGCACCACCCGCGCATGCCACAACCATTTGTCGATGCGCTGGCGGTCGGGTGAGGAGAATAGTGGCGCAGCGGTCAGCGGACCGTCCTTATTTTTCCTTCGCGTCCTCGAGTTGCTGCTTGAGCGCAGCGAGCTTCGCGAATGGCGAATTGGGGTCGGCGACTTTCTCGCGGCGCGGCGGCGCGGATGAGACGAACATCGGGCGCTTGTCGCGGCGGTCACCGCGATCGCGGCCTCCTTTGCCGAAGTCGCGTTTGCCAAAGTCACCCTTGCCGGATTCGCCTTTCCCGTGACGCGGACGGCCCTGATGCTCGCCGCGAGGCCGGTCGCCGTGCTGCGGGCGACCACCACCCTGCGAACGATCACCCTGCGAACGATCTTGGCGATGCGGGCGACCGTGACGCTCGTGACGGCGCTCCTGCTGTTGTTCGCCCTCGGCGACGGCGGCCACCGGCGCCCCGTCCGCCGAAGCGTTGATGGTCGCGGCCATCGCGGTCGCCGCTTGATGCTGACGATGGCGATGACGGTTGCGCGGCTGATGCTGCTGACGGTGCTGCGCACGGCCCTGCGGCCGCCACACCTCGACCATCTCGGCCTCGGCGGCCGGCGCTGCATCCGCTGCGGCTTCAGGCGCAGCTTCGGTAGTCGCTTCAACTGACGGCTCTGTCGGTGCGTCCGCTGTCGTTTCAACAGGAGCATCCGCAGCCGGCGTCGCCTCAACGGTTTCGGCCGGAGCGCTATCGACGGACGGCGCGACAGATTCATCCGCCGCAACGCTGTCGGTCTCGACAGCCGCGTCGGCGGCTTCAACCGCATCGTCCACCGGCGCGTCAGTCGGCGCGGCGGATTCGGATGGTGTCGTCGCAGCGTCCGTTGCCGCCGCCGCAGGCTCGACCACCGGCTCCGGCGGTTTCGGCTTGCGATCCATGCGATAACCGAGCGCGCGCAGGATCGAGGCGAAGTCCTCGCCGGCCGCGCCGGTGAGCGAGGTCATCGCCGTCGTCACCGTGAAACCGCCGCCGGGAAACACACCGGCCGGCTTCGGCGTCGTCATGCTGTCGCGCCACGCCAGCGCCGGACGAATGAGATCAGCGAGCCGCTCGAGAATATCGACGCGCACCGCGCGCTCGCCGCACACGCGATAACCCGACGTGCGGTAGAGCGCCGCCGGAATATCCTTGTCGATCGCGATCGAGGTGCGACCGCTCGCGGCGATGTGCTGCAACGTATCGACGCCGGTGACATCCGGCGCTTCGTTCTTCAGCGCCCACAACTGGGTCGCCAGCGAGCGCGGCGCCGGCTTCAACAACAGCGGCACGTAGATGTGATAGGCGCCGAACCGCACGCCGTATTTGCGCAGCGTCGCGCGCGACGGCTGATCGAGCGTCTTGACGTCTTCAGCCACCTTCTGCCGGTCGAGCACGCCGAGCGCCTCGACGAGCTGGAACGCGATACCGCGCGCCAGACCGGTGATGTCTTCCGCAGCATTCAACGCGAACAGCGGCGCGAGCAGCTTCTCGACATGGGTCTTGAGCCACAGATCGAGCCGCGCCTGCACCAGTTCGCGCGACGGTCCGGTGAGATGCTCGTCGGCGACGATGCGCACGCGGGGCCGCAGCACGTCGTCGCCGGCGGCGAGCTTGCCGACCACGTCGCCGATCCAGCGGATCGCGCCGTCGCTCGCCAGCACGATCTGATCGCCCGAGGCTTGCGACAACTTGATCGCCCGCGCCTCGATCTCGCCTGCCAGCGCCTTCTGCGCGGCGCCCTGCAAGGTCTTGGCCTCGGAGCCGCCCGCCGTCGCATCCGGTGCGAACACGAATCCATCCAGACGGCCGATCACATGACCCTCGACCGTCACTTCGCCAGTTTTACCGATATCAGTTTCCAAGGTGCTCTTCTCTCGCAGGCGCCGCATCAATACGCTGGTTCGACGGTCGACGAAACGTTCAGCAAGCCGTTCGTGCAAGGCGTCGGACAATTTGTCCTCGACCTGACGCGCGACGCCTTGCCACGCTTCCGGATCGGCGAGCCAATCCGGGCGGTTCGCCACGTAAGTCCACGTCCTGACATGTGCGATCCTGGCCGAGAGGGTGTCGATGTCGCCGTCGGTACGATCGGCCTGCGTCACCTGCTGCGCAAACCAGTCGTCGGGTATTTTACCCTTCCGCTGCAGAAATCCATAGAGGGTGACCACCAGTTCCGCATGGGTCGCCGGCGCGATCTTGCGATAGTCGGGAACCTGGCAGACATCCCACAGCCGCGCGATATCGGCCCTGTGCCGCGCCAGCGCCTTGGTGTCGTCGTCGCGCACGGCGTGGTCGAGCACCAGGATGTCCTCGCCCACCGGCGCGCGAGTCAACCCCTGCTCGTCCGGCACCACCGCGAGCGACGCCTGCAGCGCGCCGATCGAGGAAAAATCGAGCGTGCTGTTACGCCATTGCAACAGCCGCACCGGATCGAACGTATGGTTCTCCAGCGCGTGGACGAGATCCTGCTCGAACGGCGGGCAGCGGCCGGTGGTGCCGAAGGTGCCGTCGCGCGTGGCGCGGCCGGCGCGGCCGGCAATCTGCGCAAGCTCGGACGGATTGAGCTTGCGGAATTGATATCCGTCAAATTTGCGGTCCGAGGCGAACGCGACGTGATCGACGTCGAGGTTGAGCCCCATGCCGATCGCGTCGGTGGCGACGAGATAATCCACATCGCCGGACTGATAGAGCGCCACCTGCGCGTTGCGCGTGCGCGGCGACAGCGCGCCG
>JAHBZF010000193.1 GCA_019635575.1 Pseudolabrys sp. | reverse complement strand
GCTGACCTCCGATCTCTCCGCCGCCAAGAAGAAGGCGAAGAAGGCCAAGAAGTCGAAGAAGTAAGCAGCCGCTCTGCGGTCGCGAAAAAGCCGGACCTTGGGTCCGGCTTTTTTATTGCGTGGAAGCTGGTGCGATGACGCCGACCGTCATCGGACGGTGTCGCGTTCGAAAACGCTTTATTTCGACGACGTGTCCGGGAATTCCTTGCCGACCGCGATATCCGGTGCATCCGGATGCTTCATGCCGACGACGTGATAGCCACTGTCGACATGCAGGATTTCGCCGGTGACGCCGCCGGCCATGTCCGACAACAGATACACTCCGCTCTGCCCGACCTCGTCGAGCGTCACGTTGCGCCGCAGCGGCGTATTGTATTCGTTCCACTTCAGGATATAGCGGAAATCACCGATGCCGGACGCGGCCAGCGTCTTCAGCGGCCCGGCGGAAATCGCGTTGACGCGGATCTTCTTCTCGCCGAGATCAGCGGCGAGATAGCGCACCGAACATTCGAGCGCGGCCTTGGCGACGCCCATCACGTTGTAGTGCGGCATCCATTTCTCGGCGCCGTAATAGGTCAGCGTCAGCAGCGAGCCGCCGTTCGGCATCAGCTTCTCGGCGCGCTGCGCCACCGACGTGAACGAGTAGCAGGAGATCAGCATCGTCTTGCTGAAATTGTCTTCGGTCGTGTCGACGTAGCGGCCGTCGAGCTGATCCTTGTCGGAGAATGCGATGGCGTGAACCACGAAATCGAGCGAGCCCCAGGCTTTCTCGACGGCGGCGAAGGCGGCGTCCAGCGTTGCCGGGTCGGTCACGTCGCAATGGCCGACGACCAGGCCGCCGACCTCCTGCGCCAATGGCTCGACCCGCTTCTTCAGCGCATCGCCTTGATAGGTGAAGGCCAGTTCCGCGCCATGGTCGCGGCACGCGCGCGCGATACCCCAGGCAATCGAGCGGTTATTGGCTACTCCGAGGATCAGCCCGCGCTTTCCCCGCATCAGTCCGGCGGCTTCCGCCATCGTCGTTCCTGTCCTGTCGGCTTAACGCCACCCGTACCGCGCAGCGAATGGGTTTTCTGGCATAGCCTCCCCGAGCCTTCAAGCAAGCCCAAGCCGCTTTCCCGTGGCACTCTTAACGCTGCCGGCAGGGAAACGGGGAATATCCGCCGTTCCGAGGTGTTTTTGACAGGAACCACAGTCACAATCGGGGCCAGACGCGGGGCCAACCTCGGGCGATGGCCGGTTCGTTAACGGCGCTGGCGCACCGGCGGTCTGGCGATGTGGCGCGGCGACATGTGCGTGAGATGGCGGGCGTGAGTCGGCTGGCGGCGGCACAGGACGGGAGAACAGCGTGGTCAGCAGCGTGGCCGGTTTCCGGCAGGGCGTCGAGGCGTCGATCCCGGCGTTGCGGCGTTACGCCCGCGCGCTGACGCGCAACACCGACATCGCCGACGATCTGGTGCAGGACACGCTGGTCCGGGCGCTGCGCTCGGAACACCTGTTTCACGGCGGCGATATCCGCGCCTGGCTCTACACCATCCTCACCAATCTCAACCGCAACCGGCTGCGCACGCTGGCACGCCGGCCGACGCTGATCGCCATCGAGGACGACGATGCGCCGGAAGGCGCGGGCCTCGAGACCGGCCAGCGCGATATCGCCCGCGCGCTGGCCGCGCTGGCGGAGGAGCAGCGCGTCGTTTTGCTGCTGGTGGTGCTGGAAGGACTGACCTATCGCGAGGTCGCCGACGTGCAGGGCATCCCGATCGGTACGGTGATGTCCCGGCTCGCGCGGGCCCGCGCCCAGATCAAAGCCCATCTCGACGGCGAGCGCCCGGCGCTGCGCCGCGTGAAATAACTTAGAAGGTGCTGCGATGCTTCACGACAACTCCCCCGTCACGGAAGACGAACTCCACGCTCATGTGGACGGCGAACTTCCCGCCGACCGGCAGGAGGCAGTGGCCGCCTGGCTTGCCGCGCATCCCGACGATGCCGAGAAAGTCGCCGTCTGGCGCGCACAGGCCGAAGCGATCCGCGCGCGCTATCAAGGCGTCGCGCAGGAGCCGGTGCCGGACCGGCTCAAGCTCGACGAAATCACGCGACGGCATCTGTCGCCGCGTTCGTGGCTGGCGATCGCCTCGGCGGCCGCCGTTGCTGCGTTCCTGATCGGCGGCGCGTCAGGCTGGATGGCGCGCGGCGCTGCGGCCGCTTCGCCGTCCGGGTTCGAGGTCTTCACCGACGACGCGCTCACCGCGCACAAACTCTACATCGCCGAGATGCGTCATCCGATCGAGGTGAAGGCCGGCGAAAGCCATCTGGTGCCGTGGCTGTCGCGCCGCGTCGGCTCGGAGTTGCGGCCGCCGGATCTGTCGCGGCTCGGTCTCAAGCTGATGGGTGGGCGATTGCTGCCGGGACCGAACGGTCCGGCGGCGCTGTTCATGTATGAGGGCGGCAGCGGCGAGCGCTATACGATCTACGCCGCGCGCACCACCGCGCCGGAAACCGCGTTCCGCTACAAGGGCGAGGATCGCACGGCGGCGATGTACTGGGTGTTCAATCAGGTCGGCTACGTGGTGAGCGGCCCTTCCGACCGCAACCGCCTGCAATCGGTGGCGAGCGCGGCTTACGAACAGAGCGAGCAGACGCCGAAAGGATAAGCGCCCGCCTCTCTCGACCGTAAGCGCCGCTTTTCCGCTGCCTCATCCTGAGGAGCGATGCGGAGCATCGCGTCTCGAAGGACGAGACGGCCACAGCAAGACGCCCGCCCTCATGGTTCGAGACGGCTCGCAAGCGCGAGCCTCCTCACCATGAGGCTTCGAGAGAGAGAGAGACGACTCTCTTACCCCGTCATCACCAGGCTTGTCCCGGTGATCCCGCAAGGCGGGCACAGTGCCGGTCTAAGCGGGATGGCCGGGACACCAGCGCGTTCACGCGCGTCTTCGACGCGCGATGCCCGGCCATGACGGATGGAGAAGTAACCTCATGCTTCAAAACGCGATCCTACAGATCACTCACACCATAGGACTGGCTCGTCGGTGTTTTAGTTTGACGGTTACAACCGCTTGCGGTCGGGAGCCGGAACGCCGTGAAGAGTCTCGCGGCAATTTTCAAGCCAAATCAAACTCTTGAATGATTGCTTTTTCAGTGATGACGAACGTTTCACTTCATAGGTTAAGAATTCGAGATAGCGAATGAAATCATTGAGTTCGGATAAACTCAAAGCGGCGACCTGCTCTTCCGTTTGCGGAAAGCCAGACCTGTTTCTCATTTCTCGCCAAAGCCTTTCTCTACAGTCTTTGCGCTAACTATTAGACCACGGACATGACACAACTTCTAAAGGCCCGCGTCGACAAGATTTGCTCTTGACTTTCTTCCTATGTGCCTATAATCCTATCCCTGTCCTGCTCACGAGGGGCGTCATCAT
>JAHBZF010000192.1 GCA_019635575.1 Pseudolabrys sp. | reverse complement strand
GCTCGCGGCCGTGCAGATGGGTCTGATCTACGTCAATCCACAGGGTCCGGACGGCAACCCCGACCCGGTGGCGGCTGCGAAGGACATTCGTGAGACCTTTGCCCGCATGGCGATGGACGACGAGGAGACGGTCGCGCTGATTGCCGGTGGTCACACCTTTGGCAAGACCCACGGCGCGGCCTCCGAGTCGCACGTCGGCAAAGAACCCGAGGCCGCCGGCCTGGCCGAGCAGGGTTTCGGCTGGACCAGCACCTATGGTTCCGGCAAAGGCGCCGACACCATCACCCCCGGACTGGAAGTCACCTGGACCACGGCGCCGACCAAGTGGAGCAACAGCTTCTTTGAAATCCTCTTCAAATACGACTGGGAGCTGACCAAGAGCCCGGCCGGTGCGCACCAGTGGGTGGCGAAGACCGACGACGCCATCATCCCTGATGCGTTTGACCCGAACAAGAAGCACCGCCCGACGATGCTCACGACCGACCTGTCGCTGCGCTTCGACCCGGCCTATGAAAAGATCTCGCGGCGCTTCCTGGAGAATCCGGATCAGTTCGCGGATGCCTTCGCCCGCGCCTGGTTCAAGCTCACCCACCGCGACATGGGTCCGCGCGCGCGTTACCTCGGCTCGATGGTGCCGAAGGAAGTCCTGATCTGGCAGGACCCGATCCCGGCGGTCGACCACAAGCTGATCGACGACAAGGATGCCGCCGACCTCAAGGCGAAGATCCTCGCCTCGGGCCTCACCGTGCCGCAACTCGTCTCGGCCGCGTGGGCGTCGGCCTCGACCTTCCGCCGCTCCGACAAGCGTGGCGGCGCCAACGGCGCGCGCGTCCGTCTCGCGCCGCAGAAGGACTGGAAGGTCAACAATCCGGCGCAGCTCGCGACGGTGCTGCAAAAACTCGAAACGATCCAGAAAGAGTTCAACGGATCGACTTCCGGCGGCAAGAAGGTCTCGCTCGCCGATTTGATCGTACTCGGCGGTGCGGCCGCGGTGGAAAAGGCGGCGAAGGATGCCGGCGTCACCGCCAAGGTCGGCTTCATTCCGGGCCGCATGGATGCGTCGCAGGAGCAGACCGACGTCGACTCCTTCGCTCCTCTCGAGCCGCGGGCCGACGCCTTCCGCAACTATCTCAGCGGGCGGCAGTTCATGCATCCGGAAGAAGCGATGATCGACAAGGCGCAACTGCTGACGTTGACCGGTCCGGAATTGACCGTGCTGCTCGGCGGCCTGCGCGTGCTCGGCGCCAATGCCGAGGATTCCAAGCACGGCGTGCTCACCAAGACGCCGGGCAAGCTGACCAACGACTTCTTCGTCAACCTGCTCGACATGGGCACGGTGTGGTCGAAGAAGGATGACAATCTCTACGAAGGCCGCGACCGCAAGACCAACGCGGTCAAGTGGACCGGCACGCGCGTCGATCTGGTGTTCGGGTCGCACTCGCAGCTTCGCGCCTTCGCGGAAGTCTATGCCTGCGCCGACTCCAAGGAGAAGTTCGTCAAGGATTTCATCGCCGCCTGGAACAAGGTGATGAACGCCGACCGCTTCGACCTGCCCGGCGAGACACTGCGCGAAGCCGCGTGAGCGTCATCGAGATGACAAACGGAAACGGCCGGGGAAACCCGGCCGTTTTTCTTTAGCATGGAGAAACCTGTCAAATCCTCATGGTGAGGAGCATCGTGAAACGATGCGTCTCGAACCATGCAGGCCAAGGCGCTGCAACATAAAGGCCTTCATCCTTCGAGACGGCGCTTCGCGCTTCCTCAGGATGAGGATCGGGAAACTCCGTCGCGGCGCTTCGCGCAGCGGCTTCCAATCACGAATTCCCGTTCTCGACCGCGCCGCCGGCTTCCTTCAGCGCGGCAGGCTGGGGCATGGCGATCACGTTGTAGCCTGAATCGACAAAATGGATTTCGCCGGTGACGCCGCCCGACAGGTCAGAGCATAGATAGAGCCCGGCGCCCCCGAGTTCGTCGAGCGTCACGCCGCGGCCGAGCGGCGAATATTTCTGCTGGAACGCGAACATGTAGCGCGCGTCGCCGATACCGGCGCCGGCGAGCGTGCGGATCGGTCCGGCGGAGATGGCGTTGACGCGGATCTTCTGCGCGCCGAAATCCACCGCGAGATAGCGCACCGACGCTTCGAGCGCCGCCTTGGCGACACCCATCACGTTGTAGTTCGGCATCGCGCGATCGCCGCCGTTATAGGTCAGCGTCAGCATGCTGCCGCCGTTCGGCATCAGCGCCGCGGCGCGCTTGGCCGCCTCGGTGAAGGCGTAGCAGGAGATCACCATGGTGCGCACGAAGTTCTCGCGCGTCGAATCCGCGTAGCGGCCCTTCAATTCGTTCTTGTCGGAGAAGGCGATGGCATGGATCAGGAAATCCATCGTTCCCCACTTCGCCTTGATCTCGTCGAACACCTTGTCGACCGAAGCGACGTCCTCGACGTCGCACGGCAGCACCAGCGACGAGTTCACCGACTCGGCCAGCGGCTTCACCCGCTTCGCCAGCGCATCGCCCTGATAGGTGAATGCAAGCTCGGCGCCATGCGCCGCCAGCGTGCGCGCGATGCCCCACGCGATGGAGTGATCGTTCGCGACCCCCATCACCAGGCCGC
Source organism: Pseudolabrys sp. (assembly GCA_019635575.1). Lineage (GTDB taxonomy): Bacteria > Pseudomonadota > Alphaproteobacteria > Rhizobiales > Xanthobacteraceae > Pseudolabrys. The sequence goes on along the minus strand of JAHBZF010000192.1, from coordinate 877 downwards.
GCTTGCCTTTCATCAATTCCGACATCCCCAGATCCCCGAAAGTGTCACCGCGTGCCGGTCAGGCTCACGCGTCGAGCCGCTTGAGCACGATCGACGCATTGGTGCCGCCGAACCCGAACGAATTGGACAGCACCGCGCCGAGCTTCACATTGTCCTGACGCGCGCGGACGATCGGCATATCGGCAAAAGCGGGATCGATATTTTCGATATTGGCGCTTTCGCAAATGAAGCCGTTGTTCATCATCAACAGCGAATAGATCGCTTCCTGCACGCCGGTCGCGCCAAGCGAATGGCCGGTCAACGACTTGGTGGCGGAAATCGGCGGGCACTTGCCGCCGAACACCTGGCGGATCGCCTCGATCTCCTTCTCGTCGCCGATCGGCGTCGAGGTGGCATGCGGGTTGATGTAGTCGATCGGCAATTTGGCGGTTTCGATTGCCATCTTCATGCAGCGCATCGCGCCTTCGCCAGACGGCGCCACCATATCGTGGCCGTCCGAGGTCGCGCCGTAGCCGGCAACCTCGGCGTAGATCTTCGCGCCGCGCGCCTTGGCGTGCTCGAGTTCTTCAAGCACCAACACGCCGGCGCCGCCGGCGATGACGAAGCCGTCGCGGTCCTTGTCATAGGCGCGCGAGGCCTTGGTCGGCTTGTCGTTGTAGCCGGCCGACATCGCGCCCATGGCGTCGAACAGCACCGACATGGTCCAGTCGAGATCCTCGCAGCCGCCGGCGAAGATCATGTCCTGCTTGCCCCACTGGATCAGCTCGTAAGCGTTGCCGATGCAATGGTTGGAAGTCGCGCAGGCCGACGAGATCGAATAGTTCACGCCCTTGATCTTGAACCAGGTGGCGAGCGTCGCCGAGGCGGTGGACGACAT
>JAHBZF010000191.1 GCA_019635575.1 Pseudolabrys sp. | reverse complement strand
CGCGGCATGGCCGACATGATGAAGATGATGGGCAGCGGCAAGCGCGGCCCGCTCGCCGGTCTCGCCAATATGATGGGAATGGGCGGCGGCGCGCCCTCGCCCGAACAGATGGCGGAGCTGGCAAAGAAGGCAAAGGCCGGCGGCATGGACATGCCGAACCTGCCGCCGACGCTGCCTCCGAATTTCCCCGGCGCGCAAGGTGGATTACCTGGCGGATTGCCCAATCTGCCCGGTCTCGGCGGCGGAAAACTTCCCGGTTTGCCCGGCGGCTTTCACGGCCTCGGCAAAAAGAAATAACGAACACGCGCAATTCACACGAACACAACAGACTGACGAAAGGAAACTCACATGTCTCTCATGATCCGCATGGCTCGCGCCGGCACCAAGAAGCGCCCGGTCTATCACATCGTCGTCGCCGACAAGCGTTCGCCGCGCGACGGCCGCTTCATCGAGCGTCTCGGCTACTTCAATCCGCTGATGGCGAAGGACAAGCCGGAGCGTCTCAAGCTCGACATGGACAAGGTCAAGGCGTGGCTCGACAAGGGCGCGCAGCCGTCCGACCGCGTGCTCCGCTTCCTCGACGCCGCCGGCGTGCGCAAGCGCGAGAAGCGCAACAACCCGGAGAAGGCCGTGCCGCGCAAGGAGCGCAAGGCGCGCGCCGAAGAAGCCGCCAAGGCTCCCGCCGCCGCGCCGGCCCCGGCCGCCGGCTGATCCTCGACGAGCCGTTTGCGATCGCCTCGTCCTGAGGAGGCTGGCGAAGCCAGCCGTCTCGAAGGGCGGGGCGTCCTGCTCAAGTCAGGCAACGCCAATGACGATATGTCCTCATGGTTCGAGACGCGATGCTGCGCATCGCTCCTCACCATGAGATCGCTGATCTGCGTCGCGCAGTTCGGTGCGGCGCATGGGGTGCGCGGCGAGATCGCGCTGCGCTCCTTCACCGAACAGCCCGAAGATTTCTCACGCTACGGTTCGTTGTCGAGCAAGGACGGCACGCGCACGTTCGAGATAACGAATCTGCGCGCGGCGAAGGACCATTTCATCGTCCGCGTCGCCGGTATCGACGACCGCGATGCCGCGCAGGCGCTGCGCAACGTCGAGCTCTATGTGGCGCGCGACAAACTCCCGCCGCCGTCCGACGACGAATTCTATCACGCCGACCTGATCGGACTCGCCGCCGCGACGTCGGACGGCACGGCGCTCGGCACCGTCAGCGCGATCTACAATTTCGGCGCCGGCGACATGATCGAGATTCGCCCCGCCGCCGGCGACGCGCTGCTGGTGCCGTTCACGAGCGCCGTCGTGCCGGCGATCGATTTCGGCGCGCGCCGCATCACCGTCGATCCGCCCCTGCTCGACGACAGTAAAGATACGGACGACTGAGACGCACCCATGAGTTTGTGGCGCGCCACCGTCCTCACCCTGTTCCCCGAGATGTTTCCGGGTCCGCTCGGCATCAGCCTCGCCGGCAAGGCGCTGGGCCCGGTGTGGTCGCTCGACGCGCAGGACATCCGCGCGCATGCGACCGACCGCCACCGCACCGTCGACGACACGCCGGCCGGCGGCGGCCCCGGCATGGTGATGAAGGCCGATATCATCGCCCGCGCGCTCGACGCCGTGCCGGACGATGGCCGCCCCCGCCTGGTGATGACCCCGCGCGGCACGCCGCTGCGGCAGTCCCGCGTCATCGAGCTGGCGGCCGGGTCCGGCGTCGTGGTCCTCTGCGGCCGGTTCGAGGGGATCGACCAGCGGGTGATCGAGGCGCGCGGCCTCGAGGAAGTATCGATCGGCGATTATGTGCTCTCGGGGGGCGAGATCGCCGCGCTGACCCTGCTCGACGCCTGCGTCCGGCTGCTGCCGGGCGTCATGGGCAAGCCGGATTCCGCCGCCGAGGAGAGCTTTTCCGGGGGGCTGCTGGAGTACCCGCAATATACCCGCCCGGCGGAGTTCGAGGGGCGGCCGATTCCGGCCGTTCTGACCTCCGGGGACCACAAAAAGATCGCGGAATGGCGCCAAAACGAGGCGGAACGGCTAACCCGCGAGCGCCGACCGGACCTCTGGGCGGGGCGCCCGGCACCGACAAAAATGCCGCCGAAAACGTGACAAACCCGCCGGGATGGCGTATAGGCCCCGCCAACCCGGAATTGACAGAGAGGCCGCGCGCCGATCGATGGCGCCGCCGATGGAGAATTGCCATGAACCTCATCAAGGAACTCGAGCAGGAGCAGCTGGCGAAGCTGTCCGCCGGCAAGACCGTGCCGCAGTTCGCGCCGGGCGACACCGTGCTCGTCAATGTGCGCGTCAAGGAAGGCGAGCGCACCCGTATTCAGGCTTATGAAGGCGTGTGCATCGGCCGCTCCGGCGGCGGCATCAACGAGACCTTCACGGTCCGCAAGATTTCCTACGGCGAAGGCGTGGAGCGCGTGTTCCCGCTGTATTCGCCGATCATCGACGCCATCAAGGTGGTGCGTCACGGCAAGGTGCGGCGCGCCAAGCTGTATTACCTGCGCAACCTGCGCGGCAAGTCGGCCCGCATCGCCGAGCGCGAGGGCTTCGCGGCGGAAGACGCCGAGGCCGCCAAGGCCGCGCACGAGGGCAAGGCCAAGATCGAGGGCGAGGCCGCGCCGGTGAAGAAGGAAAAGGCGCCGAAGAAGGAAGCCGCCAAGAAGTAAATCGCGCCGGGCGCGATCTCTTCAAGCGTGCGACGAGGGGCCTTCGGGCCCCTTTTTGCTGCGGCAATCGCGCATCGCTGCCTCTCTGCCTTTCGTTGTGGCAGCGGCAAGCTTTCGCTATAGAATGGTTCTACGATGTTGACCCTGTCGCGCATCATCCTTGCCGACCACACGCGGCTGCCGGGCCGGTTCTTCGGCCGGCTGACCGCCGTGCAGATCGGGCTTTGATCGCCGCGCCGTTATCCGGCCGCGATCCATTCCGCTTTTCATCCGCTGACTGTCACTTTTCGCTGCGAGCGCCATCATGACCGCCAAACCGCGCACCCTGTACGACAAGCTCTGGGACGATCACGTCGTCGACGAACAGCCCGACGGCACCTGCCTCCTGTATATCGACCGGCACATCGTCCACGAAGTCACCTCGCCGCAAGCCTTTGAAGGTCTGCGCACCGCCGGCCGCAAGGTGCATGCACCGGACAAGACGCTGCTGGTCGTCGATCACAACGTGCCGACCACCGACCGCCGCCTGAAGAATCCCGATCCGGAGAGCGAGCAGCAGATCGCGTTCCTCGCCGAGAACGCCAAATATTTCGGACTCGAATATTACAACGAGTTCGACAAGCGGCAGGGCATCGTCCACATCGTCGGCCCCGAGCAGGGCTTCACCCTGCCCGGCACCACCGTGGTGTGCGGCGACAGCCACACCGCGACGCATGGCGCATTCGGCGCGCTGGCGATGGGCATCGGCACCTCGGAGGTCGAGCATGTGCTCGCCACCCAGACGCTGATCCAGAAGAAAGCCAAGAACATGCGCGCGATCGTCGACGGCAAGCTGCCGGACGGCGTCACCGCGAAGGACATCATCCTCGCC
>JAHBZF010000190.1 GCA_019635575.1 Pseudolabrys sp. | reverse complement strand
TCTGGTGAACCGGATGCCGCTCTATGCGGCGGTGTTCATGCTGTTCACCATGGCCAATGTCGGCCTGCCGGGCACGTCCGGCTTCGTTGGCGAATTCATGACGCTGCTCGGCACCTTCAAGGTCAACATCCCGACGGGCACGCTGGCGACGCTCGGCGTCATTCTGTCGGCGGCTTATGCTCTGTGGCTCTACCGCAAGGTGGTGTTCGGCAAGCTGGAGAAGCCGTCGCTTGCGTCGATCCGCGATCTCGGCTGGCGGGAATCGCTGATCCTCGCGCCGCTGGTGGTGCTGACGATCCTGCTCGGCGTCGCGCCGACGCCGGTGCTCGATATCTCGGCGGCATCCGTGAACCAGTTGCTCACCCACTATCATGCAGCGCTCAAGGCGGCCCAGACCGCCGCGCTGATCGTGCAGTAAGGCGAACCCGATGACCGAAGCCTTCACCGCAACCATGCTGACGCCGGTGCTGCCGGAACTGACGCTCGCCGCCGGCGCGCTGGTGCTGCTGATGATCGGCGCGTTCGCCGGCCACCGCAGCCTCGGCGTGATCAACACGCTGTCGCTGCTGCTCATCGCCGCCGTCGCGGCGATGATCGTCACCATGGCGCCCGGCAAGCACATCGCGTTCGGCGGCAGCTTCATCGTCGATGACTTCGCCCGGTTTCTGAAGATCCTCGCGCTCGCGGCGTCCGCCGCGGCCATCGTCCTGTCGTTCGACTATCTGCGCGCCGAGAAGCAGCAGAAGTTCGAATATCCGGTGCTGATCCTGCTCTCGACGGTCGGCATGATGATGCTGATCTCGGCCAACGACCTGATCGCGCTCTATCTCGGCCTCGAACTGATGTCGCTCGCGCTCTATGTCGTGGCGGCGTCGAACCGCGACAGCGTGCGCTCGACCGAAGCGGGCTTGAAATATTTCGTTCTCGGCGCGCTGTCGTCCGGCATGTTGCTCTACGGCGCCTCGCTGGTTTACGGCTTCACCGGCACGGTGAGCTTCGAGGGTATCGCCAAGGCGGCGCAGGGCGGCGGTATCGGCCTCGTGTTCGGCCTGGTGTTCCTGTTCGTCGGCTTCTGCTTCAAGGTCTCGGCGGTGCCGTTCCACATGTGGACGCCCGACGTCTACGAGGGCGCGCCGACCCCGGTGACGACTTTCTTCGCGTCGGCGGTCAAGGTCGCCTCGATCGCGATGTTCGTGCGCGCCACCATCGTCGCGTTCCCCGGCATCACCCATCAGTGGCAGCAGATCGTCGTGTTCGTTGCCATCGCTTCGATGGCGCTCGGCTCGTTCGCGGCGATCGGCCAGCGCAACATCAAGCGGCTGTTGGCCTATTCATCGATCGGCCATATGGGCTTCGCGCTGGTCGGCCTTGCTGCCGGCACCGCGGAGGGCGTGCAGGGCGTGCTCGTCTACATGACCATCTATGTGGCGATGACCATCGGCTCGTTCGCCTTCGTGCTGGCCATGCGTCGCGATGGTGGTCTCGTCGAGAACATCAGCGACCTTTCCGGCCTCGCGCGCACGCATCCGACCATGGCGTTCTTCTTCGGCGCGCTGCTGTTCTCGCTCGCCGGCATTCCGCCGCTCGCCGGTTTCTTCGCCAAGTTCTACGTGTTCCTCGCCGCGATCAAGGCGGGACTCTATATCCTCGCCGTGCTCGGTGTCGTCACCAGCGTCGTTGGCGCCTACTACTATCTGCTGATCGTCAAGGTGATGTATTTCGATGAGCCGGCGCCGCGCTTCGTCAAGATGGCGCCGTCGCTCGGCCTGATGCTGGCGCTGTCGGGGCTCGTCAACATCCTGTTCTTCGTCTTTCCCGGTCCGCTGCTCGATGCGGCGACGGCCGCGGCGAAGTCGCTGTTCTAGATGCGGCTTGACCCCGTCGCAGTCGCGGCCGGTGTCCGGCTGACGGTGCACGAGGTCATCGGCTCGACCAACGCCGAGGCGAAGCGCCTTGCGCGGGGTGGCGAACGCGGTCCGCTCTGGATCGTGGCACGGACGCAAACGCAAGGCCGTGGCAGGCGCGACAATGCCTGGGTCTCGCAGCCGGGCAATCTGTTCGCCTCGCTGTTGCTGACCGATCCGGCGCCGCCGGCGCGTGCGCCGGAATTGGCTTTTGTCAGCGTGCTGGCTTTGACCGATGCGGTTCTGGCCTGTGCGCCAGGGTTGGGCGGGCAGGTGACGGTGAAATGGCCGAATGACATGCTGGTCGATGGCCGCAAGGCCGCCGGCATCCTGATTGAAGCGGAAGGCAGCGCAGTGGTGATCGGACTGGGTGTGAATTGCGTCAGCCATCCGCCGGAGACGGCATTCCCCGCGACCGATCTTGTGAGCGCCGGCGCGGCGGTCGATGCCGATGACGTATTCGCCGCGTTGAGTGCCGCCATGGTGGCGCGGCTCGCGCAATGGTCGGCGGGCGCGGGCTTCGCCGCGACCCGTGCCGACTGGCTGGCGCGTGCTGCCGGCCTCGGCGCGCCGATCCGCGTGCGGCTGCCGGATCGCGAGATGACCGGGCAATTCAGCGGTCTCGACGCACAGGGCCGTTTGCTGCTGGGTCACGCCGACGGCACCACCGAAATCGTCACTGCCGGCGATGTGTTCGGCCTTGCAACCGAGGCGAGGCACTGAGCATGGCACCCGCGCAAACGGATCTGGTGTTCGCGCCGCTCGGCGGCGTCGGTGAGATCGGCATGAACCTGTCGCTTTACGGCGTCGGGCAGGGCCGCCAGCGCAAATGGCTGATCGTCGATCTCGGTGTGTCGTTCGCGTCGGAAGACCAATTGCCGGGCGTCGATCTGATCCTGCCGGACATCGGCTATATCGCCGAGGAGAAACGCGATCTGGTCGGCATCGTGCTCACGCACGCGCATGAGGACCATTTCGGCGCGGTGCTCGATCTGTGGCCGCGGCTCAAAGTACCGGTCTATGCGACGCCGTTCACCGCCGCGCTGCTGGAGGCCAAGCGCCGCAGCGAGCCGGGCGCACCGGAGGTCGAGGTCAAGATCATCCCGGTCGGCGGGCGCTTCACCGCCGGACCCTTTGACGTCGAGTTGGTTTCGGTCGCGCATTCGATCCCGGAATCGAACGCATTGATCATCCGCACGCCGGCCGGCACGGTGTTGCACACCGGCGACTGGAAGATCGATCCGACGCCGGTGCTCGGCCCGAAGACCGACGAGGCAAAGCTGCGCGCGCTGGGCGACGAGGGTTGCCTCGCATTGATCGGCGATTCCACCAATGCGGTGCGCGAGGGCCGCTCGCCGTCGGAACAGGAGGTCGGCCGCACCATCACCGACCTGATCCGTTCCGCGCGCGGACGCGTGGCGGTGACGACCTTCGCCTCCAATGTCGGCCGTCTGAAGGTCGTCGCCGAGGCGGCGCGCGCCTGCGGCCGCGAGGTCGTGGTGGTCGGCCGCGCCATGGAGCGCGTGGTGCAGGTGGCGCGCGAGACCGGCAATTTCGAGGGCGTGCAGGATTTCCGCAGCCAGGACGCCTACGGCTATCTGCCGCCGGACAAGGTCGTCGCGTTGTGCACCGGCAGCCAGGGCGAGCCGCGCGCGGCGCTGGCGCGCATCGCC
>JAHBZF010000019.1 GCA_019635575.1 Pseudolabrys sp. | reverse complement strand
CGAAAAACCGCCCCCCAACGTGCTTTGAATGATCTCACAAATTTTTCCGCGACGTCCCCGCGACGCACTCACGGGACATCGTCGCGCGGTCCGGCGATTTCGGGGGCGCGTAGGTCACGCCGCTCACCACGGCATTGACTCGCTTCCGGTTTTATCCGCCACCGTCGCCAAAGCGCACCGACCGTTGGTCGGTATAGCGTCGGAAGGCACTCCAGGGCGCAGCAAAACGGCAAACAAAAACGGCGCTTCGCGAGCGAAGCGCCGTTACGGTTAAACCGCAGTCCTCAATTTTTATTTAATTGCTCGAACTCGCTGATGCCGCCGTATCCGGCAATCCGCCCTTCAGCGGCACAGCGACCACGTCCTGCATGAGATCGGCGGCGTCGCTCAGTGTCTCGCGCGTGAGGTGCGCGTAACGCTGTGTCGTGCGCGCATGCAGATGACCGAGCAGCCCCTGTACGACATAGAGCGATACGCCGCGATTGACGAGGAAGCTTGCGAACGAGTGGCGCAGGTCGTGCAGCCGCACATCGGCAAGCCCTGCCCGCTTGCGGATGCGATCCCAAGGAAAAAATAGTGACGGCGATGGCCGGCCATTCACCGGCGACGGCAGGATATACGGATTGCCGGGCAGCCGCGGCGCTGCCTGCAGCAGCGCGATCGCCGCCTGATTGAGCGCGATGACACGCGCGCGCCCTGATTTGGAACGCGGCACCAGCAGCGTACGATTGTCCCAGTCGACATAATCCCAGCGCGCGAAGGTGATCTCGTTGCGTCGCGCGCCCGTGAGCAGCAACAACAGGATCGCGCGCGCGGCGGTTTGATTCTCATCCTTGCGGATCGCATCGACCAGGCACTCGACTTCGATCTCGCTGAGAAAGCGATTGCGCTGAACATCAGGACCGGCGCTCAAGGCCGCTGCCGGATTATCGGCGACGCCCGGCACCTTCCACTTGCGCGCCAGATTGAACATGTAGCGCAGGATGACGATCACCCGGTTCATCGTGCCGGTGGCGTATCCGCTCTCCCGCATGCGCGCGATCACGTCAGAGATCGCGTCGGTCGTGACCTCATCGAGCGCCAGCGACCCGAGCCGCGGCAGGATATGCACGCGCAGCACGGTCTCGTCGGTCTGCCAGCTATTCTTGTAGGTCTGGACATACGGCAGATAGCGATCCTGGGCGAACTGCGCGAGCCGCGGGATCGCGCGCGCCTCCTGCCGCTGTTTCTGCGGATCCGTTCCCAGCACCGCCTGCGCGAGAATGTGCCGCGCCTTGCGCCGCGCCTGATCGAGCGTCAGCACATCGGCTGGACCGATCTTGAATTGCCGGGCGCGGCCACGCGCATCGGAGTACCGCTGGTAATAAGTTTTGCCGCCCGAACAGCGCACCTCGAGCAGGAACCCGCGCTGCGTACCGTCAAAAAAGTCGAGCTTCTTTGCATCGGCGGGGCACGATGCAGAACGAACGAAACTCGCGGTGAGAACAACAGTCGGCATTTGCGGCGACTACGAAATGGCGCCGCAAACAGATCGCACTGGAGCCCGCAGAGTGACGGTAAAACTGTAAGTTAAACGCATAACTAACTCATAAATTTTTTAGCTTTCCGCGAAAATATTCCCCATATGCGTATGTAATATCAAGTCTAGATCATATCTTATGATCTAATTGGACCGACCGTGTTGGCTGGACCCATTTTCCTAAGCGCATCAAACACTTCGCAAAAGAATCTCGAGTCCAAGTATAACAGGACAGCGATTTGAATTGGGGATAAGCGGGCCCGCTGCTCCGCATAAAGGGCGCTGCTGAGCAGCCGCACGGCATAAATTTGGCAGTAGCCGCCGGCGACAAAAACAAAACCAGAAGGTGTTTGGTGGTGTGCCGGCCCTATATGGCGTGGCGCTTATTCGTCGTTACGTTTCGCCGGTTTGCACGACGATCACGCCAAGGCACTTAAAGTGCCAAGGCACGTAAAGACACGTCAGGGATTGGTCGGAGCGGCAGGATTTGAACCTGCGACCCTCTGCTCCCAAAGCAGATGCGCTACCAGACTGCGCTACGCTCCGATCGCCAACACAAGCGGCTGTGGGGGCTGCGATACACGCTCGGCCCAGACCCGGCAAGCAACCTTCTAAGGCGACCGCGCCTCAGCGCGGCTCGAACATCGCGTGAGCAACCCGGTCACCCGGCGCGATGCCGAGCTTGCGGGCCGTTCCCGCCACCACTTCGAGCACGCCGCGCACCGGCCCGCCGGACGAAACGATCTTGGTCGACAACGGCTCGGTGTGCTCGGCGATCCGGGCGATCCGTCCGTCGGCACGGATGAAGATCATGTCGAGCGAGACATAGGTGTTCTTCATCCACATCGCGACTTCCTGATCACGTTTGAAGTCGAACAGCATGCCCCGCCCTTCGGGCAGTTCCTTCCGGTACATCAACCCCTGAGCCCGCTCCTGATCGGTGGTCGCGATCTCGACCATGAACGGGTGGACGCCGTTCCGGCTGGCGATCTCAAGGGTCTGGAATTCGGCGGCGACGGCCGGGAGCGACCCGAACAGCGCGGCACCGAGGGCGAAAGCAAGAAGGGTCAGGATACGCATGCTGCCGGGATACGCGAGCCGCGCCCCGGCAACAAGCAAAGTCCGCATCAAGATCGCGTCAGCGCCGGCTGGTCAGTGCGACGCCGGTCCGAGCGGCCCACCATCCGGGCGAACCTCGGCGGCCATCATGCCCTTGGGTCCGGGCCCAAAACGGACCAGCACCGTCTGACCAGGCCGCAATTCGGCAAGGCCGTAGCGGCGCAGGGTTTCCATATGGACGAAGATGTCCGGCGTCCCGTCGCCCCGCGTCAGGAAGCCGAAGCCCCGCAGCCGGTTGAACCACTTGACCTGGGCGCGTTCGAGGCCGCTGGTCGGCGTCACCGAGACGTGGGTGCGCGGCGGCGGCATCTGCGCCGGGTGGATCGCCGTGCTCTCGTCCATCGAGACGACACGCAAGGCTTGCAGACCACGCGGCCGCTGCAACACCTCGCAGACGACGCGGGCGCCTTCATAAGCCGTCTGGAAGCCGTCGCGGCGCAGACAGGTCACATGAAGAAGGACGTCGGGCAGTCCATTGTCGGGGATGATGAAGCCGAAACCCTTGGCGACATCGAACCATTTAATGGTGCCGCTGATTTCAATGATGCTCGCGCCGGCTTCGTCATCGAGATGATGATCAACTTCCGGGCCGAGACCGAGGCGTGTGCCTGGCATTTTTGATTCAATCCCGTCCGACGTCATGCGCCGTAATATGGCGCCGTAACGCTGCCGTTGTTCTGGCGTCTCTTGAGGACGCTGCTCCGAATCTGTGTATGCAAGATAACATCGGCTGATATGCGTCAAAGGACAAAATGCGCTTGCGCACAAATCTGTCCACCGCGTAACGCCTTACGAATCAATCCGAAATGAAGCTCTCCAGCACGTCGCCGATGTCGTGCTGCACGGTGAGATCGGCGATCTCATCGAAGTCGGTCGGCTCGCGATTGATGATGACGAGCGCCGCGCCGTTGCGTTTCGCCATCAGTGGAAACCCCGCCGCCGGCCACACCACCAGCGACGATCCGATGGCGATGAACAGATCGCAGCCACGCGTCAGATCCTCCGCGCGCTGCATCGCCGGCGCCGGCATCGCCTGCCCGAACGACACGGTCGCCGTCTTGATATGGCCGCCGCAGTCGAGGCAATCGGCTGCCCGGCCCTGCTGGTCGAACGACTGCTTCATCCACGCGATTTCGTAGCGTTTTCCGCAGTCCAGACAGTTGGCATAGGTGGTGTTGCCATGCAGCTCGACGACATCGTCCGCGGCGATGCCGGACGCCTGATGCAGATTGTCGATGTTCTGGGTGATGACGCCCGGAACCTGCCCGCGACGATAAAGGCTCGCCAGCGCGCGATGCCCGCGCCCCGGCCGCGCCGCGGCAAAGTTCGCGTCGATAGCGAACCGCCGGCGCCAGGATTCGTCGCGGCTCTCCCGGCTCGCCAAAAATTCGTCGAACGGGATCGGGCGATTCTTGGTCCAGATGCCGCCGGGCGAGCGGAAATCCGGAATACCGCATTCGGTTGATATCCCCGCGCCGGTGAACGGCACGATCACCCGCGCCCCCTCGATCAGTTCCCGCAGATCCGCGATCGTGCGCGTGAGTTCGGTCGTCACCATGTTAAGAACCCGACGGATCAGTGTCAGACGGGGACCGGTCTGCGCGTCAGCAAGGCCAGTCACCAGAAGGAGTGATGTGATGCGATATCTGCACACGATGCTGCGCGTGCGCAATCTCGACGCGGCGCTGGACTTCTATTGCAACAAGCTCGGCCTCAAGGAGACGAGCCGCCGGGTCGACGAGAAGAACCGCTACACCCTCGTCTTCCTCGCTGCCCCGGAGGACACCGGCCTGGTCGGCGACGCGAAATCAGACGGCGGACGCGGCGCCCCGCTGGTGGAACTCACCTACAACTGGGACAGCGAGGACTATGGCGAGGCCCGCTATTTCGGCCATCTCGCCTACGAGGTCGACGACATCTACGCCACCTGCGACCGGCTGATGCGGGCCGGGGTCACCATCAACCGCCCACCCCGCGACGGGATGATGGCCTTCATCCGCTCGCCCGACCGCCATTCCATCGAATTGCTGCAAAAAGGCGCAGCCAAGCCGCCGCAGGAGCCCTGGCTGTCGATGCCGAATACGGGCCGGTGGTAACCGCCGTTGGTAATCGAGGAAGGTGTGAGCGAGCGACTTGCGAGCACCGCCCAACGCCTCTATACCTCCGGCCGCTTCGCGCCCTTCGTCTATCGGTTAGGACGCCACCCTTTCACGGTGGAGAGAGCGGTTCGATTCCGCTAGGGCGCGCCATTTCCCGCCAGAACGGGGACTGGCTTTTCGGCCAAGGGTGCATGGCACCCATGCAAATTGGCTGAATCATCAAGGTTTTACGGAGAAAATACGCGCCGCGGCGCAGGAACCGGCGCTAGGTTTCGTTTGTTCCGTTGTCGATAGATTCCGATGGAGCACGCGCCATGAAGAACAAGCAACTCGCCGACCATCTGCGTCGCGATGCGACGTTCGTGGGCAATGCCGCCATCACCGTGGTCGTCTTCGGCTTCGCCGCGCTTGCCCTTGCCGCCACGCTGTACGACGTGATCGCTCTGCATCAGTGAGGCATCAGGTCTCGGCCGGCGGATTGAAGTGTCGCCGGCCACGATCACTATGCGCCGCGCGTCCGTTGACTATCGATGCCCGTGGACGCTTCCTTTTCCAAGCGCGACCTTGGCCCGCCGCTGGAAAGCATCAGCCTGATAGAGCCCGTTCTTACCCGACAGGGTGCGGCTCACGACATAGGTGAAATTGAGCAATTCCGCCGTTTCGGCATCGACGCCCTTTTCAACGATGTCCTTCCAGGTTTTCGCGTTATACTCGACATCGTTTCTAACGCCGTCCTGATCCACCGATCGCGCGAGCCCTTGATACCAATCGACGAGGGCGAGCAAGCGCCGCTTTTGACCCGCCTCGCCTTCGTTCTCCACCACCTTTTCCCACTTTTCCCTCACGCGCGCGATCAGTGCATTGTCAGGGAACGGGTTTTCCATCTGCACCTTGGAATCGACCGCCCATGCCAACCGCCGCACCGTTACCGGGCGATCGGCAAACAACCGCTTGATATCATCGCGAACGCCTTGCACGAGCCCGACAAATCCATCCATTTGGATTTGGATCATGTCGTCCGAGTTGAACAAATTGTCGAACTCCTCCTTGTAGACCGCCGGCAAATCCTGTCCGCGCGCCGAGCCGTAAATCCTGCGTCGGCACGCCTCCCGTCGGGCATATTCGAGACAGTCTTTCGAAAACACCACGGAGTTGGTCGTCCGCATCAACTGCGCGATCGCACCATCGAACTGATCGCCCATGCGGGTGCGGTAGTTTTGCAGCGCCCGCTGCAATGACCCCTTGCCAAAATTCCATTGGAGGGCGCCGGCGGAGACGATCTGATCGTCGAAGTCTCCGCTTGCTCCGCCCCAGCACCCCTCTGTCTCGAAGGTCGATATGACCTTGAGCGTATCGAACACCAGTTGGCGATCGACGCCCCATATTTGCAGCGACGCCAGAGCCTGACGGTTGATTTCAATTCGGTCGATCGGTCCGACCGGCCGACAGGCTGCAAAGGCGTCCGTCACGCCGAACAACAAAGCTCCGAGGCAAATCCCGCCCGCTACTTTGGCCAGTAATGTCATCGCTGCTATCGGCGCGCGCCGCTCCCCACCCGCAGGCCTGACCGATCATCGATCAACCTATGCGTGCAGGCAAGGTGCGCGGCAGCCGTGGGCGCCGATGCTAATCGGCCCGACTGCCGGCCGGGCTCTCGGGATAAGCGTGGGAGTTGCCGTTGAAATCCTCGATCGCCGCGGCTCCGTCGCTTTTCCAAGCGAGATAACTCGGTCCGACCGGCGACTTGCCGTGTCCGCCCGGCAGATCGAGCACGTATTCGGGCAGACACAGACCTGAGAACCGTCCGCGCAGAGCGCGCATCAGCGCCTGCCCTTCGGCGATGGTCGTGCGCAGATGCGCGGTGCCGGGCGCGAGATCGCCGTGATGCAGATAGTACGGCTTGATCCGGGTCTCGACCAGCGCGCGCAGAAGCGCGCCCATGGTCTCGACGTCGTCATTCACCCCGCGCAGCAGCACCGTCTGGCTCACCATCGGAATGCCGGCGTCGATGAAGCGCGCACAGGCGGTGCGCGCTTGCGGCGTCAGCTCGCGCGGATGGTTCGCATGCAGGCCGACATAGACGGCAACCTGCGGCATCGCCGCTTTCAAGGCGTCCACCATCGCGCCGGTGATCGCCGCCGGATCGGCGATCGGCAGCCTTGTATGGATGCGCACCACCTTCACGTGCGGGATCGCCGCAAGCGCGGTCACCACCTCGCGCAGACGGCGCGGCGAGATCACCAGCGGATCGCCGCCGGTGAGGATCACCTCCCAGATCGCCGGCGTCGCGCGGATATAATCGAGCGCGCGCTCGAGTGTGTCCGGCGACAGCGCGTTCGGCTTGCCCGGTCCGACCATTTCACGGCGGAAGCAAAACCGGCAATAGACCGCGCAGACATGCACCAGCTTGAGCAGCACGCGGTCGGGATAGCGATGCACGATCCCCTCGACCGGCATATGCGCGGCGTCGCCGATGGGGTCGGCGAGTTCATGCGGCTGCACATCGAGCTCGGCCGGATCGGGCACGAACTGCCGCGCGATCGGATCCGCGGGATCGTCGCGGTCGATCAACGCCGCCAGCGCCGGCGGAATGGCGACCGCATAACGGGCGGCAATGCGCTCCTGCATAACCGCCGCGTCCGGCGCCACAAGGCCGGCCGCGATCAGTTCATCAGGCGTGCGCAAGGTCGTCGTGTCTTCCATCAATCCCGTCCGCTCGAGCTTTGATTTGGCGCGTTTTCTGGACGCGAACCGGTCTCCACTTCGCTCGAAAACGCTCTCGTGCGCCGTTATTCACGGTTCGGCCACCGGCGTCCACATCACCTGCTCGATGTGCGGCGCGCCGGTCGCGAGCAGCACCAGCCGGTCGAAGCCCAGCGCGATCCCCGCCGCCGCCGGCATTTGCGCCAGCGCCCGCAGGAAATCCTCGTCGAGCGGATAACGCTCGCCATAGACGCGCTCCTTCTCGTCCATGTCCGCGGCAAAACGGCGGCGCTGCTCGGCCGCGTCGGTCAATTCGCCGAACGCATTGGCGAGCTCGACGCCACAAACATAAAGCTCGAACCGCTCCGACAGTTGCGGCGCATCGGCGCGTGGCCGCGCCAGTGCCGCGAGCGGCAGCGGGTAGTCGCACAGGATCACCGGCGCGCCGAGGCCGAGCTGTGGCTCGATCCGCTCCACCAGGATCTTGCTGAAAATGTCGCCCCAGCGGTCGTCGGCCGCCACCGCGATGCCGGCGGCTTTGGCGGCCGCCGCCAGCCGGGCGTCGTTGCCCTCCGTGCCGTCGAGCGTCGCCATCAGGTCGATCCCGGCATAGCGGGATACGGCCTCGGGCACGCCGAGCCGCATGGGCGCGGCGAACGGATCGCAGGTCCGCCCGCGCCAGGTGAACCGGGTGACGCCGGCGGCCCGCGCCGTCTCGGCCAGCAAGGCGGCGCAATCCTCCATCAGCACGGGATAGGTGTCGGCCCCGGCCCGGTACCATTCCAGCATGGTGAATTCCGGATGGTGCAGCGGCCCGCGCTCGCGGTTGCGCCAGACCCGCGCGAACTCGAAAATCCGTTCCTCGCCGGCCGCCAGCAGCTTCTTGCAGGCGAATTCCGGCGAGGTCCGCAGATAATACGGATGCGGCCGCGTGGCCGGATCGATCAGGTCGGTCCGGAAGGCGTGAAGATGGGTCTCGTTGCCGGGCGAGCGCTGCAGCGCCGCCGTCTCCACCTCGACGAAATCCCGCGCCAGCAGCCATTGCCGGACCGCCTCCCGAATACGGCCTCTGGCCCGCAATAACGGCCGTCGGTCGGCATGAAAACCGGGGTTCCACCAGTCCGAGGGGGTATCGGTCATGCCGGGTTTTTGGCCTCTCGCGGGCCAAAAAACTGGCCGGTTGCTCTGGCCTTCCGCCGCATTATCAGTATTTTGCGCGCCGACAGCGCCATTTTGGCCAAACCGCTATTCAAGGATCGTTCCGTGAAAGTCATCGCCAGTTCGCTCCGCAAGGGCAATATCGTCGATCTCGACGGCAAGCTGTACGTGGTCCTGACCGCCGAAAGCATCCACCCCGGCAAGGGCACCCCGGTCACGCAGCTCGATATGCGCCGGATCAGCGACGGCGTGAAGACCTCGCAGCGCTACAAGACCACCGATCAGGTCGAGCGCGCGCATGTCGAGGAACGGACCTATCAGTTCCTCTACAAGGACGGCGACGGTTTCCACTTCATGAACCCGGAAGACTACGAGCAGATCACCGTGCAGTCGGACGTGATCGGCGACGCCGAGGCGTATCTGCAGGAGAGCATGATGGTGAAGCTCTCGGTCCACGAAGGCTCCGCCGTGTCGATCGAAATCCCGCAGCGCGCCACCCTCGAAGTGGTCGAGACCGAACCGGCGATGAAGGGCCAGACCGCATCGGGTTCGTTCAAGCCGGCGATCCTGTCGAACGGCGTGCGCACCATGGTGCCGCAGCACATCGTCACCGGCACGCGCATCGTCGTGATGACGGTCGACGGCTCCTACGTCGAACGCGCCAAGGACTAACGTTCCCCGCGGCCGGCACATGACGTGTCCGGCCTTCACTTACGCGCCGGAGGTCCGCATGCGATCCGGCTGTGTCGCTACCGCCCTCTTCGCCGCCGTCGTTCTGATGGCGGCGCCCGCGGCGCGTGCAGGGGAGATGCTGCCGCCGCGGACCAGCGTCACCACCGTCGACTGGGAAGCCGCCGCGAGCGCCATCCCCGATCGCGACGGCGCCAGCACGGCCGAGGTGTTCGCGCGGCTCAATGCGCGGATGGCGCGCCGTTTTCCGGATATCGCGAAAAGCACCGTGCCGGTGCTGCTGCCGGTCGATCCGCCGGCCCAGGACGCCAAGGACACGGCGGCCGAGATCACCTTCGGCAGCTTCAGGCCGTCCGATTTCTTCCTGCCCGGCCCCGCCGGCTACCACGCCAGCTTTTTCCTCAAGGAAGGCTCGGGCCTGTCGATCCGCTATCCGCGTCCGATCGAGATCGAGATGTCCGGCGCGGCCTTCATCTACGACCTCGACGGTCCGAACATCGCGCAGTCGGACACAACGCCGAAGGGCTTCGACGACATTCCCGGCCTGCGGCGCATCCTGCGCGAAGCACACGTTCGATATGCTTTTGAACGGTTCGGCGTGCCTTATGTGGTCTCGATTCAGTGCTTCGACGGGCGCGTGACGCCGCGCCGTCTGTCGTGCCGTGACGCCGACACCATCGCTGCGCACTTCCTAAAAAGCCTGCGGGTTGCCGGCGGCACACCCGGACCCTCCGCAAAGCCGCCGGTACTGGACCTGACGCGACCGCAGACCGTGTCGCAGAATTTCACCTATCTCCCGGCCGGCCAGTTGATCGCCAACTCGGGCTATAAAGGAAATGGTGGCCGCGCCGACGATCACGTCTACGCGCAGATCCGGTTTCCGCTGGCGCGGGCGCCCGCTTTCGCCAAATCGCAATCGTTCAACCCATGGGGCGATTGCTACAAAACCGGCCGCGTCGGCCGGATGGACCGCAAGGGCGCGCCCTATCGCTGCAAGCGCAACGACAAGCCGCTGGTGTTCGACGAATCCGCGCCGGAGAACTTCTCCTATCCATGGCGCGACAATTTCTGCGAGGCGCGCGACACGCAGGTCGGCCAGTGTCCGGGCGGCATCGGCCATCAGGGCCAGGATATCCGCCCCGCGAACTGCGTGCTCAAGAACGACCGCGCCGACCGCTGCGAGCCCTATTTCCACGACGTCGTCGCGGTGCGTGACGGCATGATCCTGCGCAACCCGCGGCTCTATACCGTTTACGAAACGGCATTCATCGTCACCAATACCGAAACCGACAATGTGCGATTCCGCTACATGCACATGGACCCGCGCCACATGGACGCCGACAATATCGTCAGCGGCCGGCGCGTACGGCAGGGCGAAGTGATCGGCAAGGTCGGCAATTTCTACAAGCACGAGCGCGGCACCAGCTATCATCTGCATTTCGACACGCAGGTGTTCACGCGCGACGGCTGGGTCTGGGTCAATCCGTACATGACGCTGGTTGCCGCCTATGAGCGGCTGATCGGCGCACGCGGCACCGAGGTCGCGCACGACAGCGTTGGACAGGCGGTCCCGCCGCAGGTCATGCCGGAGCAACTGATTGAGCAGCAGGCTTCGGCGAAACCGAAAGCCCGCGGCAAGTCCGCGCACAAGCCGCGCTCCAAACGGGGTAAACGCGGCAAGCGTCATCGCTAACTCAAGGGCCACCGCTAACCATCGCGGCGAAACGACCGGCGGGAACTTCCCACCCCGCTTTCGACCATGCGCGGGCGACGATAAACTCGGCGCATGAATCACATGGCCTTTTTTGCGAGCTCGCTGACCCGCCGCCGCTGGCTTCTCGGCGCGACCACGACGCTGCTGTCCGGCGTGCTGCCTCACAGCGCCCCGGCGCAGACCGCGGCGTTCAGCCGGTGGGTCGAGACCTTCCGCGACCGCGCGGTCCGGCGCGGGATTTCCGAGGCGACCTACAACCGGGTGATGACCGGGCTGAAGCCCGATACCTCGGTCTACGAGCAATATCGCCGCCAGCCGGAATTTACCGAGTCGATGTGGCAATACATCAACCGGCGCTGCTCCGGCTTCCGCGTCATGACCGGCAAGGAGCGCGCCAAAGAGCACGCCGCGCTGCTCGGCCGCATCGAGCGCGACTACGGCGTCGACCGCTATGTGATGCTCGGCCTGTGGGGGATGGAATCCTCGTTCGGCGACGTCATCGACAATCCGAAATATATGCGCCCGGTAATCCCTGCCCTCGCCGCGCTCGCTTACGGCGAGCCGCGCCGCCGCGCCTACTGGGAAGCCGAACTGCTCAACGCGCTGACCATCGTCGATCGCGGCTGGTCGACGCCACAGCAGATGATCGGCTCCTGGGCCGGCGCCATGGGTCACACCCAATGGATGCCGGAGGTCTGGCTCAAGATCGGCGTCGATTACAACCGCGACGGCAAGACCACGCCGTTCGAATTGGGCGACGCCTTCGCCGGCACCGCCCGCTACCTGGTCGAACGCGGCAATTATCGTCGCGGCGAAAGCTGGGGCTGCGAGGTGCGCCTCAACGGCGCATCGTCACGGCTCGCCGACAACCGCACGCGGCGCACCTATGCGCAGTGGCAGGCGCTCGGCATCACCCGCGCCGACGGCAAGGCGTTCGAGCACCCCGGCCATCATGTGAAGCTATGGCTGCCGCAGGCCGGTGGCCCCGCCTTCCTGCTCGGGCAGAACTTCCTTGCGGTTCGCTCCTACAATCCCTCGTCCAACTACACGCTCGCGCTCCTGCATCTCGGCGATCTGGTGCGCGGCGATCCGCCGTTCCGGCAGCAGTTTCCGGGCGGTGAGCGCGCACCGACGCTCGACGAGGTCAAGGAGATGCAGACCAAGCTCACCGCGCTCGGCTTCGACACGCAGGGCAATGACGGCCGCATTGGCAGCGACACGATGAAGGCGATCAAGGCGTTCCAGCAGAAGGTCGGCATGGAGCCTGCCGACGGCTACGCCGGGCTGAAGGTCCTCGCACGCATCCGGCAGGCGCGCTGAGAGCCTTCCCCACACTGTTTCAGGCGCGCCGGTCGTTGATGTCCTGACCGGCGATCCACTCGCGCAGAAAATCGATGAACAAACGCACGCGGCGCGGCACGCTGGTGCCGCGCGGATAGACCGCGAACAGCGGCCGGCGCGGCGGCTGATAACGCGGCAGCACCTTCACGATCTGCCCGCTCGCCAGATCGTCGGCGATGACATAACGCGGCACCAGAGCGATGCCGAGCCCGGCCCGCGCCGCCTTGCGCAACGCCAACGCACTGTTCGACGCGAACGTGCCGTTGACCTTGACGGTGACGCCGCGCCCCGCGTGGCGGCCGCCGGCCGGCTCGAACCGCCACAGCCGGTCGTTCGGCATCACGTTGGCGTGCAACAGGCAGCGATGCGCCGCGAGCTGCTCCGGGCGCGACGGCTTTCCCGCTTCCGCCAGATAAGCCGGTGACGCGCACACGACCCAGTCGAGCATCGCGATCTCGTCCTCGATCAAAGATGACGTGCGCATCGACGAGATGCGCAGCGCGAGGTCGAGGCCTCGCTCAACGAATTCATAAGGCCGGCGGAACGACACGTCCTCGAGACTGAGCGAGACGTTGAGTTTCGGCTGCGCCACCGCGAACGCCACCACGGCGTCGGCCAGATGCAGCGAGCCGAACGATTTCGGCGCGACCACCCGCAGCGTGCCGGTCGCCTCCTCCGGTGCACGCGCCACCTGACGCTCGCCCTGCTCGATGTCGGCGAACACCTTGTCGCAGAACGCAAGATAGGCGCGACCCTCGTCGGTGAGATTGACCGAGCGCGTGGAACGGTTCAGCAGCCGCACGCCGAGGCGGCGCTCCAGTTCCCCCACATGCCGCGACACCAGCGCCCGCGACAGGCCGAGCTGATTACCGGCGATGGTGAAGCTTCCCGCCCGCACGACGCGGACGAAACTCTCCATGGTGCGGAACCGGTCCATCCCTGATTGTCAAATTTTATGCAACAATAGCTTTCGCATTAAGTGGCTTTAGCGATCAAATGTCAAAGTCTATGATCGCGGGCGAAACACATGCCGGCGCTCCGCCGGCCGATCCGGGAGAGCGCCGTTGTCTGCTGCCGCCACACCGCCGAAACCCATCGAGCAACCGACCGCCGCCGGCATCAACGCGCCGCAGTTCGGCAGCGACGTGATCGCGGATGCACTGCGCGCGCTCGACATTCCCTATATCGCGCTCAATCCCGGCGCGAGCTATCGCGGCCTGCACGACAGTCTGGTCAATTATCTCGGCAACACCGCGCCGCAGATGCTGCTGTGTCTGCATGAAGAGGCGGCGGTCGCGATCGCGCATGGCTACGCCAAGGTCACCGGCAAGGCGATGGCCGCGTGCGTGCATTCCAATGTCGGGCTGATGCACGGCACCATGGCGGTGTTCAATGCCTGGTGCGACCGCATGCCGTTGCTGCTGCTCGGCGCCACCGGCCCGGTCGACGCCGCCAAGCGCCGGCCCTGGATCGACTGGATCCACACCGCGCGCGATCAGGGCGCGCTGGTGCGCGGCTACACGAAATGGGACGATCAGCCGGCCTCGCCCGCCGCCGCGCGCGAGGCCTTGCTGCGCGGCGCCTGGATCGCCAACACCGCGCCGCGCGGGCCGGTCTATATCAACCTCGATGCCGAGGTGCAGGAAGCGCGACTTGCCGCGCCGGTTCCGACCGCTTCAGCGCAGCGTTTCATGCCGCAAGTCACGCAGGCCGCGCCCGCCGCGCTCATCAATCAAGCGGCGGAACGGCTCGCCGCCGCGAAACATCCGGTGATCCTCGCCGGCCGCTGCTCGCGCGGCGAAACGGCGTGGCAGGAGCGCATTACACTCGCTGAACGGCTTGGCGCGCGCGTCCTCACTGACCTGAAGATTTCCGCGTCGTTCCCGACCGATCACCCCCTGCATGCCGGGGCGCCCGGCACCATCGCGCCGGTGCCGGAAGCGGCGGAAGCGCTGCGGCAGGCCGACGTGATCTTGAGCCTCGACTGGCTCGATCTCGCCGGAACGCTGAAACATGCCGGCGATGTGAAAGCCGAGATCATCCAGGTGTCCGTCGATCATCAACTCCACAACGGCTGGAGCATGGACTATCAGGCGCTTCCCGCCGTCGACCTGATGCTCGCCTGCGAGCCGGAGCAGGCTGTCAGCGCGTTGCTGGATGCCTTGCCGAAAACACCGGCGAAGCCACTCCCCGCCGCGCAACCGATGAAGCTCGACCTCGGCGACGGCCTCACCGTCAATCATCTCGCGGTCGAACTGCGCAAGGCGCTCGGCGAACGGCCCGCGAGCCTCACCCACGTCTCGCTGTCGTGGAACGGGGCGAGTTGGCCGTTCCGGCATCCGCTCGATTTCCTCGGCTCCGATGGCGGCGGCGGCGTCGGCGGCGGACCTGGCATCTCGGTCGGCGCGGCACTCGCTTTGCGCGGCAGCGGCCGCATGCCGGTCGCGGTGTGCGGCGACGGCGATTTCCTGATGGGGGTCACCGCATTGTGGACCGCCGTGCATTACAACATCCCCCTCCTCGTGGTGGTCGCCAACAACCGCTCGTTCTTCAACGATGAATTGCACCAGGAGCGCGTGGCGCGCATGCGCGACCGCCCGGTGGAGAACCGCTGGATCGGCCAGCGGATCGACGACCCGGCGATCGATATCGCCGGCATGGCCCGCGCCCAAGGCGCACAGGGCTTCGGCCCGGTGGAACGACCGGATCAGCTTGCGGAAATCTTTGCCAAGGCCATCGCGACCGTCGAGAATGGCGGAGTCGCGGTCGTGGACGTCCGGGTCGAACCCGGATATTCGCCGGCGACGACCGCCGTGATGGCCCGCAGCAGCGACTAACGAGCCGTCACGGCCAACGAAAAAAGTCCGAGGGAACATGTCAGCTTCTTCCGCCACCGCGCCGCGCTCCGCCTCGCCCCCACAACCGGGCGAGGCGATCCTCGACGTCGACCACCTCCACGTCGCGTTCCAGACCCCGGATGGTCCGGTCATCGCGGTCGAGGACGTGTCGCTGACCGTCCGCAAGGGCGAATTCCTGTCGATCATCGGCCCCTCCGGCTGCGGCAAATCGACAGTGTTCAATGTCGTCGGCGGCCTGCTCACCGAGCATGAGGGCCGCGTCTCGGTTGCCGGCGAAACCATCGTCGGCCCGCATCCGTCGATCGGCATGGTGTTTCAGGAGGAGTCCACCTTCCCCTGGCGCACCGTCATCGACAACGTCGCCTTCCCGCTCGAACTCACCGGCATGCCGAAGGCGCAGCGGCTGGAGCGCGCGCGGCACTTCATCGAGATGGTCGGACTGCAAGGTTTCGAGCGCCGCTATCCGGGCGAACTCTCCGGCGGCATGCGCCAGCGCGTGTCGCTCGCCCGCACGCTCGCCTCCGAGCCGAAGATCCTCCTGATGGACGAACCGTTCGCCGCGCTCGACGAGCAGACGCGGTTGCTGCTCGGCGACAAGGTGCTGCAGATCCAGCAGGAGTTGCAGCAGACGACGCTGCTGATCACCCACAACATCACCGAAGCGGTGCAGATGTCCGATCGCATCCTGGTGATGACCTACCGGCCCGGCAAAACCAAGCGCATCGTCGAGATCGACCTGCCGCGCCCCCGCACCTCCGAGATCGTCGGCAGCGAGGCGTTCGGCCGTTACGTCGCGCAAATCTGGGCCGACCTGCGCGAGGAAGCGAGCCGCGGCCTGACCGACGACGAGACCAGCCGCAACCGGGGCAGCGCGTCATGAGCAAAGCCTCCCGCGGGCCGAATGCACTGGCTTTCGCGGTCGGCATCGGTTGCCTCGTCGTGTTTCTGCTGGTGATGGAAGCCCTGATTCAATTCGGCTTCGTCAACCGCTTCATCATCCCGCCGCCGTCGGAAGTCGCGATGAGTTTCGAGCGGGTGATCGTCGAGGAAGATATCCTGCACCGCTTCCTGCTGACCGCCACCGAGTGTCTGACCGCCGGCGTGATGCTCACCGTGTTCGGCGTGATCGGCGGCGTGCTGCTGCATCGCTTCAAGCTGTTGCAACAAGCCTGCGAAACCTGGGTTGCGGCCGCGGCCTCTGCGCCGGTCGTTTTGATGTATCCTCTCTTCCTGGTGATCTTCGGCCGCAGCGCCTGGACCATCATCATGATCGGCTTCGTCGCCGCGCTACCGCCGGTAATCCTGAAAACGCTGGAAGGCCTGTCCGACACACGCCGCGTGCTGGTGAATGTCGGCAAGAGCTTCAACCTGACGCCGATGCAGAGCTTCTGGAAGATCCTGTTTCCGGCCGCCTTGCCGACGATCTTCGTCGGCATCCGGCTCGGGCTGATCTTCGCCTTGATCAACATCGTCGGTGTCGAGTTCCTGATCAATTTCGGCGGACTCGGCCAACTCATCAACGAACTCGCGGAACGCTACGACCTCGCCGGCACCTACGCGGCGATCTGCTTCGTCATTCTCGTCAGCGTGGTGTTCTTCATGTCGCTCGAAAGGATCGAACGATGGCTGCGACCGGCTCACTGACCGCGAGCGCACCGGCGCGCAGCCGGCTCAACCGCGTCACGCTGCTGCGGATCGGCATCATCGTCGCTGTGCTGGCAGGCTGGGAGCTGCTCTCGCGCTCGGGCTGGCTCTACCGCGACGTGGTGCCCTCGCTGTTCGCGATTGGCAAGGCGATCGTCGCGCTGTTGTCGAGCGGCGAATATTATTTTCACCTCGGCGTCACCGCCGGCGAAATCCTCGTCGCGCTGGCGATCGGCGGCGTGCTCGGTCTGATCGTCGGACTGCTGCTCGGCGGCAACCGGTTTCTCGCCGCCGCGTTCGAATCCTATCTTTATTATCTCGGGCCCACGCCGAAGATCATCTTCTTTCCGATCCTGATCATGTGGTTCGGCGTCGGCCCCGGCTCGAAGATCGCCATGGGCACGCTGTCAGCGTTCTTCCCGATTGCGCTGTCGGTCGCCGCCGGCATGCGCGAGATCGACCGCGTGCTGATCCGGGTCGGCAAGAGCTTCCGCGCCACGACCTGGCAGATGGCGACGAAGATTTACGTGCCAGCGATGCGTCATCCGATCATCAACGGCGTGCGGCTCGGTCTCGGCGTCGGCCTGATCGGCACCCTGCTCGCGGAAACCAAGCTGTCGAACAAGGGGATCGGCTATCTGATCATCCAAGCTTACACCTTGTTCGACATGCCGCGCATGTACGCGATGCTGATCGTGCTGTTCGTGCTGGCAATCGGCGCCAATGCGCTGGTCGGCCGGCTCGGCGGATTGAGCAACATCAAGCGGCGGTGAGAGCGAAACAAGGACAACCGCATCCTTCGAGACGGCCGCTGCACGGCCTGCTCAGGATGAGGCCGGAGTGAGAGATCGACGTTCGCGTTATCACTCTCTCCACGTCACGGCCCGGCTTGTCCCGGCCACCCCGCTTCGGATCGGAATTCTTACAACAACCCCAGTTCGCTCAATTCACGTCGCAGCTTTTCCGGCATCGCCGCCGCGCCCGGCGCGGCCTTGCCCAGATCGCGCGGCGCATCCTTCGGCTCGAGATAGCGCCAGCCCTGAAATGCGCGATACGGACGCGGCTCGACCAGCACGCATTTAGGATCGAGCACAAGCTTGCAGCGATTGATGCCGTCCTTGTCGCGGAACGGACGGATGCCGAGAATCTTCTCGCGGCACAGAATTTCGCCCTTGATCACCCAGTAGATCGAACCGCCGTCGAGCAATTCGTCGACGCGCTTCGGTGTCATCCGCGTCGTGTGCGAGCGCTCGGGCGGCTGCTTGCGGCGCGCGCGCTCCTTCGCTTTCTTTTCGATCCAATCCTCGAGATCGCGCACGGATTCCGCGCCGACCGACAGCTTGATGAGATGCAACGGCATTCCAAAAATCCTAAGCAGTCTGCGCCGCCACCGGATCGGCAGCGGGTTCGATGGTCATGATACGCGCGCCCTCCGGCACCTGCGTCTGCGCGGCGACGGCGATGTCGTGCACCACGCCGTCGAACGGCGCGAGCAAGGTGTGCTCCATCTTCATCGCCTCGATGATCGCGACGCGCTGGCCTTTGCTCACGCTCGCCCCCGCCTCCACCAGAACGGCGAGCATCTTGCCATGCATCGGCGCGCGCACGACGCCGCCGCCCGCGCCGTCTTCGCTATCGCCCGCGGCGAAATCCGGCGAGGCGACGCGGGTCTGCCGACCCTTGCGCACGGCGATCACCGCGTCCGACGCGCGCAGCACGGTGACGTCGCCGTTACCCGTGACATCATCGACCGATATCGCCGCACGGCCGCCGTCGTCATAGCGGACCACGGCCGACAGTTTCTCACCATCGGCGACAATCGGCCACGTCACCTGACGCGGACCGGAGAGCTGGAATGCATCGGCCACATCCCAGGGCGACGATGTTGACGATGAAACCGGTTGCACCACCTTGCCCGCGCCGCCATCGAGCAGTGTCGCGGCCGCGGCCGCCACCGCGATCTTATCGAGCGGCTGCGGCGTCGCGCCGAGCGCCGCGAGATTACGGTCGATGAAGCCGGTGTCGAACTGGCCGGCGCGGAAGTCGCCGGCGCGCAGCAGATGCGTGAGGAATGAAATGTTGGTGCGCGGCCCCGCCGCCACCGTGCGATCGAGCGCATCGGCGAGCCGCGCCAGCGCCTGTTCGCGCGTCGGGGCGTGCGCAATCATCTTGGCGATCATCGGATCGTAGAACGGGCTGACCTCGCCACCCGCCTCGACACCGCTGTCGACGCGGATCGCGTCGTCGCGCGGGAACGACAGCGCGGCGAGTTTTCCGGTAGACGGCAGGAAGCCGTGCTCCGGGTCTTCCGCGTAGACGCGCGCCTCGACCGCGTGGCCGGTGAGCGGCACGGCGTCCTGCGTCAGCGGCAGCGTTTCGCCGGCAGCGATGCGGAACTGCCACTCGACCAAATCGAGGCCGGTGATCGCTTCCGTCACCGGATGCTCGACCTGAAGCCGCGTGTTCATTTCCATGAACCAGAAGCCGTCAGCCTTCAGCCCGCCCGCACCGTCGGCGATGAACTCGATAGTCCCTGCGCCGGCATAGCCGACCGCCTTCGCCGCCGCGACAGCGGCCGCGCCCATGGAGGCGCGCATCGCCGCGCTCATGCCCGGCGCCGGCGCTTCCTCGATCACTTTTTGATGGCGGCGCTGCAGCGAACAATCACGCTCGTTGAGATGAATCGCGTTGCCGTGCGTGTCGGCGAACACCTGCATCTCGATATGACGCGGTGCGGCGATGAACTTCTCGATCAGGACGCGATCGTCGCCGAACGCCGACGCCGCCTCGCGACGCGCCGACGCCAGCGCCTCATCGAAATCGGCATGGCGCTCGACGCGCCGCATGCCCTTGCCGCCGCCGCCGGCGACCGCCTTGATCATCACCGGATAGCCGATCTCGTAGGCTTTCTGCTTGAGGAAGCGCTCGTCCTGCAGGTCACCGTGATAGCCGGGCACCACCGGCACGCCGGCCTCCTCCATCAACTTCTTCGCCCGATCCTTGAGGCCCATGGCGCGGATCGCCGACGGCGGCGGGCCGACGAAGACGATGCCGGCCTTTGCGCACGCTTCGGCGAAGGCGGCGTTCTCCGAGAGGAAGCCGTAGCCAGGATGGATCGCCTGCGCACCGGAGGCTTTCGCCGCCGCAATGATCGCGTCAGCGACGAGATAGCTTTGCGCGGCCGGCGCCGGGCCGATGCGATAGGCTTCGTCAGCGAACCGCGTGTGCAGAGCGTCGCGGTCGGCGTCGGAATAGACGGCGATGGTGCGCAGCCCCATGCGCTTCGCGGTGCGCATGATCCGGCAGGCGATCTCGCCACGATTGGCAATCAGCACCGATGTGAACATGACGCCTCGCTGTCTCTTTTCGTCTCAACGCGGCGCCGCGCCGGAGGTGGGATTGGTGGCACGCCGCGCCGGCGCGGGACGGTTACGTTCGGCCGGCTGGTCCGCCTGTTTCGGGTCCGCTTGCTTCGGCTCTGCCTGCTTCGGCTCGGGATTCATGATGCTGACCGGCGGGATCGAGGCCGCCGACGGGAAATCGTAGCGGCCCGATGGCGCGGCGGGGTGCGCCGCCGGTGCCACCGGCGTCGCCGCAGCCATCGCATCGCTACCGGGCGCCGCCGACACCACGGGCGCATCGGATGGCGCAGCCTTCTCCGGCACGGTCCACGCGGCGCGGTGCCGCTCGACATATTGCGCGAATACCCGCGAGCGCAGATTGGATTTCAACGTGTTGGCGTCGCCGACCAGCGTGAAAGCGGCGCAGCGGTCCGGGTTGCAGCCGTCGCGGGTCGCGAGCACATGCGCGGCGATGCCGAACCGATCAAGCTCCGCGGCGCGCCGCAGCCCGGCGGTGACGCGGTCGAAGCTGGTGTCGCCCTGCTTGCCGTAGGCGACGGCGTCGGCCAGCAGATCGAGCCGCGCCGCGGTGTAGGTGACGGCGGCGGCGACCGTCTCGGGACGCCTGAACAGCACGGCTTCGCAGCCAGCCTCGACGAGATCGCCGGCGGCACCGTCGAGACAGGCAAGCGGCGAGCCCGGCACCAGCGCCCGCGCGGCGAGTTCGCCCGCGCGTTGCGCCAGCGCACGGCGGTCGGCGGCATGCTCGCGGTCGCTGACCCGGTCGAGCGCGACAAACGTCGCGCCCGCCGCGATCAGCATCGCCAGCACGATGGCCACCGCCGTTTTCATCCGCCCCGTCCGCTCCACCGGTTCGTCGTCACGCTCATCACTGGGCTTTCGCGCCGGAGAGCTTGACCACCTTGGCCCACTTCTCGATGTCCTTGCGAAGATAGGCATCGAACTCCTTCGGCGACATGCTCATCGGCGCCGCACCCTGTTTCTGCCACGCTTCCTTGACCGCGGGCTTGGCGACAATGCGGCGGACCTCGGCGTTGAGCTTGTTGACCACGTCGTCCGGCGTTCCCTTCGGCGCCATCAGGCCGAGCCAGATCGTCGCCTCATAACCGGGGACGCCGCCCTCGGCCACCGTCGGCAGGTCCGGCGTCAGCGCCGAACGTTTTTCGCCGGTGGTGCCGAGCGCACGCACCTGCCCGGCCTTGACGTTGTTGAGCATGGTCGGGATCGCGTCGAACATCATCTGCACATGGCCGCCGAGCACGCTGTTGCGCGCCTCGCCAGATGCCTTGTGCGGAACATGAACGATGTCGGTGCCGCTCATGGCTTTGAACAGTTCGCCGGCCATGTGATACGGCGTTCCCGGCCCCGAGGACGCGTAGTTGAGCTTGCCTGGCTCCTTCTTGGCGAGCGCGATGAACTCGGCGAGGTTTTTCGCCGGCACCGACGGGTGGATCACCATGATCAGGTCGGAATAGTTGATCGGCGCCACCGCCACGAAATCGCGCATCAGCTCGAACGGCTTGTTGGCGATCAGCGACTCGTTGGTGGTATGGGTGTTGGACATCAACAGCAGCGTGTAACCATCCGGCGCGGACTTCGCGACCATGTCGGTGCCGATGATCGAGCCGGCGCCCGGCCGGTTCTCGACGATGAACGACTGCTTGAGATCGTCGGAGAGCGACTGCGCCAGAACGCGGGCATAAACGTCAGCGGGACCACCTGCGCCAAACGGCACGATGATCTTCACCGTGCGCGCGGGATAGCCTTGGGCCTGCGCACCGGTGGTGACGCAGATGGACGTAGCTGCGAGCGCCAACACGGCGAGTGCGCCCCGGACAACCGATTGCATGACTGTTCCTCCGCCTTTTGCTTTGATATCGCGGCCGCAAAACGGTCCGCGCGGGTTTTCCCGCGCTATTTATCCCCCGGACCGGCGCGCACGACAATCGGCGCGGGATGGATTTGTCGCGTTTGTGGACGCTGAAAAAGTTTCGGCCCGCCGGGAATCATCCGGGCGGGCCGATGGCATTGCGGTGGGCGGCCGTCGGCGTCAGACGACGTCGAGCTGGCTCTCCTTGGCGACGCGCTCGAATGCCTCGCCGTTGCTCTTGATCCGGTACTGCTGCTCGTCGCCTTCCGACGGCAGGAGCTTCACGACCGTGAAATTGCCGGGAGCCGGCGCGCGGCCGAAGGTCGGCGCGCTGTAGTAGACGATCTGCCCAACCTGGAACTTGTGCGTAATCGGCTCCGCTGGCGGTACGACGGTCGGGCTCGGAACCCGGACCGGCCGTGCCGAGGCCGACGCTGCCGCGATGAGCGCCAGCTTGGCGGTCTTCATCGCCTCGGCGATCGACTGCACGCTGCGCTGCGACGCCTTGCCCGGCGCGGGCTTGGCCGCGACCACCGGCTTGGCGGCGGGCTTCGGCGCGGATTTGAGAGCCGGTTTCGGTGCCGATTTAGCGGCCGTCTTCACACCGGCGGGCTTGGCGGATTTGCCGGGGACAGCGCGAGCGGCGCTGGCCGCCTTGGATTTCGACGCCTCGCGGGCCTGGGCCGTCGATGAACGGCGGGCCGATTTGGCCTTCACGGCCTTTTTGGTGGTGACGCGGGACGCCTTACCGGACGCACGAGACTTTTTCACTGAACTCTTGTTCATGAAATGCACTATAGCATCGAAAATCCGCTTGTGGGAAAATTTGTTAAAAGAAAATTATATAAAAATCATGGACTTATCGGAAAGAAGGCGGCAACCTGACGCATTCAGCATCGCCCTTCGGAACCCCCGGCCGGACCCCGCGTTGGCAGCGGCAGCACCACCGCGGAGGTCAGACAGATGCGCGCTTTGCTCGGAATGATCCTCGGCGCGGCCCTCACCCTGGGCGGCGCCTACCTCTACGATTCCACCAACGCGATGCGGGCCGCCACCGACGGGGTGGCCGCCGAGCGGCCGCTGGTGAACTGGGATGTCGTCAGCGCCAAGTGGGAGATCGTCACCGCCCGCGCACGCGAGGAGTGGAGCAAGCTCGCGAGCTGACACGACGATAGCGTCCGCGTGAACGCGGGAACTCGGTGTTGGCCCGATCGTTGACCATCCGAACCGAACGGAGGCAACAAATGGGTTTTGGACGCGGACTGTTATTGTGGCTGCTGGGAATCCCGCTGCCGATCATCATTCTTCTCGCCATCTTCTGGCGTTAAGGCGAGACAAAGCGTTCCCGAGACACGATTAATGCGACCACCGGCCCGGTTTGGCATTGCCATGCCGGGCCGTCGTCGTTTTCAGGTTTTGATGTGTCAGGTTTTCTCAAGCGAACCGGTGCCCCGCTCCGCTTGAGAACGCTCACATCCGGAACACGCCGAAGGTCGTCGGCGGCACCGGCGCATTGAGCGCGGCGGCAAAGGCGAGCCCGAGCACGCGCCGGGTTTCCGACGGCGCGATGATCCCGTCATCCCAGAGCCGCGCGGTGGCGTGGTAAGGATGCCCCTCCTCCTCGTAACGCGCGCGGATCGGCTGTTTGAACTGATCTTCTTCCTCCGCCGACCACTGGCCGCCCGAGGCTTCGATATTGTCGCGCCGCACGGTGGCGAGGACGCTCGCCGCCTGCTCGCCGCCCATGACGGAGATGCGGGCATTCGGCCACATGAACAGGAAACGTGGTGAATAGGCGCGGCCGCACATGCCATAGTTACCCGCGCCGAAAGAGCCGCCGACGATGACCGTGATCTTCGGAACCTCGGCGCAGGCGACCGCCGCCACGAGTTTCGCGCCATCCTTGGCGATGCCGCCGGCCTCGTACTGCCGCCCCACCATGAAGCCGGCTATGTTCTGCAGGAAAAGCAGCGGAATGCGGCGCTGGCAGCAGAGCTCGATGAAATGCGCGCCCTTCAGCGCGCTTTCGGCGAAGAGGATGCCGTTGTTGGCGATTATGCCGACGGGAATGCCCCAGATCCGGGCAAAGCCCGTCACCAGCGTGGTGCCGTAAAGCCGCTTGAACTCGTCGAAGTTCGAGCCATCGACGAGCCGCGTGATGACGTCGCGGATGTCATACTGCTTCTTGAGATCGACCGGCACCACACCATCGAGTTCAGCGGTCGCGAATTGCGGCTCGGCCGATGCGGCGAGCACCACCTCGTCCCGCCGTACCGTGTTGAGATTGGCGACGATCCGCCGCGCGATCGAGAGCGCGTGATGATCGTTCTGCGCATAATGATCGGCGACGCCGGACTTGCGCGCATGCACGTCGGCGCCGCCGAGGTCTTCCGCCGAGACTACCTCGCCGGTCGCGGCCTTCACCAGCGGCGGCCCGCCGAGGAAGATCGTGCCCTGGTTGCGCACGATGATGGTTTCGTCCGACATCGCCGGCACGTAGGCACCACCCGCCGTGCATGAGCCCATCACCACCGCGATCTGCGGGATGCCCATCGCCGACATGGTGGCCTGATTGTAGAAGATGCGGCCGAAATGCTCGCGATCCGGGAACACGTCGGCCTGATGCGGCAGGTTCGCGCCGCCGGAATCGACGAGATAGATGCACGGCAGCCGGTTCTCGCGCGCGATCTCCTGCGCGCGCAGATGCTTCTTCACCGTCATCGGGTAGTAGGTGCCGCCCTTGATGGTGGAATCGTTGCACACGATCATGCATTCACGGCCCGACACGCGGCCGATGCCGGTAATCACGCCGGCGCCGTGGATCTTGTCCTCGTACAGTCCATAAGCCGCGAGCGGCGACAGTTCGAGAAACGGCGAACCGGGATCGATCAGCGTCATCACCCGGTCACGCGGGAGGAGCTTGCCGCGTGAAACGTGGCGCTCCCGTGCTTTCGCCGAACCGCCGAGCGCCGCCTCCGCGCGCTTCTCGCGCAGATCGCCGACCAGCGCCTGCATCGCCGCGGCGTTGGCGCTGAAATCCGGACTGGCGGTATCGACACTGGAGGTGAGCACAGGCAAGGGGTCGCTCCCGGTTGGCGCATCGTCAAATTAAAGCACACTTCCCCCGTTCATTCCCGAACGGAGGCTGAAAACCGCATCACGCCGACATCCGCTCCATCACCGGCCAGTCCGGCTCGTTGTTGGGCATTACCCAGGTTTCCTTGAGTGCCGCCGCGCGCCACGACGCCCAGGCCGGCGTCGCCATCACCGCCTGCATATAGGCGTGAGCTGTGGGCGACACCGCAACGCCGTAGTTGAAGAACCGCGCCACCACCGGCGCATACATGGCGTCGGCCGCGCCGAAGCGCCCGCCGAACAGGAACGGACCGCCGGAGCGGCGCACGCACTCCGCCCAGATCGCATCGATCCGGCGGACATTGGCCACGGCGTCGTCCGGGATCGGCCGCGGCTTCGGGATCAACCAGAAATTCATCGGACAGGCGCGGCGCAACGGCAGGAACCCAGCGTGCATCTCGTTCGCCACCGAGCGGGCCAAGGCGCGCGCGGCGCGATCGTCCGGCCACAGGCCCGCGTCGGGATGCAGCTCGGCCAGATAATCGAGGATCGCCAGCGACTCCCAGACATGGGTATCGCCATCGATCAGCACCGGCACCTTGCCGGCCGGCGAATGCTGCAAGATCGCTTCAGCGCTGCCCGGCACATAGAGCGGGATGACGGTTTCCTCGAACGGGATGCCGGCCATGGTCATGGCGATCCACGGCCGCAGCGACCATGACGAATAGTTCTTGTTACCGATGATGAGTTTCATGTCTGCGCTTGTGTCATGACTTTCGATATCGGTCATGCCCTGGCTTGACCCCGGCATCCCGCTTGGGCGGGCACGCTGCTTACCTTATCGGGACGATAGCCGTTCGAAGAACGCCGTTCTTCGAACGGCTATGCCCGGCCATGACGGAAAACCGCCAGCGCTCAGCCTTTGGCCGGCACGGCTTCCACCGGTCCACCGGCTTTCTTCCATGCGCCGAAGCCGCCCTTGATATGCGCGACCGGCGCGAGCCCCATGCGGTGCGCGGTCTGTGTCGCCAGCGCCGAGCGCAGGCCGCCGGCGCAGAAGAACACATACTTCTTGTCCTGTGCGAACAACGGCTTGTGATATGGGCTCGCCGGATCGATCCAGAATTCCAGCATGCCGCGCGGGCAATGATGCGCGCCCGGCACCCGCCCGTCCCGGTCGAGCTCGCGCGGATCGCGAATATCGATCAGCACCACGTCGTCGCGGCCATGCAGCTTGATCGCATCCTCCACCGCGATGGTTTCGATCTCGCGTTCGGCGGCGTCGACCAGCGCCTTGTATCCGGTCGTGATGGTCTGGGGCATGTTCTGGACCTTCGTATCTGCGTTTCGCGGCAGAGTGGCAGAGGCTTGGGCACCCCTCAAGCCCACGAAAGACGTGCCTGAAGTCCGTTCGAACTCCGGCATTGCCGATAGCAGCGTGCTAGTGGCACCATGCGATCCGCACCGGATTCCGCCATGCTCGATCTCTCGCCTCCCGATCTCCTGGCGCTGGCCTATTTCCTCGCCGCCTGGTTCGCCTACTCGATCGTCGTCGAGCGCAGCGCGCGTGGCGGCGAGAGTCTCAATTCGCTGATGCACGGCTATCGCGACCGGTGGATGCTGGAAATGCTCGGCCGTCCGATGCGGATGGTCGATGGACA
Source organism: Pseudolabrys sp. (assembly GCA_019635575.1). Taxonomy (GTDB): domain Bacteria; phylum Pseudomonadota; class Alphaproteobacteria; order Rhizobiales; family Xanthobacteraceae; genus Pseudolabrys. Next base: position 13,936 of record JAHBZF010000019.1, on the reverse strand, counting down.
GGTCACGGCTTCGCTGCAGAACGGGGCGGCATTCTTCGCCTCGACGTCGCTGATCGCGGTCGGCGGCACGCTGACATTGCTGCGCTCGGCCGACGAGATCCTGACCGTGGTGTCGGTGCTGCCGTTCTCCAGCCCGCCGACCCGCGTGCTGTGGGAAGGAAAGATGATGGGGCTGGCCATCATCTTCGTCTACGCGTTCTTCAAGTTCGCCTGGTCGTACCGGCTCTATAACTATGTCGCGATCCTGATCGGCGCGGCGCCGCCGGTCGAGGAAAAGGACACACCGCACGCCCGCGCGCTGGCGCACCGCACGGCGCATATCTGCGCCGATGCCGGCCGCCACTTCAACCGCGGGCAGCGCGCCTTCTTCTTCGCGCTCGGCTATCTCGGCTGGTTCCTGGGGCCGATCCCGCTGGCGCTCTCCACGACCGCCATCGTCTGGGTCATTTATCGACGCCAGTTCTATTCGGAATCGCGGCGCGCGTTCGACACAACGCCCGATATCGACAAACCGTCGCTGCCACCGGTCTAGATCCCGGCTGCCCCGGCGCGCGCGTTACGCCATCCCCATCAACACAGCGATGCCAGCAACGATCGCCACACCGGCCACGGTGGCAACGATGGTCAGAACGGTCTCGCCGCGCGGCGTGCTGAACGGATCGCGCCGGTCGCGCGCCTCGGTCGAATAGCGGGCCAGCAAGGCGGAGCGCCGCGCGGCGCTGTCGACGGAATGGTCGATGGACATGATCGATTCCCCAAACGGTGATGGGCGTTGATGGCAACGGTGCCGGAGGACGCGAACGCGACCCGCAACACGAATCGTTCGAGCCATTTTAGATCGTGGCCGGAAAGTTCCAATAACGGGTTAAGGGTGTTTTGGTTGGCCGCTCTTCTTCACGCGAACCGGTTTCCGCTTCGCCTGAAAACGCTCCCGGAGCCTATGGCCCTGGAAACAGCGCGCCGGTCCGGCCGGTCAGCCGATAGGCAATCAGGCCGAGCCATTCATGCGCGGCATCATCGAGCCGCGCGAGTTCGGCGCCGAGCGACCGCAACGGCCAGCGCGACAGCCACGGTTCGCGCGGTCCCGCCGGCACCGCGACCACCGGGATGCCCGCCTGCCGGAAGCACCCCATCGCTCGCGGCATATGCGCGGGCGACGTCACCAGCAGCCAACGCTGGCCGGGCGCGGCATGGATCAGCGCCTGCGTGAAGGCAGCGTTCTCCGCGGTGTTGCGGGACTCGCGTTCGAGCGTGATGCGCTCCGCCGGAACGCCGAGCTGGATCAGCATCGCGCGGGCGACATCGGCCTCGCGGCCCGCCCCCGGCACGAGATTGCCATTGCCGCCGCTATAGACGACGCGCGCCGTCGGATAGACCTCGGCCAGCCGCCGCGCCGTGATCAGCCGCTGAAACGCGGCGCCGATCACCGGTTCGCCGAGCGCCGCGGTGGCATCGGGATCGATGCCGCCGCCGAGCACGATGATCCCGTCCGGCGCGGGACCGGTCATGTCATAGGCGGGGAAACGCTGCTCGAGGCTCGTGGTCATGAGAATGCCGAGCGGCGTGACGCCGAACAGCAGCAGGAGCACAACGCAGACTGCCACCAACCGCCGCCCGAGCCTGCGATAGCGCGTCAGCAGCAGGAGCAAGCCGGCGACGCCGGCGATCAGCACGAGGTTCGACGGCAGAGCCAGAAACGCCGCGGTCTTGGAGAGGACGAAGAACATCGCGTGTCCCGTCCCCGCTCTCAGCGTTGTTTCTTCCAGGCTTCGTAACGCTGCTTGTTCTCTTCGTTGGGCGGATAGAGGCCGGGGAGCTTCTCGCCCTTCTCCACCTCCTGCACCAGCCAGGTTTCGAGCAGTTCGTGCTCCTCGCCCTCAGCCGCGCAGAATTCGACGAGATCCTTCGGGATCACCACGACGCCGTCGTCATCGGCAACGATCACATCGCCGGGGAAGATCGCGCAGCCACCGCAGGCCACCGGCTCATTCCAGCCGACGAAAGTGAGCTGGTTGACCGACGCGGGCGCGGCGACGCCGGCGCACCAGATCGGCATGCCGGTGGCAAGGATGCCCTGCTTGTCACGCATCACGCCGTCGGTGACGAGACCCGTGACGCCGCGCTTGACCATGCGCATGCACAGGATGTCGCCGAAGATGCCGGCGCCTGTGACGCCCATGGCGTCGGCGACGACGAAACAGCCGGGTGGCATGTCCTCGATCGCCGCGCGGGTCGAGATCGGGTTCGACCAGCTCGCCGGGGTCGCGAGGTCTTCGCGCACCGGAATGAAGCGCAGCGTGAACGCCGGGCCGACCAGCCGCTTGCCGGAGAAACCGAACGGCATCGCGCCGGCAATCCAGGAGTGACGGATACCCTTCTTCAGCAGCATCGTGGTGATGGTGCCGGTGGTGATTTTTTCGAGCTTCTTGAGCGCGTCCTGCATGGAGTAGTCCTGTTAGGCCGGCGTCAGACCAAGCCGCTGATCGCGACGGCGCAACCAGGCGACCAGCGGGATCGACAGCAGCACCATCCACATCTTGCCGACGATCTGCCCTTCCAGGAACTGGAGCGAGCCGAAGGCGAGCCACAGGAAGACGATGGAATCGATCACCAGCCCGGCCATGCTCGACAGCACCACGGCCAGCACCAGCCGGCGGCGCGCCAGCGGCGTATAGATCGCGAGGTCTGCGGTTTCCGACAGCAGAAACGCGACCGCTGACGCGAACACCAGCGCGGGCGGCGCCACCACCACTGAAATGGCTGCACCGGCGATGATGGCGGCGATGCCGAACTCGATCCCGAGGCGGCGCTGCACCAGATCGCGCAGCACCAAGGCGATGCCGATCATCAGCACGCCGGACGGGGCCTTCAATCCCGGCGCCACCGGGACCAGACAGGTGCCGTCGGCATCACAAACCGTCCCGACATGGCCGATCATCCAGTTGGCCAATGGAATGGTCAGGATGAAGGCGACCAGAAAGACATAGCCTTCAATGCTTTGGCGCGACGTCATGTTCGCTCTGCTCTTTTGCGCTGCCGCAGGAATTGTCGGTATCCGTTTGCCCGCAACTCGCAGGCGGGGCAAGAGCCGCAACCATAGCCCCAGTCATGCCGGTGGCTGCGGTCGCCAAGATAGCAGCTATGGGTGTCCTCGACGGTCAGCCGCAGCAGGGCCTCGCCGCCGATGTCCTCCGCCATCGCGAAGGTTCCCGCCTTGTCGATGAACATCAGCGGCGTTTCGACGGTCATGGGCCGGTCAAGGCCGAGCGCCAGCGCCGATTGCATCGCCTTCATGGTCGCATTCCGGCAATCCGGATAGCCGGAATAATCGGTCTCGCACATGCCGCCCACCAGATGGGTCAGTTTGCGGCGATAGGCGATGGCACCGGCCAGTACCAGGAACAGCAGGTTGCGGCCGGGGACGAAGGTGGTCGGCAGGCCGTTGTCGGCCATTTCGATGGCCATGTCGCGGGTCAGCGCCGTCTCCGAGATGGCGGCGAGCGCGTCGACCTTGACCGGATGGTCCTCGCCGAGCCGCGCCGCATAGTCCAGTTTCAGCGCGGCGAGCTTGTCGCGCACTGTCGTCCGCACGGTGAGTTCGACCGCATGTCGCTGCCCGTAATCAAAGCCGACGGTCTCGACGCGCTCGAACCGCTCCAGCGCCCAGGCAAGACAGACCGTCGAATCCTGTCCGCCGGAGAACAGCACCAGCGCGCCACCGGACTTCTGCTCAGGAGTTGGCATGCTCAATCCCATTTGGGCGAATACTGCCAATCGACGATCCGGCCATTGGCTTTCGTCAACGTCGCGATCTCGCGCATCTCGTCGTCCGACAGCGCGAAATCAAACAGCGCGAAATTCTCCTGGAGCCGTTCGGGACGGTGCGTGCGCGGGATCACCACGATCTCTTGCTGCACCAGCCAGCGCAGCGATATCTGCGCCGCCGATTTGCCGTGCTTCGCGCCGATCCGCGCCAATACGGCGTTATCCGACGCGCCGCCGCGCGCGATCGGGCTATAGGCGACCACCGCCATGCCGTGGCGGCGGGTGGCGGCGATAGTCTTCGCCGTGTCGAGGAACGGATGCGTCTCGAACTGATTGCACACCAGCGGCTCCGTCGCGAGCTTGGCCGCCTGATCGAGCAGCGCGGTGTTGAAATTGGAAACACCAATATGCCGCGCATGGCCCTCGCGCTTCATCCGGCACAGCGCGCCGATCGTGTCGGCCAGCGGTACGGCCTTGTTCGGCCAGTGCAGCAGCAGGATGTCGATCACATCGATCTTCAGCCGCGCAAGACTTTCTTTCACCGAGCGTGCGAGATCGGCCGGCTTCATGTTCTCGGGATGCACCTTGGTAACTACCGTCACCTCGTTGCGCTTGCCGGAGGCGCGGACGCCCTCGCCCACCTCCTTTTCGTTGTCGTACATCTGCGCGGTGTCGACATGGCGGTAGCCGAGCCCGATGGCGTGCTCGACCAGACGCGCGCAATCGCTGCCGCGCAGATCCCAGGTCCCCAGCCCCACCAGCGGAATCCGCGCACCATTCGCTTCGACCACGTTCATGTCCGATCCTTTCACCGCTTCGCTCTCATTCGACCAACGTAGCAGACCGGCAGCCGCCCGCGCCGCCGCGCAACCCAGCCATGATGTGGGGCGAAGAGGCTGCCGCCCGCGGCAAGGACCGTGCTGATGCCCCATAGATTGGAACGATTCAAGAAGACCGTCCTTGCATCGGGCACGGTTCGTGGCTTTTGTGGCCCCGTGTGCGATCCCTGTTTTTGGATTAAGCAATGCGCCCCTTTGCCGCTGCCTTCGCCGTCACCGCCACGATCCTGCTTACCGCGCCGACCGTCGTCGCGACGGCCGTTGCCGCCGACGACCTGACGGTGACGATCAAGGACCACAAGTTCACGCCGTCGGAAATTCGTATCCCGGCCAACAAGCGGCTCAGTATCGTCGTCATCAACGAAGACCCGACGCCGGAAGAGTTTGAAAGCCTGCCGATGAAAATCGAGAAGGTCATCCCCGGCAACAGCAAGGCGCTGGTCCGGTTCGGGCCGATCGCACCCGGCCGCTATGAATTCATCGGCGAGTTCAACCAGGCGACCGCCAAAGGCGTGATGATCGCGGAATAACGGACGACTCCTATGCTTGGCGCGCTGATCATCGTCTTTCGCGAAGTCCTCGAGGCCGGCCTGATCGTCGGCATCGTCATGGCGGCAACGCGCGGCATCGACGGCCGCGGCCGCTGGATCGCGCTCGGTGTCGCTGGCGGCGTCATCGGCGCCGCTATCGTCGCGCTGTTTGCCGGCGCGATCTCCGAAGCGTTCGAAGGCGCCGGTCAGGAACTGTTCAATGCCTGCGTGCTCGGCATCGCCGTGGTGATGCTGATGTGGCACAACGCCTGGATGGCGAAGCACGGCCGCGAGATGGCGGCGGAACTGCGCAGCGTCGGCACCTCGATCGCCGAAGGCCAGAAGCCGCTGACCGCGCTGGCGGTCGTCGTCGGCCTCGCCGTGCTGCGCGAAGGCTCCGAGGTCGTGCTGTTCCTCTACGGCATCCTCGCTTCCGGCACCTCCGGCATCGCGCTGTTCACTGGCGGCGTGCTCGGCGTGATTGCCGGTGCGGCGTTCACGGCGCTCACGTATTTCGGCCTGCTGGCGATCCCGTCGCGGCACATCTTCACGGTAACAACCTGGATGATCACGCTGCTAGCGGCCGGCATGGCGGCGCAGTCGGTGCAATTCCTCAACGCCGCCGGCACGCTGACCATTCTCGACCGCACGGTCTGGGATACGTCATGGCTGCTGTCGGAAGGCAGTCTCGTCGGCAAGCTCCTGCACACGCTGATCGGCTACACCGAACGACCGAGCGAGATGCAGCTCATCGTCTATGTCGCTGTGATCGTCGCCATGGCGCTGCTGATGCGTGTCGCGCGCGGCACGCCGGCCCCGCGGCACAAGACGGCGTAACCGCGCCTCTCTCAAGCCCGCCGGGCGCCGAGCACCGCGAACGCCGCCTGCGGCGCGCGGTCGATTACCTTCAACAGTGCACGGGCCGGACCGCGCGGCGCGCGCTTCCCCTGTTCCCAGTTGCGCACGGTTTCGAGCGGCACCTCGATGCGTTCGGCGAACGCCGCCTGCGTCAGTTGCGCCCGCGCGCGCACACGGCGAACAAAGGCGGCCGGGTCGTTGTGATCAAGCTCGACCTCGCGGCCGTCTTCCCCGATTTCGACGATCCGTCCGTCCGCTTTCAGTCTGACCCGCAGCATCGGCCACTCTCCCACTCATTCCATGGGTCAATGGCCTAGGCGCTTATGGTTAACGCGCAGTTAATCGCCGCCAGCGACGGGTCAGCGCGTCTTTTCAAAGATCTCGCGGCCGATCAGCATGCGGCGGATTTCGCTCGTCCCCGCGCCGATCTCGTAGAGCTTGGCATCGCGCAACAGCCGCCCGGTGGCGAAGTCGTTGATATACCCATTGCCACCGAGGCACTGGATCGCGTCGAGCGCCATCTTGGTTGCGCTCTCCGCCGCCAGCAGGATCGCGCCGGCGGCGTCCTGGCGGGTCGTCTCGCCCCGGTCGCAGGCACGGGCCACCGCATAGACATAGGCGCGCGCCGCGTTGGTGGTGACATACATATCGGCGAGCTTGCCCTGCACGAGTTGAAACTCCCCGATCGGCTGGCCGAATTGCTTGCGCTCATGCACATAAGGCAGCACGACGTCGAGGCAGGCCTGCATGATGCCGATGGGCCCGGCGGCGAGCACCGCGCGTTCATAGTCGAGGCCGGACATCAGCACCTTGACGCCTTCGCCTTCGGTGCCGAGCACGTTCTCCGCCGGCACCTCGCAGTCCTGGAAAATCAGTTCGCATGTGTCGGAGCCGCGCATGCCGAGCTTGTCGAGCTTCTGCGCTGTGGAGAAGCCCATCATGCCCTTCTCGATCAGGAAGGCGGTGATGCCGCGCGGACCGGCAGCCGGATCGGTCTTGGCGTAGACCACCAGCGTATCGGCCACCGGCCCGTTGGTGATCCACATCTTGTTGCCATTGAGGATGTAGCGGTCGCCGCGCTTTTCGGCGCGGGTCTTCATGGACACCACGTCCGAGCCCGCGCCTGGCTCGGACATCGCCAGCGCGCCGACATGCTCGCCGGAAATCAGCTTCGGCAGGTATTTCTTCTTCTGCGCCTCGTTGCCGTTGCGGCGGATCTGGTTGACGCAGAGGTTGGAATGCGCGCCATAGGACAGGCCGACCGAGGCGGACGCCCGGGAGATTTCCTCCATCGCGATACAATGCTCGAGATAGCCGAGCCCCGAGCCGCCGTACTCTTCCTCGACGGTGATGCCATGCAGGCCGAGCGCGCCGAGCTTGGGCCACAGGTCGCGCGGGAACTGGTTGGTGCGGTCGATCTCCGCGGCGCGCGGCGCGATCTCATGCGCCGAGAAATCGCGGACGGTCTCGCGGATCGCGTCCGCCGTCTCGCCGAGGTCGAAATTGAAGGTGCCGTGCGCGTTAGGAATCATATTAGGCCGTCTCCCGGAGCGGGCGCCGGGAGCGGCGCCGCCGTTGCGGCGGCGACAATGCCACGGGGCGGTGGCCGGGAGAAGGGCCTGAGGCCCGCGTGCGAGCAGCGGGAAACCCGTATCCGCACGCGGGGCGGGCCGCCGCCCTTACACCAGCGCGCGGGAGGCCTCCCGCACCTTGCGGGTGGATTCGTCCACCGACTGCGTCACCCGGGCGATGTCGCTCATATTGGTGTAGATCTCGGTGGTCGCCGTATCATTAAAAAACATATTGGAGGAAATGCTCTGGGTGACAGCGGCCTGCTCCTCCACGGAGGCCGCGATCGCCGCTGAAATCTCGTTGATCCGCGAGATGGTCTGGGTGATCGCCTCGATGACGTTGACGGCGCTGCCGGTGGTGCCCTGAACCTCGGCGATCTGGGCGCTGATCTCGTCGGTGGCCTTGGCGGTCTGGGTGGCGAGGCTCTTGACCTCGGAGGCGACCACGGCAAAGCCGCGCCCGGCGTCGCCGGCGCGCGCGGCCTCGATGGTGGCGTTGAGCGCCAGCAGGTTGGTCTGCTCGGCGATATTGTTGATAAGCTTGACCACGTCGCCGATCTTCTGGGCGGCGACGGCGAGGCCGGAGACGATGGCGCTGGTCTCGTTGGCCTGCTGCACCGCCTGCATCGAGATGCGCAGCGCATCCGCCGCCTGACGGCTGATCTCGCCGACCGAGGCCGCCAGCTCCTCGGCGCCGGAAGCCACGGCCTGCATGTTGGAGGAAGTCTGGGTCGAGGCGCTCGCCGCCGAGGTCACCCGCTCGGAGGTCGAGGCCACCGCCTCGGTGATCTGCCCGAGATCGGCGTCGATGGTCTTCTGCAGTTCACCGCGGCGGATGCGGTCCTCCACCTGGGCGGTGGTGTCGGTGGCGAACTTCACCACCTTGGACAGTTTGCCGTCCGCGCCGATGATCGGGTTGTAGGACGCCTGGATCCAGACCGCCCGGCCGCCCTTGCCGAGGCGCTTGTATTCCGCGGCCTGATAGTCGCCGTTGCGCAGCGAATCCCAGAAGGTGCGATAGGCGGCGCTGTCGCGGTATTCGGGCTCCACGAACAGGCTGTGGTGCTGGCCCTGGATCTCGTCCAGCCGGTAGCCCAGCGTTTTGAGAAAGTTCTCATTGGCGGTGATGATGGTGCCGTCGAGCTTGAACTCGATCACCGCCTGTGACTTGTAGATGGCCTTGATCTGGCCTTCGTAGTCGGCGCTGCGCAGCTTCTGCGCGGTAATGTCGGTGGCGAACTTCACCACCTTGAACGGCTTGCCGTTGCGGTCGAGCAGTGGATTGTAGGATCCCTGGATCCAGATTGGCCGGCCGTCCTTGGCGATGCGCATGAACTCCCGGGCCTGATACTCCCCGCGGCGCAGCGCATTCCAGAACTCCCGATACTCCGTGCTGTCGCGATGCCCGGGCGGCACGAACAGGCTGTGGTGGCAGCCCCTGATCTCGTCGAGCGTGTAGCCCAGCGTGTCGAGGAAATTCTTGTTTGCGGTGAGGACGGTGCCATCGAGATCGAATTCGATGATGGCCTGGGACTTTTCAAGAGCTTGGAGCTTGGCGGTAAGCTCTTGAGTTGAGTTGAGAAACCACACGACCGGATCTCCTTCCGTCTAAAAAGTTTGACTTGGAGCAAGTCTACCCACCATTCGTTAATACAACTTGTACGGTAAATTATATTACAATGTTACCATAGGTAGAATGCACGACTGCCCCATCAGCCTGGGAAATCGGGCCGCAGCCGCTTGCCCTTGCCCCGGCAAGACGATGTAATTTCCGCTGCGAAGACGAATGCCGGGAGCCAACCCGGCCCCGGAGGATCAGGGGAGAGAACGCCGGTGCACGGGACCATCAGGGCCGCCCGCGATGAGCGATGGCGCGCCGCCCGGGAAAAAGCCTATGCGATGCCGCTCGCGGAATTTCATCCCGGCCATCCCGAGCTGTTCCGCTCCGATACGCTGTGGCCGTATTTCGAGCGCCTGCGCAATGAGGAGCCGGTGCACTTCTGTTCCACCTGCCCGGTCGGCAACTACTGGTCGGTGACCAAATACCACGACATCATGCATGTCGACACCAGCGCGGCGATCTTCTCGTCCGACGTGCGGCTCGGCGGCATCGGCCTGCGCGACGTCGGCGAGAACTACAACTGGCCGAGCTTCATTGCGATGGACGAGCCCAAGCACGGTCCGCAGCGCAAGACCGTGCAGCCGATGTTCACGCCGGCCCATCTCGACAAGCTCGCCGTGCTGATCCGCGCGCGCGCCGCCACCATCCTCGACAATCTACCGCGCAACGAGACCTTCAACTGGGTGGAGCGCGTCTCGGTCGAACTGACCACGCAGATGCTCGCCACGCTGTTCGACTTTCCGTGGGAGGAGCGCCGCAAGCTGACGCGCTGGTCGGACCTCGCCACCGCGCTGCCCAAAAGCGGCATCTACGACAGCGAGGAGCAGCGCCTGCGCGAGCTCGGCGAATGCGCCGACTACTTCACGCGGCTGTGGAACGAGCGGGTCAACGCCGAGCCGCGCAGCGATCTCGTCTCGATGATGGCGCACAGCGACGCCATGCGCCACATGAGCCGCGAGGAGCTGCTCGGCAACCTGATCCTGCTGATCGTCGGCGGCAACGACACCACGCGCAACTCCATGACCGGCTCGGTGCTGGCGCTGAACGAGAATCCCGACGAATACGACAAGCTGCGCGCCAACCATGCGCTGATCGACAGCTTCGTGCCGGAGGTGATCCGCTGGCAGACGCCGCTGGCGCACATGCGCCGCACCGCGCTTGCCGACACCGAGCTCGGCGGCAAGCTGATCCGCAAGGGCGACCGCGTGGTGATGTGGTACGTCTCGGGCAACCGCGACAATGAGGCGATCGAGAATCCCGACAGCTTCATCATCGACCGGCCGCGGCCGCGCACCCACATGTCGTTCGGCTTCGGCATCCACCGCTGCGTCGGCATGCGGCTGGCCGAGCTGCAACTGAAGATCGTCTGGGAGGAGATCCTCAAGCGTTTCAAGACGATCGAGGTCGTCGGCGAGCCGGTCCGCATCTATTCGAGCTTCGTCAAGGGCTACGAGGTCCTGCCCGTGCGCATTCCTGCGTAGCCGCGCATGCCCCCGGTCCCTTTCGATCGGCCCGAACCCGCCGCCCGCCGCCGCATGGATGCAAATTCGGAATGCGGCTGCGCGCACCGAGCCGCTGGCACAGGAGCCGGCGATCTGCCAAAGACCCCGCCATGACACATCACGAGCAAGACTATTCCGATATCCGCGAATCCGTGGCGCGGCTTTGCGCGCAGTTTCCCGGCGAGTACTGGCGCGGGCTCGACCGCGAGATGGCCTATCCGAAAGAGTTCGTGCAGGCGCTGATCGACGCCGGCTACCTGTCGGTGCTGATCCCGGAGGAATACGGCGGCTCGGGCCTGAAGCTGTCGGCAGCGGCTGCGATCCTCGAGGAGGTCCAGCGCGCGGGCTGCAACGGCGGCGCCTGCCACGCGCAGATGTACACCATGGGCACGCTGCTGCGGCACGGCAGCGAGGAGCAGAAATCGAAGTGGCTGCCGCGCATCGCCAGCGGCGAGTTGCGGCTGCAGGCGTTCGGCGTCACCGAGCCGACCAGCGGCACCGACACGTCCTCGCTCAAGACCTTCGCGAAGCGCGAGGGCGACCACTACGTGGTCAACGGCCAGAAGATCTGGACCAGCCGCGCCGAATATTCCGATCTGATGATCCTCCTGGCCCGCACCACGCCGAAGGAGCAGGCCAGGAAGCGCACCGACGGCCTGTCGGTTTTCATCGTGGACATGCAGGAGGCGCGGAAGGCCGGCGGCCTGACCATCCGGCCGATCCGCACCATGATGAACCACTCCACGACGGAGGTGTTCTTCGACAACATGAAGGTGCCGGCCGAGAACCTGATCGGCGAGGAAGGCCGCGGCTTCCGCTACATCCTGTCGGGCATGAACGCCGAGCGCATCCTGATCGCCTCGGAATGCATCGGCGACGCCAAGTGGTTCATCGCCAAGGCCAGCACCTACGCCAGGGAGCGCTCGGTGTTCGGCCGCCCCATCGGCCAGAACCAGGGCATCCAGTTCCCGATCGCGAAGTCCTACGCCAACATGCGCGCGGCCGAGTTGATGGTGAAGGAAGCGACCCGCCTTTACGAGGCGGGCAGGGACTGCGGCGCCGAGGCCAACATGGCCAAGATGCTGGCCGCCGACGCCTCCTTCGAGGCGGCGAACGCCTGCATCCAGACCCATGGCGGCTTCGGCTTCGCCGAAGAGTATGACGTCGAGCGCAAGTTCCGCGAGACACGGCTCTACTCGGTGGCCCCGATCTCCACCAACCTGATCCTGTCGCACCTCTCCGAGCATGTCCTCGGCATGCCGCGCTCCTATTGAGGCCGCCATGCTGCCGCTCGAAGGACTGACCGTGGTCGCCGTCGAACAGGCGGTCGCTGCACCCTTCTGCACCTCGCGCCTCGCCGACGCCGGCGCCACCGTTTACAAGGTCGAGCGCCCGGAGGGCGACTTCGCCCGCGGCTACGACGCCGCCGCCAAAGGCCAGAGCAGCTACTTCGTCTGGCTCAACCGCGGCAAGAAATCGGTGGTGCTCGACCTCGCGACTGCGGACGGCCGCAAGGCGCTGGAGAAGCTGATCGCCGGCGCCGACGTGCTGGTGCAGAACCTCAAGCCCGGCGCGATGGACCGGCTCGGTTTCGCGCGCGAACGGCTGCGCGCCGACTATCCCTCTCTCATCATCTGCACCATCTCCGGTTACGGCGACGACGGCCCCTATGCCGAGCGCAAGGCCTACGACCTGCTGATCCAGGCCGAGAGCGGGCTCGCCTCGATCACCGGCGGCCCGGAGACGCCGGCGCGCGTCGGCCTCTCCATCGTCGACATCGCCACCGGCGCCGCGGCGCACGCCGCCATTCTCGAGGCGCTGATCGCGCGCGGCCGCACCGGCGCGGGCGCCGACATCCGCATCTCGATGTTCGACGTGATGGCCGACTGGCTCACCGTGCCGCTGCTCAACGCCGAGGCCGGCAATACGCCGAAGCGCATGGGCCTCGCCCATACCTCGATCGCGCCCTACGGCGTGTTCACCTCGCAGGACGGGCGCGACATCCTGATCTCGATCCAGAGCGAGCGCGAGTGGAAGAAGCTGTGCGCCGACGTGATGGCCATGCCGGACCTGCCGGACGACCCGCGCTTCGCCAGCGGCGTGGCGCGGGTGCAGAACCGCGCGCTGACCGACAGGATCGTGGGCGAGGTGTTCGCCGCCATGACGCGCGGCGAACTGCTCAAGCGCCTGACCGAGGCCGACATCGCCTTCGCCGAGGTCAACACCATGGACGACCTTTCAATGCACCCGCACCTGCGCCGCATCGAGGTGGCGACGCCGAACGGCGTCGTCGCCTATCCGGCGCCGGCGGCAATTTTTGTGGGCGAGCCGCGCCGCTACGGCCCGGTGCCGGCGATCGGCGACAGCAACCCGGAGGATCCGACGCAATGACCACCCCGATCGACATCGACCATCTGCGCCAGTGGATCGGCCGCACCCAGGAAGCGTCCGATACCGTCACGGAGCAACTGGTGAAGGCGCTGCGCGCGACGCTGTTCCTCGACATCGGCGCGCCGCAGGCGGGCGACGCCGCGCCGCTCACCACCCACTGGTGCCTGGCGCAGCCGGTGGCGCCGATGAGCGAGATCGGCCCCGACGGCCATCCCGCGCGCGGCGGCTTCCTGCCGCCGGTGGCGTTGCCGCGCCGGATGTGGGCCGGCGGGCGGCTGGAATTCCTCGATGCGCTGCGCGTCGGCGACGCCGTGACGCGTACCTCGCGCATCGCCGACGTCACGCTGAAAAGCGGCGGCAGCGGCGCGCTGTGCTTCGTGGCGGTCGACCACACCATCACCACGCCGCGCGGCGTCGCGATCCGCGAGCGGCAGGACATCGTCTACCGCGACGTGGCGCCGGCCGGTGCGCAGAAGGCTCCTGCCGCGCCCTCCCCTGCGCCCGCGGCGAAGCACCGCGAAACCCACATGGCCGATCCGGTCCTGCTGTTCCGCTACTCGGCGCTGACCTTCAACGGCCACCGCATCCACTACGACCGCGACTACGTCACCAAGGTCGAGGGCTATCCGGGGCTGATCTTCCACGGGCCGCTGCAGGCGGCGCTGCTGGCGGAGTTCGCCGCCCGCCTGCGCGGCAAGCCGCCTGCGACCTTCGCCTATCGCGGCGTGCAGCCGCTGTTCGACGGCGCGGAGTTCAGCGTCAATGCCGGCGACGGCGACAACCCGCTCGAGGTGTGGACCGCGAATGCTAGCGGCACGCCGACCATGAAAGCCACGGCGAACTGGTGAGTTCGCTGGAT
>JAHBZF010000189.1 GCA_019635575.1 Pseudolabrys sp. | reverse complement strand
GTTCTGCAGGTTCGGCTCGGACGACGACAGCCGTCCGGTGCTGGTCGCCGCCAGCGCGTAGCTGGTGTGGACGCGGTTGGTCTCGGGGTTGAGATAGGTCGGCAGCGCGTCGGTATAGGTCGAGCGGAGCTTCGACACCTGCCGCCATTCGAGGATCTTCGCCGGCAGCTTGTGGCCCTGCTCGGCCAGATCTTCCAGCGCCTTGGCGCCGGTCGCCCACTGTCCGGTCTTGGTCTTGGTGCCGCCCGGCAACTGCATCTGGCCGAACAGCACGTCGCCCAGTTGCTTCGGGCTGCCGGGATTGAGCGGCGCGCCGGCGAGCGCGTTGATTTCCTGCTCGACCGACGCCTGCGTCTTGGCGAATTCGTTGGAGAGCTTCGCCAGCAGCGGCTTGTCGATGGCGATGCCGCGCTGCTCCATCCGCGCCAGCACGCGCGGCAGCGCGCGTTCCAGCGTCTGATAGACGGTGGTGACGGTTTCGTTGGCTAGTCTCGGCTTGAGCGCGAGCCACAGCCGCAAGGTCACGTCGGCGTCCTCGGCGGCGTATTGCGTCGCCTTGTCGATCGCGACGCAGTCGAACGTCACCTGCGATTTCGATTTCCCCGCGATCTTGCCGGTGACGTCGTCGTATTTGATCGTCGTATGCGCGAGATGGCGCAAGGCGAGATCGTCCATGCCATGGCCGTTGCGCCCGGCATCGAGCACGTAGGACATCAGCATCGTGTCGTCATAGGTGTTGATGTCGATGCCGCGCCTGGCAAAGATCAGCCAGTCGTATTTCAGGTTCTGGCCGATCTTGAGCACGGCCATGTCCTCGAGCATCGGCTTCACGGCTGCGAGCGCGTCCGCTTCCGGGATCTGGCCATCGCACGGCTTGCCGGCGAACAGGCCGCTGCCGTCGCCGCCCTCGCGATGGCCGATCGGCACATAGCAGGCTTCATTAGGCGCCACGGCCATGGAGAATCCGCACAGATGCGCCTGCATCGGATCGAGGCTCGTCGTCTCGGTGTCGACCGCCACATGGCCGGTCTCGTAGGCGCGGGCGATCCAGTGCTTCAATCGCTCCAGCGTGCCGACGGTTTCGTAGCGGCTGTGGTCGATCTTCTGGTTACGCAATTCCTCCGCGCGCGCGATGACGAGAGCCGCCGGGCTCAGGCCGCCTGGACTTGGGCCACCACCAGCGACTTCGCCGTTCGCGGTGCCGCCCGCGCCGGGCGGCGGCGGGCTGGTGATGGCGATCTCGTGCGCGGCGAGCTTCGGGTCGCGCTCGACGGCGCTGGCGTCGATCTCGCCCTTCTCGGCGACGCGGCGCGTCAGCGTCGAGAATTCCATCGCCTTCAGGAAAGCGATCAGGTTGCGGTAGTCCGGCTCGTGCACCGCAAGCTCATCGACCGGGACGTCGAGCGGGACATTCTGGTCGAGGGTGACGAGCTTCTTCGACAGCCGCGCCGCGTCGGCGTGGTCGATCAGCGACTGCCGCCGCTTCTCCTGCTTGATCTCGCCGGCGCGCGCCAGCACGGTCTCGAGGTCGCCATAGTCGCCGATGAGCTGTGCCGCGGTCTTCGGGCCGATGCCGGGCACGCCCGGCACGTTGTCGGTGGAATCGCCGATCAGCGACTGCACCTCGATCACCTTCTCCGGCGGCACGCCGAACTTCTCGATCACCTCGGGGATGCCGATGCGCTTGTCTTTCATCGTGTCGTACATGACGACCGTGTCGCCGACGAGTTGCATCAGATCCTTGTCGGACGAGACGATGGTAGTGGTCGCCTTCGCCTCGCAGGCGATCCGCGCATAAGTGGCGATCAGGTCGTCGGCCTCGTAGCCGGCCTGTTCGAGACAGGGGATCTCGAACGCCTGCACGGCCTCGCGGATCAGCGGGAATTGCGGAATGAGATCGTCCGGCGGCGCCGAGCGGTTGGCCTTGTACTCGGCATACATCGCCGTGCGGAACGTGACTTCGGACTTGTCGAACACCACGGCGAGATGGGTCGGCTTGTCCTCCGGCTTCATCTCGCAGAGCAGCTTCCACAGCATGTTGCAGAAGCCGAGCACGGCATTGACCTGCAGTCCGTCGGACTTGCGGGTCAGCGGCGGGAGCGCGTGGTAGGCGCGGAAAATGTACCCGGAGCCGTCCACCAGGAAGAGGTGGTCGCCCTTCTTCAGCGGGCGGGCAAAGGAAGGTGGGGCTGCCGCCGGTTTTGCGGCGGATTTGGCAGGTGCGGCAGGGGCCTTGGCGACCGTTTTGGCGCCGGAAGGCTTGCCGGTGGTCTTGGATTTGCTGGCTGGCATGGCCCGAATGTGGGCCGCCAGCCAGCTATTATCAATGCGGGCGAAGCGCCCGTCCGCGTAACTTGTGGATCATTCCGCCGGCTGCAGGACGGGGGTGGTTTCGGCCGGCTTTTTCTCCGCTTTCGGTTCCAGCCAGAACCGGCGCGGCCGCTCGTACAGGAACACCAGCGGCGTGCGCCGCAGCGCCCAGTACATCAGCAGCGAGCCGACCACGCCGCTGATCGTCACCAGTACCGAGATGGTGCCGATATCGTGGATCACGCCGGTCTTGAGCAGCACGGCGCGGCTCAGCGCCATCGGCAGGAAGAAGGCGAGGTAGATGACGATCGAGTTCTCGCCGCAATAGCGCAGCGCATCGAGCCGCGGCACCAGCGAGAGGAGCGCCGCAAGGCGGATCACCGCGGCGGCGCCGAGGAGGCCGAGCGCCAGCGACACGAACGGCAGTTCGGAATAGCCCGCGAACACCATATAGCCGTTGGCGATGCCCCAGGCGACCAGGATCAGCAGGCCCTTGAGGGGATTGAGTTGCACGCCGCGCGCGACCGCGAAGATGTGCGGCGCGAGGATGTAGCCGGTGTAGAAATAGACGAAGCGCGAGGCGAATTCGTCGATTGCGGTCCAGCCGGTCTCGATCGGCAGGATCTCCAGCGCGGCCGCCAGGCCCCACATCACCGCAACCGGAATCTTCGCGTTGCGCGCGAGCTTGGTGACGACGAAGAAGATCGGCAGCAGGTAGATGAACCACAGCGTGCCGAATGGCTCGATGAAGCTTTCCAGATAGAGCAGCACGGTCTTCGCGGCGCCGACGTCGGCGGCGATGCCCGGTGCCTTGAACGCGAACTGGATTGTCACCCAGAGGACATAAAAATAAGCGAAGTGCACGACCTTGCGGTCCAGATAGGTGCGCCAGTTGCGGTCGATCACGTTGGCAAGGAACAGGCCGGAGATCATGAAGAAGTCGGGCATGCGGAACGGCTTGGCGAACGCGACCACATAGTGCATCCAGCCTTCATGACCGTCGGCGAGTTCGACGCCGAGCGTCGAGTGCATCATCACCACGAAGACGATGCAGAAGCCCTTGGCATAGTCGACCCAATCGACCCGGCCATGGTCGTTCAGTTGGGCGTTCAGTTGAGGGGTGGATGGTGCGTTCGATGCTGGCGCTGCGCTGGTCATGATGCCTGTCCCTGATCGGACCCATGTAGCAAAATGAGGTTTCCGCCCTGTTGACGCGATCGCAGAAAGTCCGGGTATCCGGGATGGCGGCGGAAGGCTCGCCAGCTTGAAATCGCTCTGTTATTGAGACGAGGTGCAGCATCCCGGCTGCAAAGGGTTAACCCTAACGTCAACGGATTGAGCTTTTTCTGTCATGCGCGTCGCCATGATCGGCACCGGCTATGTCGGCCTCGTCTCCGGAGCGTGTTTCGCCGACTTCGGCCACGATGTCGTTTGCGTCGACAAGGACGCGGCCAAGATCGCGGCGCTCAAGCGCGGTGAAATCCCGATCTACGAACCGGGCCTCGATGAACTGGTGAAGATCAATGTCGCGGCCGGGCGGCTGTCGTTCACCACGTCGCTGCCGGCCTCGGTCGCGGAGGCC
>JAHBZF010000188.1 GCA_019635575.1 Pseudolabrys sp. | reverse complement strand
TGATGATGCTTGTCCAAAAACAAGCGGGCTGTTTGACAATCGCATCGGGACGACGAGAGGCAGCGATCACTCTCGCTCCGCCTCATCCTGAGGAGCGGGCGCAGCCCGCGTCTCGAAGGATGCTGCGGCCACAGTCATCATGCGCCCCCCGCCTGTTCGTTGACGCGATCCTGACGGATCGCTTTGGTTCGAGACGGCTCGCCGTCGCTCTAACGAGCTGCGGCGAGCCTCCTCACCATGAGGCTTCGAGAGATATGATGGCGGGAGAGCATAACCATCGCTCGCCTACTTCTTCTCCAGCCCCGGATAAGTCTCCCGCTTCAACACGCCGGCGAGATGCGCGGCGGCGGCGACCATCATCGCGGTCGCATGCGTCGTCGTTTTCGGCGAGGTCTTCAAATCCTTGTAGTCCTTGCTCCCCATCGCCTCGCCGACCCAATAGGTCATCGCATTCGGCGGCAGCGAGAAACCGACATCGTTGAGCGCCTGGAACACCTCGGCGGAGACGTGATGCGCGCCGTCCTCGTTGCCGACAACGGCGACGAGTCCGACGCGGCCGTAAGGCGGCATCCGTTCCTGCTCGTCCTTCTCCGACAGGAACGCATCCATCCGCTCCAGCACGCGCTTGCACACGCTCGACGGCTGGCCGAGCCAGATCGGCGTGCCGACCACGAACACGTCGGCGGCGAGCACCTTCTTGCGCAGCGCCGGCCAGTCGTCGCCCTCGCCTTCGTCGGATGCGACGCCGGGCTTGATGTTGAAATCCACCGCGCGGACGATCTCGCCCGCGCCGCCATATTTCTTGAACTCGTCCAGAATTTCGCCGAGCAGCTTGTCGGTCGACGATTCCGCCGGCGACGGTTTCAAGGAGCAATTGAACGCGAATATCCTGAGCGCCATAATGCGAGGCCTTCCATCAGCAATGTGGATGGAGACCAACCCGCGCGCGCGAGCAAACGTTCCGTCATGATCTCGGTCCTGATCACCGGCTTCGGCCCGTTTCCCGGCGCGCCGTTCAATCCCACCGGCGCGCTGGCGCGGCGTCTCGCGCGGCGGCGCCACCCGGCGTTCGCCGATGTGCGGCGCGCCGCGCATGTGTTCACCGTCGGCTATGCCGCCGTCGACCGCGACCTGCCGCGGCTGATCGCGGACCATCGCCCGCAGGTGCTGCTGATGTTCGGCCTCGCGGCGCGCACGCGTCGTGCGCGGATCGAGACCCGCGCCCGCAATGCGCGGGCGTCGTTTCCCGACGCGACCGGGAAGCGCCCGCCCGGCCGCGCGATCGTGCCCGGCGTGCCGCATCGGCCGATGCCGATCGACGCAGTGCCGCTCCTCGTTGCCGCGCAGGCGGCACGCGTGCCGGTGCGGCTGTCGCGCGATGCCGGCGCCTATCTCTGCAACTATCTGTGCTGGCGCGCGCTCGATCAGAGGCAGGAACAGCACGCGCCGCTGATCGCCGCTTTCGTGCATGTGCCGAAGCTCGCGGTCGCATCGCGTCGCGCCGGGCGCAAGCCCGGAATCAAGCGGAGGATCACCTCCACCGATCTGGAGCGGATCGGCGCGCGTATTCTGCTCACGCTGGTGGCGGCCGCGCGGCGACGCGCGATCCCGAATGTGCGGCGGCCGATGACGGACAAGAGATGACGAAAATGTCATCCGCCGTGCCCTGCCCGCGCCGCGTTTGCGCACCATCTATGACGGCGGCCATCCCATGACCTTGTCGCCGCCCGCATCCCCCACCATCGCCCCTCGCCGCCGGAAGCCGCTCGTGCTGTTGCTGCTCGCCTTGTTTCTCCTGCCCGTTGCCGCGCGTGCCGCGCTGTTCGCCGCCGAGGGCGGGCCGACGCGCTGGAGCGATGCGGACTGGTCGAGCAGCGGCACGCTCCCCGCCGCCACCGCCGAGCCGGAGGCGCGCATCATCGTCTTTTCCGGCCGCACCGGCGGCTGGAAGGGCGTGGTCGCCGTGCATAGCTGGGCGGTGGTGAAGCGCGCCAATGCGACAGCCTGGACCCGCTACGACGTGGTGGGCTGGGGCACGCCGGTGCGCATCAACGGCTGGGCGCCGGACGGCCGCTGGTTCGGCCACGCACCGGCCATGGTCGCCGATCTGCGCGGCGACGCCGCCGCGGCGCTGATCCCGCGCATCGAGGCGGCCGTGACGTCCTATCAATTCCGCCACGCCGGCGATTACAAAATCTGGCCGGGACCGAACAGCAACAGCTTCATCGCCGCGCTGCTGCGCGCCGCTCCGGAACTGGGGACGGCGCTGCCGCCCAACGCCATCGGCCGCGACTTCCGCGACGGGTTTTATGCCGGCCTCACCGACAGCCGCACCGGGGTCGAAATCAATCTCGCCGGCTATGCGGGTGCAAAGCTCGGCTGGATCGAGGGGATCGAGATCAATCTGCTGGGACTGGTGGTCGGGCTCGACCTGCGCCGCCCGGCAATCAAGCTGCCGGGCTTCGGGCGCATCGGCATGGACATGATGGTACCGGCGGCACGGCCACCCGCGGCAACTGCGTGATCGTCAAGCGGCGTCGGGCAGCTTGTTGGCGCGCGGCAGCCGCATCGGCAACGGCGGAAGGTCGGCGGCATCCACGGCGATGCCCTTCCAGCGGTCGATCATGCCGGTGAGCTTGCGCAGCTCGGTAACGAATTCGTCCTCGGTGTAATAGTGGCGCCAGCGGCCGGTGTCGTAGAGTTCGACGAAATGCGCCCGGCGGCGTAGCGCGAGCTCACACCACTTGCCGACCATGGCGGCGAGCGAGGGTGACGGCGACGGTTGCAGCATGGATGCGGTCCTGCGTTCATGACGCAATCACGCAACAATTCACCAGTCTGTGGATAACTCTCGCTGATTCGCGGCAAGTTGCAAAGGGCGCGTTTCACACGCCCGCGCGGCCATGGACGGCGCCTCGCACGCGCCGTCGGCCTTCACAGCTTGATTTTGAAGATCCGGGCCAACTCGCCGACGATGCCGCGGCGGAACAGCAGCACGCAGGCGACGAAGATCACGCCCTGGATCACCAGCACCCATTCGCCGACCGGGGCGAGCTTGTACTGCATGGTCAGGATCACGAAGGCGCCGATCACCGGCCCGAAAATGGTGCCGAGGCCGCCGACCAGCGTCATCAGCACCACCTCGCCCGACATCGGCCAGTTGACGTCGGTGAGCGACGCGATCTGCAGCACGATCGCCTTGGTCGCCCCGGCGGTGCCGGCGAGCGTCGCCGACAGCACGAATGCCATCAGCTTGTAGCGGTCGGTCTTGTAGCCGAGCGAGATCGCCCGCGCCTCGTTCTCGCGGATCGCCTTGAGCACCTCGCCGAACGGCGAATTGATGATGCGATGGATCAGCAGGAAGCAGCCGAGGAAGATCACCAGCACGACGACGTACATCGTCATCGTATGGCCAAGGTCGAACACACCGAACAGCTTGCCGCGCGGCACGCCCTGGATGCCGTCCTCGCCGCCGGTGAACTTCGCCTGCAGCGCGAAGAAATACATCATCTGCGCGAGCGCAAGCGTGATCATCGCGAAATAGATGCCCTGGCGGCGGATCGCCAGCATGCCGGCGACCAGACCGAGCCCGGCCGCCGTGAGCGTGCCGGCAATGATCGCCAGTTCCGGCGTCAAGCCCCACACCTTCGCGGCATGGGCGCAAACATAGCTCGCCCAGCCGAAATACAATGCGTGTCCGAACGACAGCAGGCCGACATAGCCGATCAGCAGATTGAACGCGCAGGCGAACAGCGCAAAGCACATCACCTGCATCAGAAACAGCGGATAGGTAAAGAACGGCGCGATGATCAGGATCGCCGCCATGATCAGGAAGGCGATGGTCTCGCTGCGCGAATGGGTCGGCGCGGCGGCGCGCAATGGGGCTTCGGCGACTTGTTCCATCGTCAGATTCTCCGTCCGAACAGGCCGCTTGGGCGAACCAGCAGCACGATCGCCATGATCACGAAGATCACGGTGCTGGACGCCTCCGGGAAAAACACTTTGGTCAGGCCCTCGATCACGCCGAGGCCGAAGCCGGTAATGATCGCGCCGAGGATCGAGCCCATGCCGCCGATCACCACCACCGCGAACACGACGATGAT
>JAHBZF010000187.1 GCA_019635575.1 Pseudolabrys sp. | reverse complement strand
CCACAGCAGCGTGCCGGCCTTCTGCATGTCGTAGAGACGATGCACGCCGGTGGTGGTTTCTTCCGAGACGCCCTTGATCGAGTCGGCGATCGCCTGGAAGTAGCCCTTCGGCTTTTCCTTGAGCTGCTTCTTGAGCAGCGCGAAGAACACTTCCTCTTCCTCCGAACCCGGCTTGTCGAGGAAGGCCGTGTCGCCCTTCTCGGCGCGCAAGCCGAGATGGACATACATCGTCGCGTCGCCGCCGTCGTCGAGGATCATGTTCGGATGGCCGCCGCCGTGCCAGTCGAACAGCTTGGCGGTGTAGTCCCAGTAGTCCTTCAGCGTCTCGCCCTTCACGGCGAACACCGGAATGCCGGCGGCGGCGATCGCCGCGGCAGCGTGGTCCTGGGTCGAATAGATGTTGCACGAGACCCAGCGGATGTCGGCGCCGAGCGCCTTCAGCGTCTCGATCAGAACGCCGGTCTGGATCGTCATGTGCAGCGAGCCGGCGATGCGCGCGCCCTTGAGCGGCTGCTTCGGGCCGTATTCCTCGCGCGTCGCCATCAGGCCGGGCATCTCGGTTTCGGCGAGCGAGAGTTCCTTGCGACCGAAGTCGGCGAGGCCGATGTCCGCGACGATGTATTCGGTGGCTTTCGTCTTGTCGGACGTTTTTGCGGCTGCGGTCATGACGCTCCTATCCAGCACGAATTGTCGGGAGAATTTGCGGGAGCGTCATAACAAAGCAGCGCGTGCGCTGCAACGAGGCTTACTCGTCTTCGCCGAAACGTCCCGACACGAGTGCGGCGATGGCGTCCATCGCTTGGGCAGCGTCCTTGCCTTTCGCGACCACGGTGATGGTGGTTCCGGGCGCGGCGGCCAGCATCATCAGGCCCATGATCGAGGTGCCGCCCACCGTCTCGTTGGCGCGGGTCACGGTCACCTGCGATTGGAAGCGCTCGACGCATTGCACGAATTTCGCCGAGGCGCGGGCGTGCAGGCCCTTCTTGTTGACGATCTGCAGATCGCGGGTGAGAGGCCCATCGGCTCCCTGGGCATTGGGCAAGCCGGTGGGCTCGATGTCGCTCATTTGCCGGTGAGCACCCGGCTGGCGATGGTGCAGTATTTGCGGCCGGCTTCCTGCGCGGCGTTGACCGCGTCCTGCAGCGGGCAGGTCTCGCGCACCTTGGCGAGCTTGATCAGCATCGGCAGGTTGATGCCGGCCAGCACCTCGACCTTGGGCTGGCTCATCACCGAGATCGCCAGGTTCGACGGCGTGCCGCCGAACATGTCGGTGAGGATCACGACACCCTCGCCGTTGTCGACGCGTTGCACGGCCGCGACGATGTCCTTGCGGGCCTGCTCGACGTCGTCGTCGGGGCCGATGGTCACCGTCTCGAGTTGTTTTTGCGGACCCACGACATGCTCGAGCGCCGAACGGAATTCGGTCGCCAGATGTCCGTGGGTAACCAGTACGAGGCCAATCATCCTAAACTCCTCGCGGGCCAAAGCCGCCGGAACGGCTTCCACCGCGCGAAAGGCGTCACATTGAGTCCGCTCTTGCGGGTCCAGGCAAGGGGCACTGCCGTTATATAGTGTGGAAGTTGCTGCACTGCGAGAAGGTGCGACCAAGGCTGTGCTCGACGGGTCTGGCGGGATGGGAAGCTCAGAACGGGCGTTCGTTAACCAGCGAATGGCGGCAAGGGAGGATATCCTTCCGCATGAGGGCGGCCACGTAGCGCAGGCGCTGCGCCGGGTCAATCGGCTGCGGCATCGCCGCGCAGGCGGCCGATCAGGAGGGGGAGGGGGTCCACTCCCGCTGGCGAAGGCAAATATGGTATTTTAATACCGTTATAGGCCCAGGAAGCGTTAATTTCTGGTAACCGGTCACCAGTTTCGCCGAGGCCGATGGCGAGGCTCACCCGCGCGACCGGTTCATGGGGAAAACGCAGCAGGCCGACCCCGCGCAGCTCGATCAGGCCGGCGAGCGCCGGCGCGGGACGCGCCAGCAGACGGCCGTGGCTGGCTTCGAGCAGCACCCGGTCGTCGGCCACCAGCCGGGCGAACGGCAGCAGGCCGGTGGCGGCGGCCTCGAGCAGCGCCAAAGCGAGCCGCGATTTCCCGGAGCCGGACGCCCCGAGGATCAGCACGGCGGTCGCGCCGGTCAGCACCGCGCCAGCGTGGATGGTCGGATCGCTCATTTAGCTGGCCGGAAGCGAGACGACGAAGCGGGCACCGGTGACGCGCGGCGGCTCGTCACTGTCGGGTGCGGCGGGGGCGGTGCGGTTCTCGACCCAGATGCGGCCGCCATGCGCCTCGACGATCTGCTTGGAGATCGACAGGCCGAGCCCGGAATTCTGGCCGAAGCCCTGGTGCGGACGGTCGGTGTAGAAGCGCTCGAAGATGCGCTCGCGCGCATCGTCCGGCACCCCCGGCCCGTCATCGTCGACGACGATCTCGACCGCATCCTTCACGCGCCGGCAGAGCACCCGTACCGCCCCGCCGGGCGGCGAGAACGATCGCGCATTGTCGATCAGGTTGCTGACCACCTGACCGAGCCGCAGGTCGTGACCGGTCACCTCGAACCCGTTGCCGCCCTCGAAGCGCAACGACACGGTGACGTTGTCGGTGTTGCGCACCTCGTTGCTGGTGGCGACGAGGCTCTCCAGCAGCCGCTGGAGATCGACCGGCGCCGCGTCGCTACGCTGCAGTTCGGCGTCGAGCCGGCTGGCGTCGGAGATGTCGGAGATCAGGCGATCGAGCCGTTTGACGTCGTGCTGGATGACTTCGAGCAGGCGCTTGCGGCTGTCCTCGGTCCGCGCCACCGGCAGCGTCTCGACCGCCGAACGCAGCGAAGTGAGCGGATTTTTCAGTTCGTGCGCGACGTCAGCGGCGAAACTCTCGATCGCCTCGATGCGGGTATAGAGCGCATCGGTCATGGCGCGCAGATTGCCGGAGAGATGGCCGATCTCGTCGCGGCGGCTGGTGAAGTCGGGAATCTCGACGCGTGAGCGGATGCGCCGGCGCACGCGCTCGGCACTGTCGGCGAGCCGTCGCATCGGTCCGGCGATGGTGCCCGCGAGCAACAGCGACAGCACGAACATCACGCCGGCGGCAACGAGGAACACCTTGAAGATGGCGAGCCGTTCCGCCTGCACCATGTCGTCGATGTCCGCGCCTTGCGTTGAGAGCATCAGCACGCCGCGCACCGCGCGGAAGCGCTGCACCGGCACGGCGACCGAGACGATCACCTCGCCGCGATCATTGATGCGGACCATGCTGGCGTGCAGGCCGTTGAGCGCCTGTGCGACTTCCTCGTAGCCCTTGCCGTTGGTGGGGCCGAGTTCGCGATAGGCCGGCAGATCGCCGCGACTGAGCCAGCGCCGGATGGCAATGACGGTGCGCTCCGCCAGGCCGGGTTTTTCCTCGGTCGGGGGCGGCAGCTCGAACCGCAGCACGTCGCCGCGGCCGTAGAGATTGCGGCTGTCGAGCAGCAGGTCGCCGTCGCGGTCGTAGATGCGGGCGCGGGTCTTGGTCGGCGAGACAAGGCGGCGCAGCACCGGCGCGACGCGCTCGGGATTGATCGGGAAATCGAGGCCGGAGAGCAGATCGTCGGTCGGGCCGTAGCTCTCGCCGGCCTGCAGTTCGAGCAGCTTTTCCGGATCGATGGTGAGAGAATCGGTTTCGATGGTGGCCGACGCCGCGATCGCGCCGGCGATGATTTCGCCCTGCACCAGCAGACTCTGCACCCGCGCATCGATCAGGCCGGCGCGGAATTGCGACAGATAAAGAATGCCGACCAGGAGCGCGAACAGGCCGACGAAATTGAGGATGACGATGCGCCGCGTCAGCGACGAGAAACTGTGCTCGGACAGAAAGCGCAGCAGGCGGCGTAGGCGGTAAAACCGCCGCCGCTTCGGCGCTGGCGTGTCGGATGCAGCAACCTTGTCGCCGGCACGCTCGGTGGTTCGATCGAGCACGTGGGACCTGTCACGTGAGTGCCGCGGCGTTGTGCCGTTGCGACGTTCGGTTTCCGATTCAGGCTTCCTTGAAACGATAGCCGACGCCGTACAGCGTCTCGATCATTTCGAAGTCGTCATCGACCACCTTGAACTTCTTGCGCAGCCGCTTGATGTGGCTGTCGATGGTACGGTCG
>JAHBZF010000186.1 GCA_019635575.1 Pseudolabrys sp. | reverse complement strand
CCTCTATTATCTGACGCTGATGTCGGAAGGTCAGCCCGGCGAGGGCAAGACGTTCGGTGACATGGCGCAGATCGAGCACGCGCTGCACGAGAAGGCGATCTCGCTGCACAGCAAGATCAAGTACCGCTGGGTCGCCATCGACGAGGACGGCAACCGGACTCCGAAGTGGTACGACACCACGCCGGGCCGCGTCATGCTCGGTCAGGTGTTGCCGCACAGCCGCAAGGTTCCGTTCGACGTCGTCAACAAGCTGATGACGAAACGCGAAATCTCCGGAATGATCGACCACGTCTATCGCCATTGCGGCCAGAAGGACACGGTGATCTTCTGCGATCGCATCATGGCGCTCGGCTTCTATCACGCGTTCCGCGCCGGCATTTCGTTCGGCAAGGACGACATGGTGGTGCCCGGCTCGAAGTGGACCACGGTCGAGAAGACCCGGACCATGGCTCAGGAGTTCGAGCAGCAATACAACGACGGCCTCATCACCCAGGGCGAGAAGTATAACAAGGTGGTGGACGCCTGGTCGAAGTGCACCGAGACCATCGCGGAAGCGATGATGGCGGAGATCCAGAAGCCGAAGAAGCTGCAGGACGGCCGCGAGGCGCAGGTCAACTCGATCTACATGATGGCGCACTCCGGTGCGCGCGGTTCGCCGGCGCAGATGCGTCAGCTCGCCGGCATGCGCGGCCTGATGGCCAAGCCGTCCGGCGAGATCATCGAGAGCCCGATCATTTCCAACTTCAAGGAAGGTCTCTCGGTTCTCGAATACTTCAACTCGACCCACGGCGCCCGTAAGGGCCTCGCGGACACCGCGTTGAAGACCGCGAACTCCGGCTACCTGACGCGGCGTCTCGTCGACGTGGCGCAGGACTGCATCATCACGTCGGAAGACTGCGGCACCGATCAGGGCATCAACGTCCGCGCGATTATCGACGCGGGTACGGTGGTCGCCTCGCTCGGCGTGCGCATCCTCGGCCGTACGGCCCAGGAAGACGTGCGCGATCCGGCGTCGGGCCGCGTGATCGCGCCGAAGGGCACGCTGCTCGACGAGCGTCTGGTGGACGAGATCACCAAGGCGGGCGTGCAGGAGCTGCGCATCCGTTCGGTGCTGACCTGCGAATCCACCAACGGCGTGTGTGGTTCTTGC
This sequence comes from Pseudolabrys sp., assembly GCA_019635575.1. Taxonomy (GTDB): domain Bacteria; phylum Pseudomonadota; class Alphaproteobacteria; order Rhizobiales; family Xanthobacteraceae; genus Pseudolabrys. The sequence continues at coordinate 3,152 of JAHBZF010000186.1, read as the reverse complement.
TATGGGCGCGATCTCGCCCGCGGCACCCCGGTCAATATGGGCGAAGCGGTGGGCGTCATCGCCGCGCAGTCGATCGGCGAGCCGGGCACGCAGCTCACCATGCGCACGTTCCACATCGGCGGCGCGGCGCAGATCAACGAGCAGTCGTTCATCGAGTCGAACTTCGACGGCACTGTCCGTTTCAAGGGCAATTCCGCGAAGAACTCGGAGAACGAGACCGTGGCGATGGTGCGCAACATGGTGGTCTCCGTGCTCGATGCCGACGGCACCGAGCGCGCCCATCACCGCATCCCGTATGGCGCGCGCCTGAAGGTCGCCGATGGCGACAAGATCAAGCGCGGCCAGCGGATCGCCGAATGGGATCCTTACAGCCGTCCGGTCCTCACCGAGGTCGAGGGCGAGATCGGCTTCGAGGACATGGTCGACGGCCAGTCGTTGTCGGAAACGGTCGACGAGGCCACCGGCATCGCCAAGCGCGTCGTCACCGAGTGGCGCACGGGCTCGGGCAAGAACCAGGTCGACCTGCGTCCCTCGGTCGTGATCAAGGGCAAGGACGGCAAGGTGATCAAGCTGGCGCGTGGTGGTGACGCCCGTTACCAGCTCTCGGTCGACTCGATTCTCTCGGTCGAGCCGGGCGCCCATGTGAAGGCCGGCGACGTGCTGGCGCGTATCTCGACCGAAGGCGCCAAGACGCGCGACATCACCGGCGGTCTGCCGCGGGTGGCGGAGCTGTTCGAGGCGCGGCGGCCGAAGGATGCGGCGGTCATCGCCGAAATCGGCGGCACCGTGCGCTTCGGCAAGGACTACAAGAACAAGCGTCGCCTCTCGATCGAACCGGCCGACAAGACCGAGGAGCCGCGCGAGTACCTGATCCCGAAAGGCAAGCACATCCATCTGCAGGATGGCGACGTCATCGAGAAGGGCGATTACATCGTCGAGGGTAATCCCGCGCCGCATGACATTCTCGCCGTCAAGGGCGTCGAGGAACTGGCGAACTTCCTGCTCAACGAGATTCAGGAGGTCTACCGGCTCCAGGGCGTGCACATCAACGACAAGCACATCGAGGTGATTGTCCGTCAGATGCTGCAGAAGGTGGAGATCAACGACGCGGGCGACTCGGAGCTGATCACCGGCGAGCAGATCGACAAGATCGAGCTCGACGCGCTCAACGAGAAGCTCAAGGACGAGGGCAAGAAGACCGCGTCCGGCACCCCGGTGCTGCTCGGCATCACCAAGGCGTCGCTGCAGACCCGCTCGTTCATCTCGGCGGCGTCGTTCCAGGAGACCACGCGCGTCCTCACCGAAGCCGCAGTCAACGGCAAGGTGGATTCGCTCGATGGCCTCAAGGAGAACGTCATCGTCGGCCGCCTGATCCCGGCGGGTACCGGCGCGATGATGAACCGGCTGCGCGAAGTCGCCGGCAAGCGCGATCGTCTCATTCTCTCCGAGCGGGAGAAGGAGGCCGCCTTGCAGGCCCAGCAACAGCCGCCGATGGAGCAGCCGCAGCCCGAGGAAGCGGTGGCGCTTCCGGCTCCGACGCCGGCGGCCGAATAAGCCGCTCGGCCAGTGGCCGACCGAAACTGGAAAAGCCGCCCGCGAGGGCGGCTTTTCTGTTCGTGGAGAGGGCCTTTGGCCTCGGAACGGTTGCCCTATACCGGTCGCTGATCGCGGTCATGGCCGTCATTCTGGTTGTAGTCGGTTGCGGGATCTGCCGGGACGGGCATCCGGAAGGTGTACCGAGCCCGCAAACGGCGGCTTTCGAGACACGCTGACCGGGGTAGGGCAGATGCCCTGGAAACGCCGATTTTCCGCGGTGTTTCCAGCTTGACACCCCCGGAATCGATGCTAAAACGCCCCCACTTTTTCGGCAGGCGGTGAGTTTCGCCAATCGGAACGGCCGCATCGATCAAGCCTTTGGGAAAGCTTGCTTTTCCAGATTTGACCGGTGCCCTTGGCCTCGACGAAGGAAACTCAAACGCTGCCGCTGACACCTTGTCAGGTTTGAGGCTGCGCTCGCGGCGCCTTTGGCGCAGCGGGTGTTGAACACCGAGGGATCGCCCTTCCGCGCTTCGCGGATGGCGCGATTTCGTTTTGCGCGTGGGTTGTCTGCGCGTGGAAAGAGCACTGGGCAATAGCCCTAAAAGGGCAAAGAGGGTTCGAGGCGTATGCCAACCGTCAACCAACTGATCCGCAAGCCGCGCCGCCCCGAGGCGGTCCGTAATCGCGTTCCGGCCTTGCAGAATTCGCCGCAGAAGCGCGGCGTCTGCACCCGCGTCTATACGACGACGCCGAAGAAGCCGAACTCCGCGCTCCGCAAGGTCGCGAAGGTGCGTCTGACGAACGGCTTTGAGGTGATCGGTTACATCCCCGGCGAAGGTCATAACCTTCAGGAGCACTCGGTGGTGATGATCCGCGGCGGCCGCGTCAAGGATCTTCCCGGCGTGCGCTACCACATCCTGCGTGGCGTGCTCGACACCCAGGGCGTGAAGAACCGCAAGCAGCGCCGTTCGAAGTATGGCGCCAAGCGCCCGAAGTAAGGATCGATAGCCATGTCCCGTCGTCACGCCGCAGAAAAGCGCGAAGTCATTCCGGACCCGAAGTTCGGCAACGCTGTCGTCTCGAAGTTCATGAATGCCGTCATGTACGACGGCAAGAAGTCGGTCGCCGAAAACATCGTCTACGGCGCGCTCGAAATCATCGAGACCAAGACCAAGCAGAACCCGCTCAACGTGTTCCAGGCTGCGCTCGACAACGTGATGCCGTCGATCGAGGTTCGCTCCCGCCGCGTCGGCGGCGCGACCTATCAGGTGCCGGTTGAAGTGCGCACCTCGCGGCGCCAGGCGCTGGGCATCCGCTGGATCATCTCGGCGGCGCGCGATCGCAACGAAAAGACGATGACGGAGCGGCTTTCGGCAGAGCTGCTCGATGCGTCGAACAGCAGGGGGAATGCCGTCAAGAAGCGCGAAGACACGCACAAGATGGCGGAAGCCAACCGCGCGTTCTCGCATTACCGCTGGTAACGGTTGACCGGCCAGCCAACAGGACATTCTTTCAATGCCCCGCAGTCATAAAATCGAGGACTACCGCAACTTCGGCATCATGGCGCACATCGATGCCGGCAAGACGACGACGACCGAGCGGATTCTGTTCTT
>JAHBZF010000185.1 GCA_019635575.1 Pseudolabrys sp. | reverse complement strand
GGCGCAGATGGGCCTTCACCTCGGCATGGAAGTGCCGGGCTGGCCGCCGGAGAACATCGAAGAGCTCGCCAAGCGCTTCGAGGATCACTACTGAGCTTTACCGAAACTGCGTCACGGCCGGAATGATCCGGCCGTCACGACGGGGCGAACGCGGGCAGCCCACCCGAGCGATGTCCACGACCGAAACGGTCGCGACACGAATGAAGATGAGGAGTTGAGACCATGCGTCACGGAAGCGGACATCGTAAACTCGGCCGCAAGAGCCAGCACCGCACCGCCATGTTTGCGAACATGATGGCCGCGCTGATCAAGCACGAGCAGATCATCACCACCTTGCCGAAGGCGAAGGAATTGCGCCCGGTGATGGAGAAGGTCGTGACGCTCGCCAAGCGCGGCGACCTGCATGCCCGCCGTCAGGCGGTCTCCAAGGTGCGCGACGTGGAGATGGTCAAGAAGCTCTTCGAGGTGATCGGCCCGCGCTACAAGGACCGCAACGGCGGCTATACCCGCATCATGAAGGCGGGCTTCCGCTACGGCGACAACGCCGCGCAGGCGGTGATCGAGTTCGTCGACCGCGACGTCGATGCGCGCGGCAAGGATTCCGGCCCTGTTGCGGCCAAGACCGAGCAGGCGGCGACCGCCTCGGCCTAATGATCGCCCGGCTGCATCAGCTACGGAAGGCGGCGCTTGGCGCCGCCTTTTTCGTTGGGACCGTGCTGACGGGAGCTGTCGTCATGAGCGATGGGGCGCATGCCGATCCGAGGCGGGATCAGGCGCTGCTAACCGCGGCCGGCAAGGGCGAAGTTGCCACGGTGCAGCGGCTGCTCAAGGAGGGTGCATCGATTGACGCGCGCGACGGCTCCGGCCGCACCGCGCTGCTTGTTGCGACACGCGCCAACAAGATCGATGCGGCGAGGGCACTGATCGCCGCCGGAGCCGACGTCAATGCCAAGGACGGTATTCAGGACAGCGCGTTCCTCTATGCCGGCGCGGAAGGGCGCAACGAGATTCTCAAGGCGATCCTTGCCACCGGCAAAGCCGATCTGAAAAGCACCAACCGCTACGGCGGCACGGCGCTGATCCCGGCCGCGCATCACGGTCATCCGGAAACCGTGGCGATCCTGCTCGGCACGCGGATCGACAAGGACCACGTCAACAATCTCGGCTGGACCGCGCTGCTGGAGGCGGTGATCCTCGGCGATGGTGGCCCGGTGCACACCCGCATCGTCAAGCTGCTGGTCGATGCCGGCGCGAACGCAAACGTCGCTGACCGCGAGGGCGTGACGCCGCTGATGCACGCGCGTCGCCATGGCTACAAGGCGATCACGGATATTCTGACGGCCGCGGGCGGGCGCTAACGCGGCCCGCCTCCGGCACACCGTCGGCTGCCGTTTAAAACCCTTCCAATCCGTTGCGGAACTTTTGGGCCGCCGATAGTCTCCCGCCATCCTTGGGGGGAATCATCATGAAGCGCGCATGGGGCTTGGCGCTGGCGTGGGCCGGCGTATTCGTCGTGTCCTCGGCAGGCGCCGAGACACCGGTCGAGCGGGGCAGTTACCTCGTCAACACGGTGATGACTTGCCACAACTGCCATACGCTGAAGGGGCCGACCGGCGACGTGGCGGAGAAGGCGCTCGCCGGCGGACTGTCCTGGGATGAGCCGCCGTTCAAGGTGTCGGCGCCCAATATCACGCCGGACAAGGAAACCGGCATCGGCGCCTGGACCGATGCGCAGATCAAGACCCTGCTGACCACCGGCAAGCGGCCGAACGGCGTCCAGATCGCGCCGCTGATGCCGACCGGCTACTACAAGATTCTGACGCCGGGCGACCTTAACGCCATCGTCGCCTATCTGCGCAGCCTCAAGCCGATCAAGAACGAGATGCCGGGGCCGGAATATCGCGTGCCGATGTTCCAGGAGGTGCTGCCCGGCGCCGAGAAGCCGATCGCGCAGCCCGACCTGAACAACAAGGTCAAACGCGGCTTCTATCTCGCCACCATCGCCCACTGCATGGAATGCCACACGCCCATGGACAAGGGGCGCCACCTGTTCTCGACCAGCCTCGGCAAGGGCGGCCAGGAGTTCCCCGGTCCTTGGGGGAAGTCGGTGTCGCGTAACATCACCTCGGACAAGACGGCCGGTATTGGCGCCTGGACCGATGCCGAGATCAAGCGGGCCATCACCCATGGCATTTCCAAGGACGGCAGCCGGCTGAAACCGCCGATGGGCTTTGGCTACTACGCCAAGATGACCGACGCGGACGTCGACGCCATCGTCGCCTGGCTGCGGACGGTGCCGCCGAAATCCTGACCCCGGCTCCGGCAAGGGGATCGGCGGTGGGCGAGGACACAGGGCCTTGGCGCCCGCCGCCTTCTATTGGCCGTTCCGGACGCTTATATCTCGGGGAAATTTCACCCGTGACGGATTCGCCCCGATGATGATCCAGCTCCGCCCGCTCGTTGTCGTTTGCACGGTTCTGGGGACCGCGTTCGCCTCGGTAACCGGAGTCGTCGCACAGGACCGGCGAGTGCCGGCTTCGGCGTCCGAACTGCGCATGTCCTACGCGCCGATCGTGCAGCGGGTGACGCCGGCGGTGGTCAATGTCTATGCCGCCAAGACGGTGCGCAATAACAACCCGCTGCTCGACGATCCGATCTTCCGCCGCTTCTTTGGCGGGCCGATGCCGCAGCAGCAACAGCGCTCGCTCGGTTCCGGTGTGATCGTCGATGCGTCCGGTCTGGTTGTCACCAATTACCACGTCATCGAGGGCGCCGACGAGGTGAAGGTCTCGCTCGCCGACAAACGCGAGTTCGAGGCGGAGATTGTGCTCAAGGACCAGCGCACCGATCTGGTGGTGTTGCGCATCAAGGACGGCCGCGAGCGTTTCCCGGCGCTCGACCTCTCCAATTCCGATGAATTGCAGGTCGGCGACGTGGTGCTGGCGATCGGCAATCCGTTCGGCGTTGGGCAAACCGTGACGCACGGTATCGTCTCGGCGCTGGCGCGCACCCAGGTCGGCATCACCGACTATCAGTTCTTCATCCAGACCGATGCGGCGATCAATCCCGGCAATTCGGGCGGCGCGCTGGTGGACATGACCGGGAAGGTGGTCGGCATCAACACCGCGATCTTCTCGCGCTCCGGCGGATCGCAGGGCATCGGCTTCGCCATTCCCTCGAACATGGTGCGCGTCGTCGTTGCCTCCGCGAAGAGCGGCGGCAGCGCGGTACAGCGGCCATGGCTCGGCGCATCGTTGCAGGCGGTGACCAGCGAGATCGCCGACAGCCTCGGCATGAAGCGCCCGACCGGCGCGATCGTGTCGAGCGTCACCAAGGGCAGCCCCGCGGCGACCGCGGGCCTCAAGGCCGGCGACGTGATCACCGCCGTCGATGGGCAGAGCGTCGACGATCCCAATGCGTTCGGCTACCGCTTCGGCACCAAGGCGGTCGGCGGCACCACGCAGCTTACGGTGCTGCGCGCGGGGAAGGAGGCGACGCTGAGCGTCGCCTTGCAGGTCGCGCCAGAAGGCGAGCGTGACGAACTGACGATCAAGACACGCTCGCCGTTCCAGGGCGCGACCGTCGTTAATATCGGTCCGGCGCTGGCGGAGCGGTTGAAGCTTGAACCCGATGCCGAGGGCGTCGCCGTTACCGAGGTGCCGGACGGCAGCGCGGCGGGGCAGTATGGATTCCAGCAGGGCGATATCATCGTCGCCGTCAACGGCACCAAGATTGCCCGGACCCGCGATCTGGAGCGCGTCACGCGCGATCCGAGCCGGATCTGGCGCATCACCATTCAGCGCGGCGGCCAGCAGATTTCCGCCGTGTTCAGCGGCTGAGATAACGGCATCACACCATGAGCCCGCGCGCGCAGAAGGGACCGTCGTTGTTCGCCGCCGCGGGCCTCGATCACGATGCGCCGCGCCCGCTCGCCGACCGGTTGCGGCCGCGGGCGCTGTCGGAAGTCGTCGGGCAGGACCATCTGCTCGGGCCGGACGGCGTGCTCACCCGCATGCTGGAAACGCGCTCGCTCGGCTCGCTGGTGTTCTGGGGGCCGCCCGGCACCGGCAAGACCACGGTGGCGCGTCTCCTGGCCGACGCCACCGCACTGCATTTCGAGCAGATCTCCGCGGTGTTCTCCGGCGTCGCCGATCTGAAAAAGGTGTTCGACGCCGCGCGGGCGCGCCGCGAGACCGGCGTCGGCACGCTGCTGTTCGTCGACGAGGTGCATCGTTTCAACCGCGCGCAGCAGGACAGTTTCCTGCCGGTGATGGAGGACGGCACCGTCGTCCTCGTCGGCGCGACCACCGAGAATCC
>JAHBZF010000184.1 GCA_019635575.1 Pseudolabrys sp. | reverse complement strand
GGCGGAAGGACAGGAAGCCACCGGCTCGCAGTCCTACATTCCGCCGGATGCCAAGAACGACAAGGCGCTGAACATGGCCTACGACCTGCTGCGCGGCACGCAGGTGAACGCGGCGTTCCCGCCGAACAACAAGAGCGCGTCGGTTCCGAACTGACGCGCAATCACAAGCCAATCGTCGAATCGGGGCGGCCCGCGGGCCGCCCCGATTGCGTTTGGAGGCCCGTGCTAGAATCCACCCAATGATTCGCACCCGGATAATCTCGTGGACGACCTGAGCGCGCCCCTCGGCCAGAAGCGGCCGCAGCGCGCGGCCACGCGATGGCTCGGAAAGCTCGGCCTCAACCGCATCCCGGTGACGCCGATCCAGGCGCTCGCGGGCGGCCTCGGTCTCGCGGTCGGCGCGGTCGTGCTTTGGTCCGTGGCGGTGGACGATCCGCTCGGCGGCGAACCGATGGTGGTGGTGGCCGCCAAAACCGGCGGAGCCAACGCGGCAGACCCCGCCGGCGCAACCGACACCAAGGGCAATGCGCGCCGCTACGACGGCCCGCCACCCACCGCTGCGCAGCCTTCCGGCGCGCAGACGGTCAACATCATCGACGGCGCCAGCGGCAAGAGCCAGCAGGTCGTCATTCCGGTCAATCCGGCTGGCCCCGGTTCCAGTTCGGGCGCCGCCAGCGCGCCGCCGGGCGACCGGCATCTGCTGGAGAAGACCCGCCACGGCGATGTCCCCCGCATCGGCGCCGATGGCGCGCGCCCCTCCACCGCTTATGCCCGGCCGCTGGCGATCCCGCCCGGCAAGGCCGACGCGCCGCGCATCGCGCTGGTGGTTACCGGGCTCGGCATCTCCACCAAGGCGACCAACGACGCGCTGACGCGGCTGCCGGGGCCGGTGAGCTTCGCTTTCACCCCCTATGGTCACGAGGTCGATCAACTGGTGGGCCGCGCGCGGCAGGCCGGCCACGAGGTGCTGCTGCAAGCACCGATGGAGCCGTTCGACTATCCGGATAACGATCCCGGTCCGCAGACGCTGCTGACGTCGCTGACGGCCGAGCAGAACATCGATCGCATGCAGTGGCTGATGAGCCGGTTCCAGGGTTATGTCGGCATCGCCAATTTCATGGGAGCGCGCTTCACCGCGTCGGAAAGCGCGCTCGGGCCGATCCTGCGCGAGACCGGCAAGCGCGGGCTGATCTTCGTCGATGACGGCACGTCGAGCCGCAGCCTCGCCGGGCAGATCGCCGGCGCCAACAACATTCCGTTCGCCAAGGCAGACGTGGTGATCGACAACGTGCCGACCGCGGCCGAGATCGATCGCGCGCTCGGCCGGCTCGAAGCGCAGGCACGCGAACGCGGCATCGCGTTCGGCGTGCTCACCGCGCTGCCGCTCGCCATCACCCGCGTTGCCGACTGGACCAAGAAAGCGGAAGCACGCGGCTTCGTGCTGGTGCCGATCACCGCGGTGGCGATCAAGGCTAAATCGAGCTAGTCTTTTTGCATGCGCAAACCCGCGAAAAAGACTGCCAAACGGCATCCGGCTTCTCGCTCAATATCAACCAGTTCTTCAAAATCAGCCAAGACGAAAACGCGCAAAGCCAAAACACGCGCGGCGGCTTCGCGCCCAAGTGCGAAGAAGAAGAAACAGAAGACCGCGCGCGCCAAGGCATCGCCCAATGCGGCGGTGAAAACGCCGGCGGCTGCGGCAAAGCTCCCCTATCGGCCGTGTGCTGGCCTCACCGTGTTCAACCATCGCGGCGAGGTCTTCATCGGCCGCCGCGACGGCGGGCCGGAACACACCGACGCGACGCATATCTGGCAGATGCCGCAGGGTGGCATCGACGAGGGCGAGGACGCGTATGCCGCGGCGCTGCGCGAACTCTACGAAGAAACTAATATCCGTTCGGTGAAGAAACTCGGCACGGTGAAGGGTTGGCTGACCTACGACATTCCGGCGCATTTGCTCGGCAAGGCCTGGAAGGGACACTATCGCGGACAGAAACAGAAATGGTTCGCGCTGCTGTTCACCGGCGACGATCGCGAGATCGACGTGCATGCGCCCGGCGGCGGCAAGCACAAGCCGGAATTCATCGACTGGCGCTGGGAGCCGATCGGCAATCTTCCGCGGCTGGTGGTTCCGTTCAAGCGCGACATCTACCGTCAGGTGGTCAAGGAATTCCGCAAATTCGCGCGGCGCACGCGCTGAAACGAGCAGCGCCGTGAGCGAGCGTTTCGTCGTCATCACCGGCGGTCCCGGCGCCGGCAAGAGCAGCCTGATCGACGCGCTCGCTGCCGATGGTTTTCCAATCGTCGCTGAGGCCGGCCGCGACATCATCCGGGATCAGATGGCACGCGGCGGCACCGCCCTGCCCTGGATCGATCCGGCCGCCTTCGCGCAAATCATGCTTGACCGCGATATCGCCGCTTACACGCAATGCGCGCGGCTGGCCGATGACAGTCTGGTCTTTTTCGACCGTGGCGTGGTCGACATCGTCGGTTATCTCACCCTGATCGGGCTGCCGATTCCATCCTCGCTCGACATGGCTGCGCACCGCCTGCGCTATCGCCCGCAGGTATTCATCGCTCCAGCCTGGCGTGAGATCTATGCGCAGGATACCGAACGCAAACAGGATTTCGACGAAGCCCGCCGCACCGAGGCGGCGATGCGCGAGGTCTACCCGCGTTACGGCTATACGCTGATCGACTTGCCCCACGCGAGTGTTGCGGAGCGGATCACCTTCATTCGGCGCGCTTGCGGCGCTGAACCATCGTCGGTTCCATAGAATCGCAGACGCCGCGATGCGACACATGCCGCAGGACATTCGGCCGCAGCATCGTCCGGCATTCGGGCCTTTCGTTGCCACGCTTTGTTCTTACGTGGATTGCGATCCATGGGAGTCATGCAAACGATGTTCGATGCGAAGTCTCTGCTCGACCAGTTCCTGGGCGGCAATCCGCTGCAACCGGGCGCGCAACGCAACACCAATGCCAGCGGACAGACTGGCGGGCATACTGCCGGTCTTGGCGATCTGCTTGGGCAACTCAACGGTTTCGGCGGCGGTCTCGGCGGCGGCGCTGTCGCTGGCGGGCTTGCCGCGTTGCTGCTCGGGTCCAAGCAGGGCCGCCGCCTCGCCGGCAATGCCTTGCAATATGGCGGCATGGCCGTGGTCGGCGCGCTCGCCTATCGCGCTTATCAGAACTGGCAGGCCGGCCGCGTGACGACGCCGGACGCGCGGCCCACCGCCTTCCTGCCGCCGCCGTCCGATACGCCGTTTGCGCCTGTGAATGCGCACGACCAGCAATCGCTCGCGCGGCATCTGCTGCGTGCCATGATCGCCGGCGCCAAGGCCGACGGCCACGTCGATGAAGCGGAGCAGAAGGCGATCTTCGCGGAAATGCAGAAGATGCCGCTCGGCCCGGAGGATCGCAATTTCGTGCTCGACGAATTGCGTAAACCGCTCGACATCGATGCGGTTGCGCGTGGTGCGCGGACGCCGGAAGAAGCCGCAAGCATCTACACGGCATCGCTACTGGCGGTAAATGTCGATCACGCCGCCGAACGCGGCTATCTCGCGATGCTCGCCGCGCGGCTCCATCTCGACGACGCGCTGGTCAAACATCTGCACGCCAGTGTCGAGGCTGCCAGCGTGCCGCAATCCGCGCCCGTCGCCTAATACCGAAAAAGAAAAAGCCGGGCAGATGCCCGGCTTTTTTATTCCCTCACTGGAGCGGCGATCAGTGCATCGCCGTGCCGGTGAGATGACGATCAACCTGCTTGAAATGGTCGAGCCGTGCAATCGCCTTGTCGAGCGCGTTGCCCGGCTCCATGCCCTTGATCGAGGCTTCCAGTGTCTCGATCTTGCCGGCGACCACAGCACGGTCCATGTCCGCCGCCTTGTCGGCGACGTCGGCGAGCACGGTGAGACCAGCCTCCGACACTTCGGCGAAGCCGCCGAGCACCACCATCTCGACCTTCTGGCCGCCGGCATAGACAGTCAGGATGCCCGGCCGCAGCAGCGACACGGTCGGCGCATGGCCGGCGAGAACGCCGAAGTCGCCCTCGGTACCCGGCACGTCGACCTGATCGACTTCGCCCGAGAAGGTCATCTTGTCGGGCGCGACGAGGTGGAAGTGAAACGTGGCCATCGCGTGTGTCCTGTCGTCGCCTTAAGCCGCTTCCGCCGCGAGCTTCTTGCCCTTCTCGACGGCTTCTTCGATCGTGCCGACCATGTAGAACGCCGCTTCCGGCAGATGGTCGTACTTGCCTTCGACCAGCCCCTTGAAGCCCTTGATCGTGTCTTCGATCGAGACGAGCTTGCCCGGCGCGCCGGTGAACACTTCAGCGACGTGGAACGGCTGCGACAGGAAGCGCTCGATCTTGCGCGCACGCGCCACCGTCAGCTTGTCCTCTTCCGACAGC
>JAHBZF010000183.1 GCA_019635575.1 Pseudolabrys sp. | reverse complement strand
TCGACGTTGTCGGAGGTGAAGTTGCGCAGGCTCGTCGTCATCAGCCGCACCAGGCGGTCGAAGACGATTTCCAGCATCGGCAGGCGCTCGTAGGAGACCATCGCCGAATCGATGATCGCGCGGATGCCGGAATTGTCGTTGATGTTGATGTCCGACAGGCTGAAGCCAAGCAGGCTGTCGATTTCATCCTGATTGAGAATGCGCTCGGCGCCGCCCTTCTGATTGAGCGCGCCTTCGTCGGCCATCGTGCTCCACTGCGCGGCGGCGGCGTCCTCGCCGGTCGCAGACGGCTGATCGGTGTCCTTCGCGCTGTCGTCGTCGGCCTCGAGCGCAAGGCCCCACTCCGCGGCGAGGGCGTCCTGATCGATCTGTTCTTTTTGCGCCATGGATGGTGTTCTGAGCGTCGGCTTGAAGAAGTCGGCGAAGTCGCGAACGCGGCGGCTACTGGACCACGATTTCCTTGAACAGCACGGCGTTGATCTTGTACGGCGTGATCGCGGCATTGACCCGCCGCGTCAGTTCTTCCTTGAGCCGGTAGAGGCCGGCGGAGCCTTCGAGATCGGTCGGCCGCAATTCGCGCAGATAGGTCTGGAACTGGTCCATGACGCGCGGCATCAGCGGCTGGATCTTCGGGATCAATTCGGCTTCCGGCAATTCCAGCACGACCTTGACCTTAAGATATTGCGGCCGGTCGGCATTGGGGGTCGACAGATTGACCAGCACGTCGGGCATGTCGACGAAGGTTGCCGGCTTCACCGCGACGGGCTTTTCCTTCGGCTCCTCGTGGTGCTTGAAAAACTTGGTGTAAGCGAAGCCGCCGCCACCGACGAGCAGCACTGCGCCGCCGATCATCATCAGCATCTTCTTCGACAGCAGCTTGGCCATGAGACCGGACTTGCCGGCCTTCGCCTTGCCGGCGGGCGCGGCGCCCTCCTCGGTGTCAACGCCGTCCGCGGTCTGCGCTTTCGCTGCCATTCTGGCGCCCCTGTCTCGTCAAGCCGGTGGCGCGGCGTGTCGGCCGATCGCCGCGCGTGCGCCCCCTGCACACAGCGCCGACCCTAGGTCGCTATGGTTAACGGTTCCTTTAAACCCGGCAGAATCTGCCGGGTCGGACTTGCCCGCCGGCCTGCTTTGCCCGGCGATGGGAACGCGACAAACAAGCTATCTCACTGATTTTCCTTAATCTTCGGAGTTGGCACGGCCCCTGCTAAGGAGAGCGTGCCCGCCGGTTTGGGAGAACCATGGGCCAGGTTGGGTCGCGGACGCCTCGGGAGGGTGGCCGCCGGCCAGGGGAGAGATCGATGCAGAACACTCTGCTGATCGGATTGTCACGTCAGGTCGCGCTCCAGCGCGAGCTCGACGTCGTCTCGAACAATATCGCGAACATGAACACCACCGGCTACAAGGCCGATGGCGCGATCTTCGAGGAATTCCTCTCGCCGACGGCGCGCGCCGCGGTGACCAGCAACCGCATCAGTTTCGTGCACGACCGCGCCACCTGGCACGATCTCGGCCAGGGCACCGTCGAGCAGACCGGCAATCCGCTCGATGTCGCCGTGCAGGGCAACGGCTTCTTCGTGGTGCAGACGCCGCGCGGCGAACGCTACACCCGCAACGGCGCGCTGCAACTCAACGCCAACGGCGAACTCGTCACCGCCAGCGGGTATCCGGTGCTCGGCGACAGCGGCCCGATCCGCTTCCAGCCGACCGACCGCAACATCATGATCGCGCAGGACGGCACGGTCAGCGTGCAGGAAGGATCGCAATCGCAGGCGTCCTCGCTGCGCGGCCGGCTGCGCGTCGTCAATTTCAACCGCCCGCAGCAACTGCAGAAGGACGGCGACGGCTCATTCTCCGCCGCCGCCAACAACGCGGCGCAACCGGACACGCAGTCGCGCATCCTGCAGGGCTCGATCGAGAAATCCAACGTGCGCAGCGTCGTCGAGATGACGCGCATGATCGAAGTCACCCGCAGCTATTCGCAGGTCGCCGCGATGCTGCAACAGCAAGGCGACATGCGGCAGTCGGCGATCCAGAAACTCGCCGACGTTCCGGCCTGAGCCTTAAGGACTGATACGCCATGCGCGCTCTCCACACCGCCGCGACCGGAATGATGGCCCAGGAGCTCAACGTCCAGGTCATCTCCAACAACATCGCCAACATGCGCACCACCGGCTACAAGCGCCAGCGTGCGGAATTCCAGGATCTGCTGTACGAGCATGTGAGCCGCGTCGGCACGCAGACTTCGAACCAAGGCAACCAGTTGCCGGCCGGCGTCGAGCTCGGCTCCGGCGTCAAGACCGTCGGCACGCCGCGCCTGATGACGCAAGGCTCGCTGGTGCAGACCGGCAAGGACTACGACGTCGCGATCCGCGGCGAAGGTTTCTTCAAGATCCTGCTGCCGGACGGCCGCACCGCCTATACCCGCGACGGCTCGTTCGAACTCGACTCGCAGGGCCGCCTCGTCACCGCGCAGGGCAACCTGGTGCAGCCGGCGATCACCATCCCGCAGAACGCTCAGTCGGTGGCGATCAACGCGCAGGGCCAGGTCTCGGCGACGCTGCCGGGGCAGACGACGCCGACCACGCTCGGTCAGATCGAACTGTCGATGTTCGTCAACAAGGCCGGCCTGCAGGGCATCGGCGACAACCTCTATCTCGAAACCCCGGCCTCCGGCGCGCCGCAGAACGGCACGCCGAATGTCGACGGCTTCGGCAACCTGCAGCAGGGCAATCTCGAACAGGCCAACGTCGAGGCAGTCAGTGAAATCTCCGATCTGATCGCGGCGCAGCGCGCCTACGAGATGAACGCCAAGGTGATCTCGGCCGCCGACCAGATGCTGCAATCCACCTCGCAACTGATGCGTTGAGGCGATCATGATCCGCATCATCCCGCTCGTCACGTTCATCCTCGCCGCCGCCGTCGCCACCGCCGCGGCCGAACAAGCCCGGCCGGCGCTGAAACAGAGCGCCACCGTGACCGGCGATCTGGTGCGGATCGGCGATCTCGTCGACAACGCCGGCATCGTCGCCAATATTCCGATCTTCCGCGCCCCCGACCTCGGCCAGAGCGGCACCGTCAGCGCCGCCAGTGTCGTCGACGCGGTGCGCAGCCACGCCATCGTCGGCCTCGACACCCGCGGCATCATCGACGTGACGGTGACGCGGCCGAGCCAGATGATTTCCGGCCGCGACATCCAGAAGACCATCGCGCGGCTGCTCGGCAACGCCTACGCGCTCGGCGACAGCGACGAGATCGCGGTGAGCTTCGAGCGCGAGCCGCGCAGCTTCAACATCGAGCCGTCGGCCAGCCTCGAGCCGCGCGTGCTGCAGCTCGGCTACGACGCGCGCACCGGTCGTTTCGACGTGCAACTCGAATTCGCCGGACAGCGGGCGATGCGCTGGACCGGCACGGCGCTTCCGACCGTCGCTGCTGTCACCATGGTTCGCAGTGTCGGCCGCGGCGAGATCGTTCGCCGCGACGACGTCGCCGTCGAGCGCCGGCCGAAGACGCAGACAGAACGCGACACGGTCGCGGCAATCGACGCCGTCGTCGGCCGCGCGGCGCGGCAGGCGCTGCGCGCCGGCAGCGCCGTGCGCGGCTCCGACCTGATGAAACCGGAAGTGGTGCAGCGCGACGCGTCGGTGACGCTGGTCTACGCGGCACCAGGCATCACGCTCACCGTGCGCGGCAAGGCCAACGAAGCCGGCGCCGAAGGCGACATCATCAGCGTCACCAATCTTCAATCGAAGCGCGTGATCCAGGGCATGGTGGCCGCAGACGGCTCCGTGATCGTCCAGCCGGGAACCCCGCGCGTCATCGCCAATCTTGAGCCGGCCGCCGAAAAGCGCGCCACGCAGCAGAAGTGAGAACCACCGTGAAGACCCATTCGTTTGCCTTCCCTTCGATGTCGCGCCTGTTGGCAGCGAGCGCGCTGGTTCTCGTCGGCTCGATGCTCGGCGGCTGCTCGGCGATAGACCGGCTGAAGAATATCGGCGAACAGCCGGCGCTGGCCGAGATCGACAATCCGACCACCCGCCCCGGCTACAAGCCGGTGCAGATGCCGATGCCGCCGACCCAGATCGCTTCCTACAGCCCCAATTCGCTGTGGCGCTCCGGCTCGCGCGCCTTCTTCAAGGATCAACGCGCGCATATCGTCGGCGATATCCTCACGGTGACGGTCAACTTCACCGACAAGGCCAACATCGCCAACGAGACGCAGCGCAGCCGCACCAACAAGGAAGATTCCGGCGTCGATAATTTCTTCGGCAAGAGCAAGCTGCCACTGCTCAACACCGCGCTGCCGACGCGCATCTTCACCGGCGATTCGACCTCGAACAGCGACGGCAAGGGCTCGGTGCAACGCTCCGAAGCATTGCAGACCAATGTCGCCGCGGTGGTCACGCAGGTTCTGCCGAACGGCAATCTCGTCGTCGAGGGCAAGCAGGAAATTCGCGTCAACTTCGAAATCCGCGAATTGATCGTCGCCGGCATCGTCCGCCCCGAGGACATCCAGAGCGACAACAC
>JAHBZF010000182.1 GCA_019635575.1 Pseudolabrys sp. | reverse complement strand
ACCGATCACGTCGCCGACGACGCGCGCACTCTTCTTGAAGCCCGACCCCGGATCGAGCCGCAACTGCCGCATCGCAAACAGCAGACGGCGGTGCACCGGCTTGAGACCATCGCGCGCATCGGGCAGCGCCCGGTGCATGATGGTCGACAGCGCATATGCGAGATAACGCTCTTCGAGCGCATCGCGCAGCGCGACTTCGTGAATCTCGCCACGCTCGGGGGGAATCAGTTGCTTGCCCATGGTCAGGGGGTACTTCAGGGCCACTCGATGAACAACAGATGAATGGCCGCGTCACCGCGCAGGCGTATTCGCAGGGTTATGCTGGCCCTGGCGTTATTGAGAATAACGATGCCGGCCAGCGGAACCAGATCGGCCATGGCGCGTCATCGTGAACCGATACAGGAAGGAGACAAACCATGCGTTCGATCATTCTGACCGCCGTCCTCGCGACCGGTCTCGGCCTCGCCGGCAGCGTCGGCGCGTCCGCTGCGCCTGCCTCCAACGGCACGACCGCGATGCCGGAGAGCAGCATCGTCCATCAGGTCCAGCACTGGCGCTGGGGCAGCCGCCGCCACTATCGCGGTCCGAGCCGCGGCTGGCGCAGCTGCCACGTCCGCCGCTGGAGCCGCATGACCCGCTGCTGATCGCGGCGTCACGACAATCGGAAAAGGCCGGACACCAGTCCGGCCTTTTTCTTTACGGCGACCCGCTGGGCTTGCCGGTTTGCGACGGGCGACGGCCGAGATCCTGCGGCCCCTCGTCGGTAACGAAGCAGCGGTAATAGTCCGGCTTGGCTCCCTTCGCGCGGCGATTGGCGCACCGGTCCATGGCATCGAATTCGCGTTCTTCCTTGTAGGTCTTGTAGGGCGCGATCATGTAGCGGACCTCGCCGTCCGGCGTGCCGCCGAACCGGTCGATCTGGCCTTTGAGGCTCGGCTGGATCTGCAGGAGCGCGTTGCGCAGCGTCTCGCCCTCGATGAAGTTATCCGGCAACTGGTCGAACGGCCCGTCGAAGTAATTGTTGACGCGCACATTGTCCTCGTAGACGCCGACGAGGATTTTCCGCTTCAGCCGGTGATCGGCGTAGTAGATGAAGCCGGTGCGCTTGCCGATCCACAGATGCGGCCGGCGCGGATTGGGCAGCAACTGATCGGCGACCGGCACGGTCTCGTCGAGCACGAACAGGAAGCTCCTGACCGCAGGATTGAACATCAGGAAAAACCGGATGCCGGAATCGTCGAATACCGGGCCGATGAACTGCTCGCCCGGCGCGACCGCCGTCGCCGGCGGCTTGACGTTCGACAGATCGTTGAGCGCGAACAGAACGCTCTTGTCCTTGTAGGTGAGCCGGTAGAGAAATCGCTCGACCTTTTCCAGCTTCACGCCGTCCTTGGCATCAAGCTCGCGAAACACCGTCGGCGTGTCATCGAGCCATTGCGTGGTTTGCTCGAAATAGCCGAACTGCACCTTGCCCTGATCGCGGTTGCTGGCATCGAGCCGGATATTGCCCGCATAGGGAATGCCGCCATGCACGAAGCTGAAATAGAAATAGTTTTCGGTCGGATAGACCTTCACCTGCTGCGGCAGCGCATTGAGCACATAGGCGAACACCGCCAGCGGATCCTTGACGTCGAGATCGGTCGGCCGCGTGACCTCCTCGATATAGGACTGATGCAGGTGCAATTCCGGCGGCGGATTGGTCTGCGCGGCGGCCGATCCGGCGGCGAAAGCAAAAGAGAGAGTGAGAACCAGAGCAGCACATCGGCGCATCACGCGACACCTCTCTTATCCGGCAACTCTTATCCAGCAAGCCGCGGCGTGGTGCCGAGCCGCGCCAGCGCCGCGAGGAATTGCGCCCGTGCTTCCGGCATCGCGAGACCGCGCGGCTCGAACGCATAACGGTTGAGGAAGAAGCCGGTCAGGACGAAGCCGTCCGCAAGCTGACCGGCATCCGGCGGCGAGGCTTGTTCGCCGAGGAAGGCCGGCAGCCGCAGCATCCGGTCGGCCCACGGCGCGCCGGCATCACGCGAGACAGCACGGCCGGATTTCGGCGACACATAGACGAGCTCTTCGGTCGCGCCAGTGGACGCGCAGGCGGTGAGATCGAGACCGAAGCCCAATTCCGCCAGCAGATCGAACTCGAAGCGAGCGATCAGCGGCGCCACCGCCATCGCGTCGTCGAGGCAATCGAGGATCGTTTCCAGCGCCATGTGCAGGCCCGGATGCGGATCGCGCTCCGGCAACAGCCGCATCAGGGTGGCGAGATGCGTCAGCCCGAAGATCGCGTGCGGCAGCATGAAGAATGACGAGGCACGCAGCCGCGTCCCCTCCACCGTGTAGTTGCCGAGATGGTCCTCGAGCCGCGCGCGCCACAATACGCTGACGGTGTTGCCGGCCTGCAGGATCGGCTTGAGCCGCGAGCCGGAACCGCCGCGCACCAGGCCGAGGTGCCGGCCGTGGTCGCGCGTCAGCAGTTCGACGATGGCACTGCTCTCGCCGTGGCGGCGCGTGCCGAGGACGATGCCTTCATCGGTCCATTGCATCAGCGCATTTCGCTATCAGGCATTGCAAGTCCGAGGTTGCTCTCCCCGCTCATTCCCGCGAAAGCGGGAATCCACTCTTAAGTGTGGGTCCCCGCTTTCGCGGGGACGAACGGCTGGCGTTGAGTCCGCATAAGCAATCTAGCGCGTTTCCGGGCGGCAGTACGGCCGATCACCCTATTCCGTCGGAAATTCGAGCCCCATGCCGCGATAACGCTCCGGATCGTCGCCCCAGCCCTCGCGGACCTTGACGAACAGGAACAGGTGGACCGGCTGCTCCAGCATCGCGGCGATATCCTTGCGCGCGGCCGCGCCGATCGCCTTGATGGTGGCGCCGCCCTTGCCGAGCACGATCTTGCGCTGGCTGTCGCGCTCGACGAAGATCGTCTGCTCGATACGCACCGATCCGTCCTTGCGCCCGCTCCAGCTATCGGTCTCAACCGTGGACTGGTACGGCAGTTCCTGATGCAGATGGCGGTAGATCTTCTCGCGGGTGATCTCGGCCGCAAGCTGCCGCAGCGGCGCATCCGACATCTGGTCCTCGGGATAGAGGAACGGCCCCGGCGGCACCGCCCTGGCGAGCGCCCGCCGCAGATCGCCGACGCCGTCGCCCGACAGCGCCGAGATCATGAAGGTGTGGTCGAACGCGAGGCGCTCGTTGGCCTGCTGCGCGAGTGCGAGCAGCCTGTCGCGCGGCACCAGGTCGATCTTGTTCAGCACCAGGATCTTCGGATGCTTCACGTTCTCGAGCCTTGAAAGGATCGCCCCGGCCTCCTCGTCGAGGCCGGCGCGCGCGTCAAGCAGCACGCAGACGAGGTCGGCGTCGTGCGCGCCGCTCCAGGCGGTCGAGACCATGGCGCGGTCGAGCCGGCGCTTCGGCGCGAA
This sequence comes from Pseudolabrys sp., assembly GCA_019635575.1. Lineage (GTDB taxonomy): Bacteria > Pseudomonadota > Alphaproteobacteria > Rhizobiales > Xanthobacteraceae > Pseudolabrys. The sequence continues at coordinate 1,210 of JAHBZF010000182.1, read as the reverse complement.
GATGCCCGGCGTATCGACCAGAATGATCTGCGCATCGTCCTCGACCACGATGCCGCGGATCAGCGCGCGCGTGGTCTGCACCTTCTTCGAAACGATGGTGACCTTGGAGCCGACCAGCGCATTGACCAGCGTCGACTTGCCGACGTTCGGCGCGCCGATCAGCGCGACGAAGCCGCAGCGCGTCTCGCGGGCCTCGGACTCTTGCGGGGCCTCACGCATCGCCGCCGCCCGTGACGCCTTCCCGTTTCAACAGCGCGGTGGCGGCGACCTTCTCGGCCGCGCGCTTGCTGCCGCCGACGCCTTCCGCAGGCGTCAGGCCCGGCAGTTCCACGGCGACGCGGAATTGCGGATCGTGATGCGGCCCGGTGCGCTCGATCTCGCGATAGACCGGGGTCGGCAACCCCTTGCCCTGCGCCCATTCCTGCAGAATGGTCTTGGGATCGCGCAGCGGCCGCACCGGCTTGCGCATGCGCTCGGTCCAGTTGCGCTCGACGAATTGCGCGGCCGCGGCGTAGCCGCCGTCCAGGAAGATCGCGCCGATCACGGCCTCGCAGATGTCGCCGAGCACCGACTTGCGCAGCCGCGCACCGGCGCCGGCACCCACCGCTCCGAGCTTGACCGCCTCATCGAGACCGAGAGAACGCGCGACGTCCGCGCAGGCCTCGCGGCGCACCAGATCGGCCAGGCGCTTCGACAACTCGCCCTCGTCGGCCTTGGGGAACGCCCGATAAAGCATATCGGACACGATCAGGCCGAGCACGTGGTCGCCGAGAAATTCGAGACGCTGATAGCTGTCGGCGCGGCTGCGCGCGGACTTCAGTGCCGAGACGTGGGTGAAGGCGGTCGCCAGCAGCGAGCTGTCGGAAAAGGGGTAGCCGATGCGCTGCTCGATGATCTTGGCCGCGGCCTTCGCGCTCGGCCGGCGAGCCTTCTTCGCAGGCTTGACCTCGGCGGCGCCGGCGCTCGCGGCGACGTCGGTGGTCGGGGAAGACGTGGTGAGTGCCGGTTCGCCGCTCATCGCACGATGGAGAAGATGCGATTCCAGCGCACCGACACCGGCCAGCGCCAGAACTGCCAGGCCTGCTCGCCTTCGGCAATGGAGAAGAAGATCATCTGCGCGCGGCCGACCAGGTTCTCGGCCGGCACGTAGCCCACCGCGGACAGCACGCGGCTGTCGGTGGAGTTGTCGCGGTTGTCGCCCATCATGAAG
>JAHBZF010000181.1 GCA_019635575.1 Pseudolabrys sp. | reverse complement strand
ACGCCGCCGCCGACGGTGAGCGGCATGAAGCAGGCTTCCGCCGTCCGCTGCACCACGTCGAAGATCGTATCGCGGTTCTCGTGGCTCGCGGTGATGTCGAGGAATGTCAGCTCATCGGCGCCGGCAGCGTCATAGGCGATCGCCGCTTCCACCGGATCGCCGGCATCGCGCAGATCGACGAAATTGACGCCCTTGACCACGCGGCCATCCTTGACGTCGAGACACGGAATGACGCGGACCTTAAACACGCCAATATCCTTTCCGCGAGAGCGCGTTGCGCAGCGCAAAAGCAAGCACCACAGCGAGCCATACGACAAACAACAGCATCGCCGGCGGTGCCGTGGCGAAACCGAACCACCCGGCAATCGCCATCTTGTGCAGCACCGCGCCGAGATCGACCGGTCCCAGCGGGCACGGCACGGGCGCGGCAGCATCGATCCGGCAACCGAGCAGCGGCGCTGCATCGAGGGCGATCAGCGCAGCGACCACCGGCAGCGCACCGAGCACGGTCATCAGCACCAAGGCGACCGCAAGTGTGCGACGCGGGATCGCATCCGATGCCGCAGACGCAGCAGTCGCGCTCACGCGGTGGCTCCGGCGATCAGCTTGAGCGCGGCAGCCGCATCGAGCCGTCCGTCGTAGAGCGCGCGACCGGCGATCGCTCCTTCGAGCTTCCTCGCGCGCGGCTCCAGCATCCGCGTGATGTCGTCGATCGATGCGAGTCCGCCCGAGGCGATCACCGGGATCGACACGGCGTCGGCCAGCGCGATGGTGGCGTCGAGATTGAGCCCCATCAGCATGCCGTCGCGCGCGACATCGGTGTAGATGATCGCGGCGACGCCGGCGTCCTCGAACCGTTTGGCAATATCGAGCACGGTCAATTCCGAGGTTTCCGCCCAGCCTTCCACCGCGACCTTGCCATCGCGCGCGTCGAGGCCGACGGCGATACGGCCGGGAAACCGCCGAGCTGCCTCTTTCACCAGCGCCGGATCGCGCACCGCCGCGGTGCCGATGATGACGCGGGTGACGCCCTTGCCGAGCCAGCCTTCCACCGTCGCCATGTCGCGCACGCCGCCGCCGAGTTGCAGCGGGATCGAGATGGCGTCGAGGATGCGCTCGACCGCCGCGGCGTTCACGGGCTTGCCGGCGAACGCGCCGTCGAGATCGACCAGGTGCAGATAGCGGAAGCCCTGCGCCTCAAACGCCAGCGCCTGCGCCGCCGGATCGCGGTGGAACACCGTGGCGCGCGCCATGTCGCCCTGCTGCAGGCGCACCGCCTGGCCTTCCTTGAGATCGATAGCGGGAAACAGGATCACGGCGTCCACGTCAGAAAGTTAGCGATCAGAGCCAGCCCCATGCGCTGGCTCTTCTCGGGATGAAATTGTGTGCCGACCATGGTGTCGCGACCGACGATGGCAGTGACCGGCCCGCCGTAGTCGGCGCGCGCGATCACATCATCGGCGCGCGCGGCATCGAGCGCATAGGAATGCACAAAATAAGCGTGCAGCGTGTCCGGAATGCCGGCAAGCAGCGGATGCGCGCGCGCGCGGTCCAGCGTGTTCCAGCCCATATGCGGAATCTTCAACGACGGATCATCTGGCTTGATCTTGTTGACCTCGCCCGCGATCCAGCCGAGCCCCGGCGTCACGCGGTATTCGTTGCCACGCTCGGCCATCAGTTGCATGCCGACGCAGATGCCGAAGAACGGCCGCGCTTTCTCGCGCACCGCGCGGTCGAGCGCGCCGACCATGCCGTCGATGGCGTCGAGCCCGGCGCGGCAATCGGCGAACGCACCGACGCCCGGCAGCACGATCCGGTCGGCGCGCGCCACCGCGTCGGGATCGCGCGTTACGATAATCTTGTCACCGGCGGCGCGCTCATGCGCCGCACGCTCGAACGCCTTCGCAGCCGAGTGCAGATTGCCGGAGCCGTAGTCGATGATCGCAACCGTCACCGGCCGCTCCCCGGCTCGGGAAACACACCGATCGGATAGGACGATGGCGTTGCCGGGCGCATGACCGGTGCGGCCGATACGACCGGCGTTACCGGCGCAACAGTCGCGGCCACCGGCGCCCGTTCGACCCAGCCGGCGAAAAACCGCCGCTCGGCCTCGTCATACCGGTCGGCGACGACGACACCGGCCTGCGTCCATTTGCGGCGCGCGAGCGTCCAGCGCTGCACCGTCGCCGCTTCGAGCCCGAACAGCAGCGACACCAGCGCAAGAACCAGGAAGCGCACGCCCGGCGCGAGTCCGGCGAAACGCAGCGCAAAGACAAGCACGGCCATCGCCACGAGATAAATGACAAGCGCGAGCCACAGCCGTTTCACGATCAGCCACAGCGGCGCGAGCAGGAAGGCCCAGAACGCGAAGCCTTCGCGCACGAACACGAAGCGGTCGGGATCGGCCGCTGTCTCGTTATGCCGCAATGGCGGCTGGTGCACGGTGTAGACCGGCATCAGACCTGTCTCCGCTGTCTCGTGGCCGGCTCGGGCGCCAGCTCAGTTACCGAGCGTTCCCTTGGTCGAGGGCACTTCGCCTTGCGCGCGCGGATCGATCGCCACCGCCGCGCGCAGCACGCGCGCCAGACCCTTGAAGCACGCTTCCGCAATATGGTGATCGTTGCTGCCGTACAAAACCTCGACATGCAGCGTCAGGCCGGCATTCATCGCGAACGCATGGAACCACTCGCGCACCAGTTCGGTGTCGAACGTGCCGACCTTGTCGCGGCCGAACTCGGCCTTGAACACCAGCACCGGCCGTCCGGAAATATCGAGCACGACGCGCGCCAGCGTCTCGTCCATCGGCAGATGCACGTCGGCGTAGCGGGTGATGCCGCGCATATCGCCGAGCGCCTGCTTCACCGCCTGACCGAGCGCGATGCCGACATCCTCGGTGGTGTGGTGGTGGTCGATATGCAGGTCGCCTTTGGCCCGCACCGCCATATCGATGCGCGAGTGCCGCGCCAGCAGATCGAGCATATGGTCGAAGAAGCCGATGCCGGTATCGATCACCGATGTGCCGGTGCCGTCGAGATCGACCGCAACCTCGATCGCCGTTTCCTTGGTGATGCGCTTCACCGCGCCGCGCCGCGCCGCCGATGCGCGGGACGTCCGAGCCACCGCGCGGGTGGTTTTCGCCAGTGCCTTGCTCCCCGTTTTGCGGGCAGAGCCGGACCTGCCCTGAACGCGGGCTTTGGCGGAACGGGCTGGAGTGCGAGCCATGAGCCTTGACCTTTTGACGGAACGGCCTATCGCCGGGCGCTGAATGCGCGGCTTTTATCAGGGGTTTGGCGGCAATACCACCATCCGAACGGCCATGCCGGGAGGGGTCGAAGTCCTTGCGAGCTGGTTTGCATTGCCGGCGGCCGATGCCTAGATGACCGGGCGCACAGGGATTTTTCGGATGTCATCGCACGAAACGCCGTTCCCGGTCTGGCACGGCACCACCATCCTCACCGTCCGCAAGGGCGGCCTCGTCGCCGTCGGCGGCGATGGCCAGGTGTCGATCGGCCAGACTGTCATGAAGTCCAATGCCCGCAAGGTTCGCACGCTGGGCAAAGGCGGCGAGGTGATCGGCGGCTTCGCCGGGGCGACGGCCGATGCCTTCACCCTGTTCGAGCGGCTGGAAGGCAAGCTCGAGCAGTATCCGGGGCAGCTCATGCGCGCGGCCGTCGAACTCGCCAAGGACTGGCGCACCGACCGCTATCTGCGCCGGCTCGAAGCCATGATGATCGTCGCCGACGCCAAGGTGTCGCTGGTGCTGACCGGCAATGGCGACGTGCTGGAGCCGGAGAACGGCATCGCCGGCATCGGTTCCGGCGGCAATTACGCGCTCGCCGCCGCCCGCGCGCTCGCCGACAGCGACATGGGCGCCGAGCAGATCGTGCGCAAGTCGCTCGACATCGCCGCCGACATCTGCGTCTACACCAACCGCAACGTCACCGTTGAAACCCTGAAAACCGCGTGAGTGTCGCTCCCGACACGGCGAAGCTTCCGGCGCGCGGCCTGTCATGCGCGCAGGCGCTGCTCGTCGTCCTGGCGATGCTCGCCGCGCAGGCGCTCGCGCTCTACGCCATGGGCCGCGTGCCGATCTGCACCTGCGGCACGGTGAAGCTGTGGCACGGCGTGGTGCACAGCGCCGAGAACTCGCAGCATCTCACCGACTGGTACACGTTCTCGCACATCATCCACGGCTTCATCTTCTATGCCGTGCTGACATGGTTGCTGCCGAAGACGCCGGTGACGACGCGGCTGTTCCTCGCCATCGGCGTCGAGGCCGCCTGGGAGATCGCCGAGAATACCCCGATGGTGATCGAGCGCTATCGCAGCGCCACCATCTCGCTGAACTATTACGGCGACAGCATCGTCAATTCCGTCACCGACACGCTCGCCATGATCGCCGGCTTTTTTCTCGCCCGGCGACTGCCTATATGGATGACGGTGCTGGCCGCGGTGACGATGGAGATCGCGGTCGGCGCCGTCATTCGCGACAATCTGACGCTGAATGTCATCATGCTGCTGCACCCCTTTGAATCCATCCAGCACTGGCAGTCCGGACTCTAGGAAACCGACACACTCCGATGACCGACTTTTCTCCCCGCGAAATCGTTTCCGAACTCGACCGCTACATCGTCGGCCAGACCGACGCCAAACGCGCGGTGTCGATCGCGCTGCGCAACCGCTGGCGGCGGCTGCAGCTCGAAGATCGCCTGCGCGACGAAGTGCTGCCGAAGAACATCCTGATGATCGGCCCCACCGGCGTCGGCAAGACGGAAATCTCCCGCCGCCTCGCCAAGCTCGCCGGAGCGCCGTTCCTCAAGGTCGAG
>JAHBZF010000180.1 GCA_019635575.1 Pseudolabrys sp. | reverse complement strand
CTCGATCACCACGGCCGAGCATGCCATCGCCATGATGTTCGCCGTCGCCCGCCAGATCCCCGAGGCCAATGCCTCGACCCATGCCGGCAAGTGGGAAAAGAACCGCTTCATGGGGGTCGAGCTGTTCAACAAGACCCTGGGCGTGATCGGCGCCGGCAACATCGGCGGCATCGTCTGCGATCGGGCCGTCGGCCTGAAGATGAAGGTCATCGCCTACGATCCCTTCCTGTCGGACGAGCGCGCCAAGCAGCTGGGCGTCACCAAGGTCGAGCTGGAAGACCTGCTGGGCCGCGCCGATTTCATCACGCTGCACGTGCCGATGACCGACAAGACCCGCAACATCCTCAGCCGCGAGAACCTGCAGAAGACCAAGAAGGGCGTGCGCATCATCAACTGCGCCCGCGGCGGCCTGGTCGACGAGGCGGCGCTGGCCGAACTGCTGCAATCGGGCCATGTCGCCGGCGCCGCGCTCGACGTCTTCGCGGTCGAGCCCGCCACCGAGAACCCGCTCTTCAACCTGCCCAACGTGGTCTGCACGCCGCACCTCGGCGCCTCGACCACCGAAGCGCAGGAAAACGTCGCCCTGCAAGTCGCCGAGCAGATGTCGGAATATCTGCTGCGCGGCGCGATCTCCAACGCGATCAACTTCCCCTCCATCACGGCCGAGGAGGCGCCGAAACTCAAGCCCTTCATCGCGCTTGCCGAGAAGCTCGGCTCGTTTGCCGGGCAGCTGACCGAAACCGGAATCCATAAGGTCCAGGTCGCCTATGAAGGCGAAGTGGCGCAGATGAACACCCGCGCGCTGACGTCCGCCGCGCTCGCCGGCCTGTTGCGGCCGATGTTGCAGGAGGTGAACGTCGTGTCCGCGCCGGTGGTGGCCAAGGAGCGCGGCATTGTCGTCGACGAGACGACGCGGGCGGGAGATTGCGACTACGAAAGCCTCATCACCATTACGGTGATGACAGAGCAGCAATCACGCTTCGTGTCAGGCACCGTGTTCGCCGACGGCCGCCCGCGCATCGTCAACATCAAGGGCATCCGCATGGACGCGGAGTTCGCGCCGTCGATGGTCTACATCACCAACCTCGACAAGCCGGGCTTCATCGGCAAGTTCTCGGGCACGCTCGGCGACGCCAATATCAACATCGCGACCTTCCATGTGGGCCGCGAGGCGCCTGGCGCCAACGCCGTCGCTCTGATCGAGATCGACGGCGAGATGCCCGACGATGTGCTGGCCAAGGTCCAGGCGCTGCCGCAGGTGCAGTCGGCCAAGCGCCTGCGATTCTGACCGATCGGCTTCCGGCGCCCGCTTTTGCGGGCTCCGGGCCGGCGGCACGGCGAAAAACAGCGTCTTTCCCGTATGTTAGTCTCCTCGGGCCGGGGCAGGCGAGCTATGTCTCCAAGCCTTGCCTCGGCCGGTTGCATCCTTTATCCGATGATCGCAAACGGGCGTGACGGTGCCTCAGGGGACCTGGCGCGTGGCCGGTTTGCGGTAACGGCTTCGCGGAGAGGGTGCTGATGGCGAACGTTGTGGTGGTCGGCTCGCAATGGGGCGACGAAGGCAAGGGCAAGATCGTCGACTGGCTGTCGGAGCAGGCCGACGTGGTTGTCCGCTTCCAGGGCGGGCATAACGCCGGGCATACCCTCGTCATCAACGGCGTCACTTATAAGTTGTCTTTGCTGCCGTCCGGCGTCGTGCGCGGCGGCAAGCTGTCGGTGATCGGCAACGGGGTTGTCGTCGATCTCAAGGCGCTGATCGGCGAGATCGAGGCGCTGAAGGGCAAGGGCATCACACTCACCCCGGATGACCTGCGCATCGCTGAGAACGCCACGCTGATCCTGCCGCTGCATCAGGAACTCGACGCCATGCGCGAGTCCGGCTCGGCCAAGATCGGCACCACCAAGCGCGGCATCGGCCCGGCCTACGAAGACAAGGTCGGCCGCCGCGCCATCCGCTTCATGGACCTGGCCGATCTGCCGTCGCTGACGCCGAAGATCGAGCGGCTCTTGTCGCATCACAATGCGCTGCGCCGCGGTCACGGCATGCCAGAGGTCGACTGCAAGTCGCTTTATAACGAGCTTGCCGCGCTCGCGCCGCGCGTGCTGCCGTATATGGATTCCGTCTGGTCGCTGCTCGATGCACGCCGCCGCGAAGGCAAGCGCATCCTGTTCGAGGGCGCGCAGGGTGCGCTGCTCGACATCGATCACGGCACTTATCCCTACGTCACGTCGTCGAACACGGTGGCGGCGCAGGCCGCGACCGGATCGGGCCTCGGACCGAGCGCGATCGATTACGTGCTCGGCATCTGCAAGGCGTATACGACGCGCGTGGGCGAGGGGCCGTTCCCGACCGAACAGGACAACGAGACCGGCAAGCTGCTCGGCACGCGTGGCCACGAATTCGGCACCGTCACAGGGCGTCCGCGGCGCTGCGGCTGGTTCGACGCGGTGCTGGTGCGCCAGACGGTGCGGACCTCGGGCATTGACGGTCTCGCTCTGACCAAGCTCGACATTCTCGACGGTTTCGACGAGATCAAGGTGTGCACCGGCTATCGTCTCGACGGCCGCGAGATCGATTATCTGCCCGCCGGCGAACTGGCGCAGGCGCGTGTCGAGCCGATCTACGAGACCATCGAAGGCTGGCGCGAACCGACCGCCAAGGCGCGGTCCTGGGCCGATCTGCCGGCGCAGGCCATCAAATATGTGCGCCGCGTCGAGGAACTGGTCGGCTGCCCCGTCGCTTTGCTGTCCACCAGCCCGGAGCGCGAGGACACGATCCTGGTCACCAACCCGTTCGAGGCGTAACGATCTCGCGCATCTGGTCCCGAATTTGCGATAAAAATCGACAAACTTCGCCAGAAGCAGCAAAGAATCGACGTATTGTGCCTGTGTAGCGACCCGGAGTGAGATGGCCGATTATTACCCCCTCCTGTCCCGCGCGGTCGCCGGTCTGACCAACAACACCGGCGAGGTTCGGCGTGCTCTTTACGAGCGCGCACGGACGGCGTTGGTCAATCAACTGCGCAACAGCGATCCGCCGTTGTCGGAAGCCGACATCACGCGCGAGCGTTTGGCGCTGGAGGACGCTGTCCGGCGTATCGAGGCTGAAGCCTCCACCGCGGCCGAGACCCCGGCGGTGCCGGCGCCGGATGCCGGTGCGAAGGATGAGCAGCCGGAAGCGGCAGAAGATACGGCCGCGTCAGAGAACGAGGATCGGGGCAGCGACCAAGACGGCGATCGGGAATTGCCGCCGCCGCCACCGCCGCCGGCCAGCATTCGCGAGGTTCTCGGCCGGGCCGGTTCGCTTGGCGAGGCCAGCGCCAAGTCGGCGCGTGCGGCGCGCGAGACCTCCGGCGAGCTTGGCGGCTCGGCGGACGTTTCGTCCGAGACCGATGCGCCCACCGCCGAACCTGAGAAGACGGTGATCGGCGACGCGCCGCCGCCACCTTATCCGGAGGAACCGGCCTATCGCCCGGCGCGTAATTATCGCGGACTGATCAGGATCGCGGTCGTTGTGCTCGCGCTCGCGGTGCTGGCGTCGCTCGGCTACTGGCAGCGCGATCGCATCGCCTCGCTGTTCTCGAAATCGTCGCAGCCGGTGCAGACGACAACCACGCAGCCGCCGGCGGCGGCGAACGGGAAGCCGAAGATTTCCGATCGCGTGTCGTCCGGTCCGCAGGACCAGAAGCCGAGCGCGGCGCCGGCCACCGACGTCGCGCAGAAGGCGATCCTCTATGAAGAGGATCCCGACGACCCGCAGGGCAAGCGCTATATCGGTTCGGTGCTGTGGCGCACGGAAACGGTGTCGCCCGGACCGGGCCTGGCGCCAGAACTCGCGATCCGTGCCGATGTCGACGTGCCGGAACGGCGCATGAAGATGACGATGTCGCTGCGGCGAAATGCCGACAAGGCGCTCCCGGCGAGCCACACGCTGGAAATCGTCTTCAACGTGCCGGCGGACTTTGCCGGTGGTGGCGTCGCCAACGTGCCGGGCGTGTTGATGAAGTCCGGCGAGCAGACGCGCGGCACACCGCTGGCTGGCCTCGCGGTCAAGGTCACGACCGGTTACTTCCTGGTCGGCCTGTCGGCGACGGAAGCCGAGCTGCAGCGCAATCTGCAACTGCTCCGGGAACGTCCGTGGTTCGACATTCCGGTCGTTTATAATGACGGCAAGCGCGCCATTCTCGGCGTCGAGAAAGGTCCGGCTGGCGAACGTGTGTTCGAGGACGCGCTGCGCGCCTGGGGGCAATAACCCCGTAATTCGCGATAGAAACAAAAACGGCGCGGGTCCCACCCGCGCCGTTTGCTTTTCGACTAAGCCGATAACGTCAGTGCGCGGCGAGGGCCGCCGGCTCGGCCGGCGGCTTCTCCATCGCCGCGACGCCGCTCTTCACCGCGGCCTGCACCTTCTCGAACGCGCGCACCTCGATCTGGCGCACGCGCTCGCGCGACACGCCGAACTCGGCCGCCAGTTCCTCGAGCGTGATCGGATCGTCGGCGAGACGGCGTGCCTCGAAAATGCGCCGCTCGCGATCGTTGAGCACGCCGAGCGCCTTGGTCAGCGCCTTGTGGCGGTTGTCGAGTTCTTCGCTCTCGGCGAGGATGCGTTCCTGGCTCGGCGCATCGTCGACAAGCCAGTCCTGCCACTCGCCGCTGTCGCCTTCCTCGCGGATCGGCGCGTTGAGCGACGCGTCGCCGCCGAGACGGCGGTTCATGTCGACGACGTCCTTCTCCGTCACGCCGAGGCGCTTGGCGATCAGCGATACCTGATCGGGACGCAGATCGCCTTCGTCGAGCGCGGAGATTTTGCTCTTCGCCTTGCGCAG
>JAHBZF010000018.1 GCA_019635575.1 Pseudolabrys sp. | reverse complement strand
GTGATCGACATCAGCCCGCCCATGCCCTGCGCGATCTGGTCGAAGCCCGGCCGCTTGGCATAGGGCCCGTCCTGACCGAAGCCGGAAATGCTCGCCAGCACGATGCCCTTGTTGAGGCGCTTCAACGACTCGTAGTCGATGCCGAGCCGGGTCTTCACATCGGGTCGGAAGTTCTCGACCACCACGTCCGCCTTGGCAGCGAGCCGGCGGAACGCGGCGATGCCTTGCGGCGACTTCAGGTCGAGGGCGATGCCGCGCTTGTTGCGCTGGAGGTTCTGGAAATCCGAGTTCTCGCGCGGCCCGCCCATGCCCTCACCCTCAGCGAGATGCGCCGGCGTCTCGATCTTGATGACCCGCGCGCCCCAGTCGGCGAGCTGCCGCACTGCCGTCGGGCCGGACCGGACGCGGGTGAGGTCGAGGACCGTGAAGCGGGACAGGGCTCGGGAGGGAGCAGAAGACGGAACAGCCATCGAATCTCTCGGTATCGCGGCGGAGGCAAAGGCGGGCGGGAACGGGAAACCTTCCCGTATCCGCCCCCCTCTTGTCTACCGGGCGGATCGCAGGTCTGGGCGGATTTCATTCATTATGTCAGGGTGTTCCGCCGCTTTTACGGCTCCGGCTGCTGGCCGCAGCTTGCAAAAACACCACTTCCCTGCCATATCAGCGGCGCGGATGATGATCCGGCCATCGGATCTTGCGGGCCGCGTGCACGAAACCCTGACGGTTTTCGCCCCGCCCATCCCTCTACTCTCGAACAGCCGACAGCCCAGGCCACGCGGGGATGTCTTGAACCCGCGGCCCCTCCGTCGCAATCCCGCGAACGGATGCGTCGCTGCATAGAAAGAGAACGTTTGACGTCTTTTCACGAATTCGGCCTCGCAGAGCCGATCCTGACCGCCCTCGCGCAGGAAAACTACACGACCCCCACGCCGATCCAGTCCCAGACCATCCCGCTCGCCATGAGCCGCCGCGATGTCATCGGCATCGCCCAGACCGGCACCGGCAAAACCGCCGCCTTCGCGCTGCCGATCCTGCATCATATCGAAGCGACCCGTTACCGCCCCGAGCGCAAGTCCTGCCGCGTGCTGGTGCTTTCGCCGACGCGCGAACTGTCGATCCAGATCGGCGACAGCTTCAAGGCCTACGGCCGCAACCTGCGCCTCGCGGTCGCCGTCGCCATCGGCGGCGTGCCGATCAACCGCCAGGTGCGCGCGCTCAACCACGGCGTCGAGGTGCTGGTCGCAACGCCGGGCCGCCTGCTCGATCTCGTCAATATGCGCGCCGTGTCGCTCGACAAGGTCGAGGTGCTGGTGCTCGACGAAGCCGACCGCATGCTCGACATGGGGTTCATCCATGACATCCGCAAAGTCGTGAAGATGCTGCCGAAGGACCGGCAGACCTTGTTCTTCTCGGCGACCATGCCGCAGGCGATCGCCGAACTCGCCAAGGACATGCTGCGCGATCCGGCCCGCGTGTCGGTCGCGCCGCAATCGACCACCGCCGAGCGTGTGGCGCAGCGCGTCATCCTCACCGACAAGGCCGCGAAGCAGTCGCTGCTCAACGACACGATCAAGGCCGAAGGCGACGCCATCGACCGCGTTCTGGTGTTTACCCGCACCAAACACGGCGCCGACAAGGTCGTCCGCAATCTCGAGAAGGCGGGCATCTATTCGGAAGCGATCCATGGCAACAAGTCGCAGAACCAGCGTGAGCGCGCGCTCACCGCGTTCCGCGACGGCCGCTGCCGCACCCTGGTGGCGACCGACATCGCCGCACGCGGCATCGACGTCGATGGCGTCAGCCACGTCATCAACTACGATCTCCCGAACGTGCCGGAGAGCTACGTCCACCGCATCGGCCGCACCGCGCGCGCCGGCGCCGAAGGCGTCGCGATCTCGTTCGTCGATCACGAGGAGATGGCCTATCTCCGCGACATCGAGAAGCTGATCCGCATGTCGATCCCCTCGACCGACCGGCGCACGGGCCAGCGTCCGGCCCAGCCGGGCGCGCGTCCAGCGCAACAAAATCAGCGCCACCAGCCGGGCCGAAGCCAGCGTGGCGGGCGGCCGCAGCAGCACGGCAAGCCTTCGCACGGAAAGCCGAGCAACGGCGGCGGCAAGCCGAATCGTGACAAGCCGGCGCACCAGCAGGGCAAGCAGAGTCAGCCGGTGTCGCTGGAAGCCGGACAACGGCCGCAGGGCCGCCCGCAATCACGCCCGCTTGCGCCGACACAGCCGATCAATCACGCTCAACAGCAACCAAAGCGGCAGCAGACGTCGCAGGCCGGCGAGATCGGGGGAATCAAATTCCTCCAGCGCAAGCCTGACCGGCAGAACGCAGCCGACCGCCGCGGGCCGCGGTGAATAAAACGGGGAGACAGGACTGATGGCCAAGGAAGAAATGCTCGAATTCGACGGCACGGTGACGGAAGTGCTTCCGGACGGAAACTTCCGCGTGCTGCTCGATAATCAGCACAACGTGCTCGCCTACACCGCCGGCAAGATGCGCAAATTCCGCATCCGCACCGGCGTCGGCGATCGCGTGATCGTCGAGATGTCGCCCTACGACCTCGGGCGCGGTCGCATCAGCTTCCGTCACAAGGGCGATGCACCGCCGCCGGCCGGCGGCGCGCAGCGCAAGCCGAATTTCCGCGGCGGCAGCCGCCGTTAAGCGGCAGTCACGCACAACCCCGTTGAAGGAAAAAGACTCCGGCGCGATCACGCGCCGGAGATGATGGTGAACCCTCATCCCGGTATGCAACGCGATCTCGACGGCATCCTCGTTGTTTCGATCGAACAGGCGGTCGCGGCCCCTTATCTCTCCGGCCGTCTGGCGGACGCCGGCGCGCGCGTCATCAAGGTGGAGCGTCCGGAAGGCGACTTCGCCCGTGGCTACGATACCCTGGTCCACGGCGAGAGCGCGTATTTCGTCTGGCTCAATCGCGGCAAAGAGTCCGTCTGCCTCGATCTGAAAAAGCCGGACGACGTCGCGGTGCTCGCGGCGATGGTCGCCAAAGCCGACGTGTTCATCCAGAACCTCGCACCCGGCGCGGTCGAGCGGCTCGGCTTCGGCGCCGATGACCTGCGCAAGAAATATCCCCGCCTCATCACCTGCTCGATCTCCGGCTACGGCGACGAAGGGCCGTTCCGCGAATTGAAAGCCTACGATCTGCTGGTGCAGGCGGAGAGTGGCCTCTCCTCGATCACAGGCAACGAGCACGGCTCGGCGCGCGTCGGCGTCTCGGTGTGCGACATCGCCGCCGGCATGACCGCGCTGCAGGCGGTGCTGCAGGCACTCTATGCGCGGCAACAGAGCGGCGTCGGCCGCCACATCGCCGTATCGCTCTATCATGCGCTGGCCGACTGGATGAACGTGCCGTATCTGCAATTCGCTTACGGCGGCAAGGTCCCGGCCCGCGCCGGCCTCAACCACCCGACCATCGCGCCCTACGGCGCCTACGCCTGCGGCGACGGCAAGGCGGTGCTGATCTCGATCCAGAACGAGCGCGAATGGGCCGCGCTCTGCGCCGATGTTTTGGGCGACGCCGGCGTCGCCACCGATCCGCGCTTCACCAACAATTCGCTGCGCGTCGCCAACCGCGCCGCCCTCGATGCGATCATCCTTGCCGCCTTCGGTACGCAGCCGCGCGAGACCGTGGTGCAGCGGCTGGAGCAGGCGCGCATCGCCTATGGCCGCGTCAGCACCATGGATGACGTGGTGAAGCACCCGCAGAACCGCTATGTCGAGGTCGACACGCCCACCGGCCCGGTGCGCTATCTGGCGCCGGGCGCGCTGATCGACCACACGCCGCCCACCTTCGGACCCGTGCCGGCCCTGGGCGAACATACGGGCAAACTGCGTAAGGAATTCGCACCGGATTAGGTGACCCTTCGTCGGGGGTTCCCCACGCACCGACGCGGGTGTAAGAGACCGCACCTTCTTTCGCCTGACCCTGCCGCAACGCCAAGTTGCGGCATCCGACCAAGCCAATGACCGCCAAAATCATCAATGGTGTTGCCGTTTCTGCCGCGATGCGGGCAGAAATCAGGCAACGTGTGGACGTCCTGAAACAGCGCGGCGTGACGCCCGGCCTCGCCGTCATCATGGTCGGCGCCAATCCGGCTTCCGCCGTCTATGTGCGCAACAAGATCCGCGCTTGCGCGGAGGTCGGCATCCAGTCGTTCCGCTACGATTTTCCGGCCGACGCCTCGCCGCAGCAGGTGCTCGACCTGATCGCCGAACTCAACGCCCGCGCCGACACCCACGGCATCCTGGTGCAACTGCCGCTACCGCCGCAGTTCTCCATCTCCGAGGTGCTGCAGACCATTTCGGCCGACAAGGATGTGGATGGCTTCCATCTCTACAATGTCGGCGGCCTCGTCGTCGGCGACACCGTGTTTCCGCCGTGCACACCTTATGGCGTCGTCAAGCTGCTGGAGCACGAAGGTATCGAGATCGAAGGCAAGAATGTCGTCGTGGTTGGCGCCAGCAACATCGTCGGCAAGCCGATGGCGCTGATGTTGATGCAGCGTGACGCCACCGTGTGCATCTGCCATGCCAAGACGCGCGACCTTGCGCAGTTCACCATCCTCGCCGACATTCTGGTGGTCGCCGCTGGCCACCCGAACCTGATCCTGCCGCAGATGGTGAAGACCGGCGCGGTGGTGATCGATGTCGGCATCAACCGCCTGCCGAACGGCAAACTCGTCGGCGACGCCGACTTCGAGGGCTTGCTGCCGAAAGTGTCGTATATCACGCCGGTGCCGGGCGGCGTCGGGCCGATGACGGTGACCATGCTGCTCGCCAACACCGCGGCGTCGGCAGAGCGCGCGGCGGGCATCGCGCCGAAGCATTGAGCGAGTTATCCGCCTCATCCTGAGGAGGCCGCAGAGCGGCCGTCTCGAAGGACGAGGCGGCCCCGTTCTCCGTCTCATGGTTCGAGACGCATCGCTGATGCGATGCTCCTCACCATAAGGCTCATGCTAAATCGTCAGCGTGCCGACGCTGGCACCGCCGCAAACATACAGTGTCTGCCCAGTGACGAAGCCGTTCTCCGCATCGCAGAAGAACAGCACCGCGCGCGCCACGTCATCGCTGCGGCCAAGCCGCTTCACCGGGATCTGCGCCGCCAGCGCCTTCTCGCGCTCGCTCTCCGCTGGAATGACGCTGCGGAACATCTCGGTGTCGGCGATCGGCCCCGGCGCCACCACGTTGACGGTGATGCCGTCGGCCGCCGTTTCCAGCGCCCAGGTGCGTGCCATGCCGATCATCCCCGCCTTGGTCGCGGAGTAAACCGAGCGTGTCTGAAGGCCAAGCGCGCCGCGCGACGACAGCAGCACGACGCGGCCGAAATGGTGCTGCCGCATGCCCGGCAGCACCGCCTGCATGATGGTCAGCGCCGCACCGAGATGCAGTTGCGTCACCGCCGCGAGATCATCCTGCGTCACGTCGGGCAGCAAGGCCGGGCGGATCAGCCCGGCGTTATGGATGAAATGCGTCACCTGATACTGCGTCGCGATCTCGCGCATCGCCTGCGCCGTCGCGGCATTGTCGAACAGATCGACTTCCATCGCATGCAGGTGCGCGTCGCTGATCGGCGGCTTGCGCCGCGCCAGCGAGATCACCTCGTAGCCGCGCTCCAGCATCTGCCGGCACAGTTCCGCGCCGATGCCGGTCGAGCCGCCAGTGACGATCGCGACAGGCTGGGTCATTTCTCCCCCGACACCAAAGCAAGCACGCGCAGCGGGCTACCCGAGCCCTGCTTGATCTTCAGCGGCGCGGCGACGATCACCGCGCCTTTCGGCGGCAGCAGATCGAGATTCGTCAGGCATTGCAGGCCGAACCGGCCCTTGCCGTGCATGTAGAAATGCGCCGGAAACGGCGGATTGAAATGGTGCCCCTGCCCAAAGTCGGTGCCGATCGTCTCGGTGCCGAAGCCGTGCACGTCGCGCTCCTCGACGAACCACTTGACCACTTTCGGCTCCGGGCCGGGCGTATGCGCGCCGTCATCGCGCAGATTGGCGTAGTCGGCGAAGCTCTGCTTCGACCAGTCGGTGCGCAGCAGCACCCAATGGCCCGGCGGAATCCTGCCGTGCTTTGCCTCCCATGCTTCAACGAACGGAATCGTCAGCGCGAAGTCCGGATCGGCGGCGCATTCTTTCGAGCAATCGACCACCACGGCCGGCGCAATGAACTTGCGCACATCGATGGTATCGACCGCATTGTTCGGCAGATCCTTGCCGGAAATCCAGTGGATCGGCGCATCGAAATGCGTTCCGGTGTGCTCACCGAGCGAGATGTTATTCCAGTACCAGGCCGGTCCGCGCTCGTCGTAGCGCGACACTTCCTCGATGCGGAACGGCGCGCACTGACCAAGCTCCGGCGGCAGCGTGATGATCGGAAAGTCCTGCGACAGCGTCTGCGTGAGGTCGATCACGCGCACGGCGCCGGCGGCGATATCGCGGGCGAAGGCAAGCACATCGGTCGGCATAATTTCTCCTAACCTGCCATTTCGCGTTCGAGCGCTTTCGGATTGACCGCGAGCCGCGCGCGGATGTCCTCGGCGATATCGCCGACGAACACATCCTCGATGCCCTGCTGCAAACCGCGCACCACCGCCTTCGCCAGAGCGGCCGGCGTCACCTTCGGCGGCGGCACGGTCTGGAACCATTCGGTCTCCAGCGGGCCGAAGAACACGTTGAGCACCTTGACGCCGCCCGGCCGCAACTCGGCGCGCATACATTGCGCCGCCGACAGGCATGCTGCCTCGGCCGCCGAATAGGCGCCATAGGTCGGCCAGTTCATCAGCGCATGCACAGACAGCAGGTTAACGAACGCTGCCGCCGAATTGACGCCGTCGGCGCCGCGGAAGCGCATCACCGGACCGAATGCCTGCGCGAGCCGCATCAGGCCGAGATAGCGCACGTCGATCTCCTCGCGCGCCACGGTAAGACCATGGCGGTCGACGATGCCACCGGCACGCACATGCTCCGCCGTGTTGACGATGATGTCGATGCGCGACCCGTTCTGCTCCGCCTGCTCGGTCACGGATTCGGTGTCGGTGACGTCAAGCGGCACGATCTCGACGCGCTCGATCTGTCGCAGCTTGTCCATCCCCGGAAACGGTTTCCATTGATCGGCAACGCCGACGAACACAATGTTGGCGCCGGCGTCGGAGAACGCCTTGGCCATCGCCTGCCCCACCTCGGTGCGACCGTCGGTGATCAGCACGCGGCGGAATTTCGGATCGCAGGTCATCTCGCGCAGATGGGGGTCGTCGGCCATATGGGGCGTGTCCTGTTCCGGCAGAGCGAGCGCCACCGCCGCGCCGCTCTTGTCGAGCTTGAATTCGAGCCGCACGCGCGCACCTTCCACCGTGTCGCCGTGCAGATGCGCGACGATCACCGGCCCGGCATCGAGCTTGATGCTGCCGACGCGCCACGGCGTGCGCTCGCGGAAATAGGGATCGGTCGAGGTGCGGATAGTCGTTTCCGCCACCAGCATGCCGCCGCGCGGCACATCGCGGAACGGCAGCCGCGCGGACAGGCAGTTTGGACAGCAGTCGCGCGGCGGATAGATCACCGTCTTGCAGTCCTCGCACACCTGAAGCGCGAAGCGACCTTCCGCCGCCGCCGCCGTAAGACCATGCGCGGTGCGGCTGCGCACGCCCTGCGGGTTGAGCGGCAGGCGCGTGCGCTTGAGCGGGTTCTTGCGTTTCGGGCGCGTGAGCGGCGTCGTCATCAGGCCCTCGCCAGCACGGCGGCCGCCGACGACAGGCCGCGATCGTAGTTGATCATGCCGAAGCCGGAGATGACAGCGCTCCGCGCATCCGCCACTGCCGTGCCGATCGGCCGGTCGGTGAGCTGCCGCACCGCGTCGGTCAGGCCCAGGAACCCTCCGGCCGCGCCCGCCTGCCCGGTCGACAATTGACCGCCCGACGTGTTGTGCGGGAACGTGCCGTCATTGGTGAAGGTATGGCCGCGCACGAAATCCGGCCCCTCGCCCTTCTTGCAGAAGCCGAGATCCTCGAACTGCATCATGACGATCACCGGATAGTCGTCATAGGTTTCCACCAAACTCACATCGGAGGGCTTCATGCTGGCCATGGCCCAAAGCTCGCCGATGTCCACCTCCCAGCCGCCACGATGCTGGATCACGTCGCCGCCGAACGCATTGTGCCGCTCGATGGTGGCGAGCATGCGCACCATGGGAAGACCGAGCGATTTCGCGGTGTCCTCGCGGCAGACCAGTACGGCTTCCGCGCCGGCACAGGGCATGACGCAATCAAACAGATGCACCGGATCAGCGATCGGCCGCGCCGACATATATTCGTCGAGCGTCAGTTTCTTCTTCATCATCGCGAACGGGATCGACAACGCGTTGTCGCGTTGCGCGATACACAGCTTGCCGAAATCCTCACGCTTCGCGCCGTAGAGATTCATGTAATGCTTGGTAATAAGCGCGAACGAAGAGTTGGCACCGCCGGAACCGTAGGGATAGACAGCGTCCTGGGCGAACCGCGAAAAGGTCGACAGCGTCTTGCGGAACGAGTCGACGTGGTTGGTGTCGCCGGAGATACAGGCGACGATGTCGGCGTCTCCCGCCTGCACCGCGCGCGCGGCACGGCGCAGCGCCACGACGCCGCTCGCGCCGCCGAACGGAATGTGATCGAGCCAGCGCGGCGACAGGCCGAAATGCTGGGTCAGACCGATCGCGGTATCGGGGCCGACGGTGAAGCTCGACACCGTGAGACCATCGATATCCTTCGGCTTGATGCCGGCGGTGCGGGTCAGCTCATGCAGTGACCGGCCGAGCCACCAATGCGCGCTGTGCGTGGAATAGCGACGATAGGGGATCGTCACCGGCGCGCAGATGACGATGTTGTCGTAAGCGGCACGGCGATGCGTCATGCTGCGGTCCGCCGTTTCAGCGCGCGCGTATCGACGCAGGCGTCACCGCCGACAAGGCCGGCAACCATGTCCTTCAAATTGCCGCGCTGGATCTTCTGGGTCGAGGTCAAAGCGATCTCCGGCACGAAACCGACATAGCCCGGCGCCTTGTAATAAGCGAGCCGCGTCAGACACCACGCGACGATCTCCCCCGCCACCCGTTCGCGCGCCGCACGGTCCGCCGCCGGCTGATGGGTAACGATGCAGGCGAACACCTCGTCGCCGCGTACCGGATCGGCCACCGGCGCGACGGCCACCTGCCGCACCGCCGGATGCTGCATCAGCACGCTCTCCACCTCGACGGCGGAGATGTTCTCGCCGGAGCGGCGGATCACGTTCTTGCGCCGGTCGACGAAGTGCATCGCGCCGTCGGCGTCCTGCCGCACCACGTCGCCGGTGTGGAACCAGTCGCCCGCCCACGCCTGCGCGGTGGCATCCGGGTCTTTCAGATAGCGACGGAAAAAACCGTAGCGCGGCGCACCGCCCGCGTGGCGCACCAGCAGTTCGCCCGGCTCGCCCCGCGGCACGTCGGCGTCCGCTTCATCGACGATGCGGGTTTCGAGTTCGGGCCCGGGCCGACCGAAGCAACTCGTGCCCACATGACGCGGCTCGCGCGCCGCGACCACCACCGCGCCCGCGCCGGTTTCGGTCATCGCCCACGCCTCGATCAGCGGAAAGCCGAAGCGCTGCTCGAACGGCGCATGCAGCGCCCGGTCGACACCCGCGCCGAAACCGAACCGCACATTGTGCGAACGATCTTCTTTGCTCTCCGGCGCGCTCATCAGCATCGGCGGCATCACACCGAGATAGTGGACGATGCTGGCGCGGCTGTCGCGCACACTTTGCCACCAGGTCTTCGGATGGAAGCGGTCGAGCGGGATCAGGCAGCCGCCGACCGCGAGCATCGCCATCGCCGAATAGGCCATGGCGTTCATGTGGAACACCGGCAGCGGGGTGAGCATGCGCTCGCCATCGTCGAGAAACACGATCAGCCCGCCGGCCGTCGCGTACCAGTGACCGGCATAGAGGAAATATTCATTCGGCAGCACGCAGCCTTTCGGCTTGCCGGTGGTGCCGGAGGTGTAGAGCAGCGCACATTCGGCGGCGCCGCCCGTGTCCGGCGCGCTCACCTCGCCCACGAATGGCGGCTGCGGCGCGTCGTCGGGGCCGAACACCGGGATCGCGCGACCGACCGCCTGCGCCGCCGCGCGCAAACCGGTATGCCGCGCAAGGATCGCCACGACGCCGACGGCATCCGAATGGCCCAGCACATATTCCAGTTCGGCCGCGCGCATATCCGGATTGAGCGGCACCACCGAGACACCGAGCGCGTTGAGCGCGAACCAGTGCAGGAAGTAGGCCGGCCGGTTTTCCAGCAGCATCGCCACGCGCTGCCCGGCGCGATAGCCCGCTGCGGCATAGGCTGCGCGCAACCGCTCGACGGTGGCGTGCGCCTCGCCATAGGTCACTTCGCCGGCCGCGATGCCGTAAGCCTGTGCCGTCTCCGGCAGCACGCACAGGAACGCGCGCTGCGGCACCCGCGCCGCCTGCCGGCTGAACAGATCGTAGACGCTCTGCGGACTGTCGGCCGGAAGCTGCATGCCGATCACATGAAGAGCTGGATATTGCCGAACGCGGCGTCGCAGTTCACCAGATCGACGCGCTTGAGCTTGATGCGCAGCGCACCGTCCTTCACCGTCAGCGTATGCGTCACCCACGCGGCATAGAGCTGTTGCTCGTCGAACCGCGTCTCGACATAGTGCATCGGCGTCCAGGTGACGTATTCGTTGTTGGCCTCGTCGCGCCGGTCAATCTGCGACGTCTGCAGCAGATGGTGACAGCGGCTTTTCGGTTTCTGCGAGAAGGTGCGATTGCCCTTCAGCCGCTCGACCCGGATCGTCAGCAGCAGCTTGTCCTCGTACATCAGCGAAGTCGTCAGCTTCGGGTCGGTCTGCCCCCATTCGAGCGGCATCCAGTACATGCCATCGTCGGTGAACAGTTCGAGCCATTCCTCGAACCGGTGTTGATCGATCAGCCGCGCTTCGCGCTGGACGAACTCGATCAATTGCTGGTCGCTGGGCGTTGTCACGGCCGCATCCTCACATCGACAGGGTCATGAATTTCGACCAGGCCCGGAACTGATTGCGCATCTGCCATTCCGTCGTGCCGTTGGTTTCCGCGGTCGCGTCCGGCGGCTCGGCCGCATCGTAGAGCCGCTGCACGTTGACCCATTGATTGGCGTCGACGTGCAGCCCTTCCTGTGCGCGCTCGTACATTTCGAGATCGTCGTGGCCGACCACCGAGGTCGGCGCATTGATCAGCCGGTTGTACATCAAGGTGCGCTCCAAGAGCATGTCGGGCGCATCCACCAGCCGGAACGTCCAGGATTCCACCAGCGTCTTGTTGGCCGCGATCGGCTTGAACAGACGGATGAGCTGGATCGGACCTTTGATCATCAGATTGGGGAAATAGACCGTGTTGTGACGGTTCTCCCCGAGGATCGCCTTGGCGCGCTCTTCGCCATAGGCCGCGACCATTTTCTCGAAATAGCCGGGAATGGCGGAATAGTCGGAATGGATCGAGTGATGCACGCCGGTATGGCCGTGGCCGTTCGGCCAGACGCGGATGCCCATGTTCTCGAAGAACTCGTACGGCGCCATGAACGGCGCGTAGATCTCCACCGCCATCGGCTTCTTGGTGCCGGGCGGCTGCTTATCGAACACGCTGATCGCGGTTCCTGCCGACGATTCATGCGCCACCATCGGATGGCAGGTGTCGGTCTGGTTCTCGACCAGCATCTTCCAGTTGCAGTTGTGCATGTAGCGCAACACGCCGCCGGCGACTTCGAGTTTGCCGACCGGCGAGCGATCGACCATGTTGTCGAAGCTCGACAGGCTGTCGCCAAAGAACTCCTCGAAGCCGGGCCCGCCGTCGTTCAGCTTGGCGAACACGAAGCCGCGGTAATTGTGCACATGCTTCACCGGCGTCATGCCCTTGGCGGCATGGCTCCCCTCGAAGCCAGTGTTCTCGTAACCCTTCTTCAGCGGGATCGCGAGCAGCGAGCCGTCGGTGCGGAAACTCCAGGCGTGATACGGGCAGCGGAAGAACTTCCCTGTATTTCCGCAGGTCTCGGTAGTGATGCGCGTACCCTTGTGCGGGCAGCGGTTGTAGAGAACTTTCACCGTCTTGTCGGTGTGACGCACCATCAGCACCGGCTGCGCACCGATGGTGGTGCCGAAATAATCGCCCGGATTGGCCACCTGACTGTCATGGCCGACATAGACCCAGGTGTTGGCGAACAGGTGCTCCATCTCGAGTTGAAACACCTCGTCGTCGATATAGACGTCGCGATGCACCTCGGTGTCGCGGACCAGACCTTTGACGGCATCCGCATTGCCACGATAACGGTCCATCACTGCCTCCTGTCGTCTTACAAATCCAGCACCAGACGCGGCGTCTTCGCGCGCGACACGCAAATCTGCATCAGCTTGCCCGACGCCTTCTCGCTGTCGGACAGAATGAAGTCGCGGTGGTCTGGCGTTCCCTCGATCACGCCGACCTGGCAGATCCCGCAATCGCCGCGCTTGCAATCATAAAGCGGATCCTTGCCCGCTTCGATCAGCACGTCGAGTACGGACTTTCCCGGAGGCACGGTGAAGCTTTCACCGGTGCTGTTGAGCACCACCTCGAACGCCTGATCGCCTGCTTGCGGCGCCGCCGCGGTGAAAATCTCGAAATGCAGCCGGCCCGACGCCCAGCCGAGCGTCTTCGCCGTGGCGATCGCCGCTTCGATCATCGGCAGCGGCCCGCAGCAATACAGCGGCTCGTCGCCGGCGAGCGACCCCATCAGCCCGGCGAGATCGAAGAAAGCCTGCGCGGTGTCGTCGGTGTGTACGGTGAGATTCCCGCCAGCGAGCGCCTCGATCTCCGGCAGGAATGCCAGTTGGTCGCGGGCACGGCCGGCGTAATAGAACCGGTAGGGATGACCCGCCGCCTGCAGCGCCGCCGCCATCGACACGATCGGCGTGACGCCGATACCGCCGGCCACCAGCACCACCGGCTTGCCGGTCGGCTCCAGCGGGAAATTGTTGCTCGGCGGCGTCACCGAAACGGTGTCGCCGGCTTTCAAGGCGTGCATGTAGACCGAGCCGCCCTGGCTCGGTGTTTCGAGCCGGATACCGAGCCGATAGGCTTTCGGGTGGGTGCAAGCCGCGGGATCGGCGGACGCATTGATCAGCGAATAGGAGCGTTCATCGTTGCCGCCGATGCGCACCTTGAGATGCGCACCCGGTTCCCAGGACGGCAATGGCTCCTGGTGCGGTCGCGCCAGCCGAATGGTGCGGATCAGCGGGGTGACGCTTTCCACATCCGTAACGACCAGTTCGAGACGACCATCCTGCGGCATCGGATTATTTTAAATATAAAATATTGGCCGGCGCAATGCCGGCGCACACCGGCGACGATCTGACGGCGCGGCGCCGGGAATGGCAACACGGTATTCCGCCACCGGAGAGACCGGGCATCGCGACCGCCTTGCGCCCCGCGCGGCTTATCCCGCGCAGTGACCGGAGATATTCCATTGCCCGGCCGGTGGGCGGGTTATCGCGACACGGCCGTATTTTACCTCGGGCACATCGTTATTTGTCACGCGCTGTCGTGATGACGTGTTGCGCGTCACGCGCCACAACGATGCGAGGCACGACGGTACCCGTCACAATTCCGTGGCGATCGATCGTGCCATTCACGCAATAAATCTTGCAGGTCGCGCAATCGATATCGCCTTCCACGCGGACCTGTGCGGCGCGTCTTTCGATGCGGGGGCGGCCGTCAAGAGCCGAATTGCAAAGGCGCTTGCCAGCCCTGACAGAAGTTTTAAAGTTAAAGTAATTGCTGGGCTCGTCCAGAGGCTCAGTTTGGGAGGATCAATCATGTTGTCGCGTCTGTGCGTTGCCGCCGCGTCCGTGCTCGTGTCGGTCACGGCCGTCTCCGCCGCGGATATCACCGTCGGTTTCGTCACCTCCCTGAGCGGGCCGGGCGCCTCGATCGGCATCCCTTATGAAAAGGGCATTCTCGCGGGCGAAGCCTATGCCAGCAAGATCGGCGACGTGAAGGTCAAGCTGATCCGGCTCGACGACGCCTCTGATCCGTCCGCCGCGACGCGCAACGCGCGCAAGCTGGTGGAGGAAGAAAAGGTCGACGTGCTGATGGGCACGTCCGGCGTGCCCGGCACCATCGCCATGGCCGTCGTCGCCGCCGAAACCAAGACACCGATCATCTCGCTCACGCCGGCGACCCAGCCGCAGAGCCCGAACGGCCAGTGGCTGATTTCCATTCCGCAGCCGCCGCCACTGATGGTCGCCGCCGTGGTCGAGCGCATGGCGCAGGACAAGGTGAAACGCGCCGCTTATATCGGCTTCAGCGATTCCTGGGGCGATCTGGTCTACAGCGCGCTGACGCAGAACGCGCCGAGCAAGAACATCGAGGTCGTCACCAACGAGCGTTACGCCCGCGCCGACACCTCCGTCACCGGCCAGACCCTGAAGATCATCGCGGCGCGGCCGGACGCCGTCATCACCGGCGGCTCGGGTACGCCCGGTGCGTTGCCCTATCTCGCGCTCGCCGAGCGCGGTTACAAAGGCGGCCTTTACGGCACCCATGCGTTGATCAATCCGGACTTCGTGCGTGTCGGCGGCAAGGCGGTCAACGGCGTGATCGCGCCGACCGGCCCTGTGATCGTTGCCGAGCAGTTGCCCGACGACAATCCGACCAAGAAGATTTCGCTCGCATTCCGCGACGTCTATCAGAAGGTCAACAACGCGCCGACCGGCGACGCCTTCTCGGCTTATTCGTTCGACGCCTGGCTGGTGTTCGCCGATGCGGCCAAGCGCGCCCTGGAAAAAGCGCAGCCCGGCACGCCGCAGTTCCGCGAAGCCTTCCGCGACGCCATGCTGGCGACCAAGGAAGTGGTCGGCACCCACGGCGTCTACAACTTCAAGCCCGGCAGCCCGTTCGGCGTCGACGAGCGCGCGCGTGTGCTCGTCCAGTTGCAGGACGGGAAGTGGAAGCTGTTGAAGTAATCCGCGGCTCGGCTCGAACCCAGGAAGCCGCGGAGACCACGATGTCTTTGCTTCAACTTCACCATCATGCCGCGCGTGAAACAGCGCACGGCTCCCAGACGGCGGTCCCCCGCGCATGACGTGGGAGATCGCCCTGCTGCTGGTGCAGGACGGCATCTCCACCGGTGCGATCTATGTGCTGGTCGCGCTGGGGATCGTGCTGATCTTCCTCGTCACCCGCGTCATCTTCGTGCCGTTCGGCGACGTGGTCGGCTATGCGGCGCTGACGCTCGCGGCGCTGCAGCTCGGGCAGATGCCCGGCACCGTCTGGCTGGTGCTGACTCTGGCCGCGATCGCCACCGTGATGGAGGTCGTGAGCCTCGCCCGACAGGGCGACGCGCACCGCATTCCGCGCGCGCTGCTGTTCTACGCCGTATTGCCGATCCTGCCAGCGGCCGTGGTGTATTTTGCGTCGATGCACGCGCTGCCGATGTGGCTTGCCACGCTGCTCACCGTCGCGGTGGTGCTGCCGATCTCACCGCTGCTCTATCGTATCGCGTTCCGCCCGCTCGCCGATGCGTCGGTGCTGGTGCTGCTGATTGTCGCGGTGGCCGTACACTTTGCCATGTCGGGGCTCGCGCTCCTGTATTTCGGTCCGGAAGGCTTCCGCACCGAGCCGATGACCCGCGCCTTCTTCGATCTCGGCGCGCTGACCATTTCCGGCCAGAGCATCCTGATCGTCGTATCGTCGGCGCTGTTCAGCTTCCTTCTTTATCTCGTGTTCGAGCGCACGCTGATCGGCAAAGCGCTGCGCGCCACCGCCGTCAACCGCGTCGGCGCGCGGCTGGTCGGCATCCTGCCTTCGACCACCGGCGCCACGGCGTTCCTGATCGCCTCGCTGCTCGCCGCCATTTCCGGCATTCTGATCGGCCCGATCGCCACGCTTTACTACGACTCCGGCTTCCTGATCGGCCTGAAGGCTTTTGTCGGCGCGATCATCGGCGGCCTCGTCAGCTATCCGGCGACCGCGGTCGGTGCAATCCTGGTCGGCATCTTCGAGAGCTTCGCCTCGTTCTGGGATAGCGCGCTCAAGGAAGTGATCGTCTTCTCGTCGCTGATTCCGATCCTGGTCTGGCAATCCTTCACCTCGCACACCGGCGTCGAGGAAGAGATCGAGGAAGACGAGAGCGAGGGGCAAGCCTGATGCCCGCGATCACGCGCCTCCTTTTCGCTCTCGCAATCGCCTTTCTGGCGGCGGCGCCGTTCCTGTTCGGCAGCTTCACCATTACCCTGCTGAACTACATCGCCATCTACGCCATGGCGACGCTCGGCCTCGTGTTGCTCACCGGCGTCGGCGGGCTCACATCGTTCGGACAGGCCGCCTTCGTCGGCATCGGCGCATACGCCACCGCCTGGTACACCGCGACACAGGGCGGCTCGCCGTGGATCGGCCTCATCCTGTCGCTCGCCATGACCGCGATCGTCGCCACCGTGCTCGGCGCCGCGACGCTGCGATTGAGCGGCCATTTCCTGCCATTGAGCACCATCGCCTGGGGCATCGCGATCTTCTTCCTGTTCGGCAATCTCGACATGCTCGGCCGCTATAGCGGCCTGTCGGGCATTCCTGCGATCCGTATCGGCCAGCTATCGTTCGAGGGCACCACGGCTGCCTATTACTTCTGCTGGATCGTACTCGGCCTGGCGATGCTGCTCTGTCACAACCTGCTCGACTCGCGACAGGGCCGCGCCATTCGCGCGCTGCGCGGCGGCACCGCGCTGGTCGAGAGCCTGGCAATCAACGCGTTCCGGATGCGCCTTGCCGTGTTCGTGCTCGGCGGCGTGCTTGCCGGCCTGTCCGGCTGGCTCTACGCGCATGTGCAACGTTACGTTGGCCCCGCCCCGTTCGACGTGCGCGCCGGCATCGAACTCCTGCTGATGGCGCTGGTCGGAGGCGCCGGGCAGATCGTCGGCGCGGTGATCGGCTCGGCCATCGTCACGCTGATCAAGAACATCCTGCAGGACGTGCTGCCGGCCTTCACCCGCTACAGCGCGCAGCTCGAAGTGGTCGTGTTCGGCGTGCTGTTCATCGTGCTACTGCAAAAAGCGCGCGGCGGCGTCGTGCTGATGATCAAGCGCCTGCTGCCGCGACCGAAGCCCCGACCGGTGGTCGATGCGCCGGCGCTACCACCGCGCGCGCATCAGCAGACGGCGGCACAAAATCCCGTCCTGAGCGTGCGGAATGCGGTGAAGCGGTTCGGCGCGCTCGTTGCCGTCAACGACGTCAGCTTCGAGGTGCGATCCGGCGAGGTGCTCGGCCTGATCGGCCCGAACGGCGCCGGCAAGAGCACGCTGCTCAACCTGATCACCGGCGTACTGAAACCGAACAGCGGCACCATCCGCTTTCAGGGGACCGACATTACCACGCTGCCGTCGCGGCGCATCGCCGCCGCCGGCATGGCGCGCACCTTCCAGCATGTGAAGCTGCGTCCCAACATGACCTGCATCGACAACGTGATGCTCGGCCTCTATCCGCGCACGAGTGCCGGATTTCTCACCGGCGCGTTGCGGCTCGACCGCAAGGAAGAAGCCTCGGCGCGCCATGAGGCGCTGCGGCAGCTTCAACGGGTCGGCCTCGGCGAGAAATACGGCGATCTCGCCGGCAATCTCGCGCTCGGCCAGCAGCGCCTGCTCGAAGTCGCGCGGGCACTCGCCGCCGATCCGACGCTGATGATCCTCGACGAGCCGGCCGCCGGCCTGCGCCGTCTCGAGAAGCAGACCCTGTCCGACCTGCTACGCGGCTTACGCGCCGAGGGCATGACCATCGTGCTGGTCGAGCACGACATGGAATTCGTCATGAACCTGGTCGACCGCATCGTCGTCGTCGATTTTGGCGCCAAGCTCGCCGAAGGCGAGCCAGCCCTCATCCGCGCCGACGCGCGCGTGCAGGAAGCCTATCTTGGAGGCGTCGCATGAGCACGCTTCTCGCCGTCGAAGATCTGCATGTTGCCTACGGCAAAGTCGAGGCCGTCAGCGGTGTCTCGCTCGAGATGCAGGCCGGGCAGATCGTCACCGTGATCGGCCCGAATGGCGCCGGCAAGACGACGATGCTCGCGGCCATCATGGGCCTGCTGCCCTCCACCGGCGCGGTGCGCTATGACGGCGCCGACATGCGCCGCTTCGGCACCGAGGAGCGTGTCCGCCGCGGCATCTGCCTGGTGCCGGAAAGCCGTGAACTGTTCACGGACATGACGGTCGCCGACAATCTGATCCTCGGCGCCTATACCCACTGGAACAACCGTAAAGCGCTCGACGCCGAACTCGACCAGGTCTACGCGCGCTTCCCGCGGCTCGCGGAACGGCGCACGCAGCTCGCCGGCACGCTGTCCGGCGGCGAACGGCAGATGCTGGCGCTCGGCCGTGCGCTGATGGCGAAGCCGCGCCTGCTGCTGCTCGACGAGCCGAGCCTCGGCCTCGCGCCGCTGATCGTGCGCGAGATCTTCCGCATCGTCATGAACCTGCGCGAACTCGGCGTGTCGATCCTGCTGGTCGAACAGAACGCTCGCGCCGCGCTGGAGACCGCCGACTACGGCTATGTGCTGGAGACCGGCAGCATCGTGCACAGCGGGCCGGCCTCCGGTCTGATCCATGATCCCAAGGTCATCGCCAGCTATCTCGGCGGCAAAGTGGAATGAAGCAGACCGGCGCGTCCACGTTACGACGACACTGGATCGGTGCCTTCTCGCCGGAGGAACGCACGCTGACGGCGATGCTGCAGCGTCAGGCCGGCAGGAACGGCCGCGCGCCGCTGGTCACGTTCGGGGACACTACCCTCACTTATGACGCCGCCTGCGCCGTCGCGGCCCGCTGTGCCGGTGCCTTGCATGCGGCGGGCGTACGCGCCGGCAACCGCGTCGCCATCATCTGCTCGAACCGGATCGAATTCATCGAACTGCTGCTCGGCTGCGCCTGGCTCGGCGCCGTGCTGGTGCCGCTCAACACCGCCTCGCGTGGGCCGCAGCTTCAGCACATGCTGTCGAACAGCGGCGCGCGCCTGCTCGTGCTCGAAACCAGCTTCGCCGACAATCTCGCGCTGCTCGACCCGGCGGCCCTCGCCATCGACACGATCTGGACCATCGGCGCATCCGCGCCGGTCGCGCTGCCTGCGACAATCGCGCCGATGCCACGCGATGCCGCGCCGCTCCCGCCGGCGCCGGTGCGGCCCGGCGACATGGCGCTAATCCTGTACACCTCCGGAACCACCGGCCTGTCGAAAGGCGTGTGCTGCCCGCACGGGCAATATTTCTGGTGGGGCGTCAATACCGCCTCGCTGCTGGAGCTGCACGACGGCGACGTGCTCTCGACCACCTTGCCGCTGTTTCACACCAATGCGCTCAACACTTTTTATCAAGCGTTGCTGATCGGTGGCCATGTCCACTACGAGACGCGCTTCTCCGCATCCGGATTCTTCGACGCGCTGACGCGCTCGAACGCTACCGTGACGTTCCTGCTCGGTGCCATGGTGCCGATCCTGCTGTCGCGCACACCCGATGCGGCCGAGCGCAACCACCGCGCGCGCCTCGCGCTCGCGCCCGGCGTGCCGGCGCGCTTCCACGGCGATTTCACCGCGCGCACCGGCATCCGCTTGCTGGAAGGTTGGGCCTCCACCGAGACCAATTTCGCCATCGGCGCGCCGATCGACCATCAGCAGCCCGGTTGCATGGGTCCGGCATTCGACGGCTTCGATGCGCGCGTGGTCGACGACCAGGACAATCCGGTGCCCGACGGCACCGCCGGCGAACTGATCGTCCGCGCCGACGATCCGTTCGCCTTCGCCACCGGTTATTTCGGCGCCGACGACAAGACCGTGGAAGCGTGGCGCAATCTCTGGTTCCACACCGGCGATCGCGTCATCCGTCAGCCGGACGGCTATTTCCGTTTCGTCGACCGCGTCAAGGACGCGATCCGCCGGCGCGGCGAGAATATCTCGTCCTACGAAGTCGAGCAGGTGCTGCTCAGTCATCCAGCGGTCGCCAACGCCGCCGTGTTCCCGGTGCGCTCGGAGCTTGCCGAGGACGAGGTGATGGCGGCGGTGATCCTGCGCGACGGTACGTCGCTGGCGCCAGCGGAATTGATCGCTTATTGCGAACCGCGCCTCGCCTATTTCGCGGTCCCCCGCTATCTGGAATTCATGACAGTTCTGCCGGCGACCGAGAACGGCAAGGTGCAGAAATTCAAGCTGCGCGAGCGCGGCGTCACCGCAGCGACGTTCGATCGCGGCCCGGTGTCGCGCAGCAAGCGATAAGAGCGAGGATCGATGATGCGCATTGCAGTTCTGGGCGGCGGAAACGGCTCGTTCGCGGCGGCGGCCGATATGGCGGCCGCCGGGCATGAGACACGGCTATGGCGGCGCGACCGTGATGCGGTCGCGCAGCATCGCGCCAACGGCAACATCATCACCGTCAAGGATTTCAACGGCAAGCGCGACATCAAGATTGCCGACATCACCAACGACATCGCGGCCGCGGTGAAAGACGTGGAGCTGATCCTTTGCCCCGCGCCGGCGACGGCGCAGCCCGACATCGCCAAACTGCTCGCGCCGCATCTGCGCGACGGCCAGGTAGTGTATCTGCCGCCCGGCACGTTCGGCGCGATGATCTTCGCCAAGGCGGCGTGGGACGCCGGCAACCGCGCGCAGGCCTCGTTCGCGGAGACCGGGACGCTGCCGTGGCTCACCCGCAAGCACGCGCCGTTCGAGGTGGCGATCACCGTGCGCGCCAAGCGGCTGCCGACCGGCGTGTTTCCGCTGGTGCGCAAGGCGCATGCACTGTCGGTGATCTCGGCCGCGTTCCCGAACGTGATCGAGGATTGCGGCGACGCGCTCTCCGGCGCGCTGATGAATGCCGGTCCGATCATCCATCCGCCGCTCATCACCATGAATGCCGGCCCACTCGAACATTTCGACCGCTGGGACATTCACAAGGAAGGCACGCAGCCAGCGATCCGCCGCGTGACCAGCGCGCTCGACGCCGAACGCATTGCCGTGCGCAGCGAGCTTGGTTACGGCGCGCCGCATTTTCCGCTGGCCGACCACTATGCCAAGGAAGGCGACGAATGGATGTACGGCCGCGGCTCCCATGACCGGCTCACGGACTCGGGCGACTGGCGCGAGCATATCGTCCTTACCGAGCACCGCTATATGCGTGAGGACACGCGTATCGGCCTGTCGTTCCTGATTTCCGTCGCCGATCTGGCCAAGGTGCCGGTGCCGCTGGCGCGCGCTTTCGCGTCGATCGGCGGCGCGGTCTGCGGCGAGGATTTCATGCACACCGGCCGCACGCTCCATAGCCTCGGCTTCGGGCATCTCGACCGCGCCAGCCTGCAGAAGCTTCTCCACGACGGCTTCCGATGAGCACGCGCGAACGCATCGCCTGCCTCGGCGCGGGTCGCATGGGCCGCGGCATCGCCGTGGTGTTCGCCTACGCCGGGCATGCGGTCGATGTCATCGATTTCAAGTCGCGCGATGCCGCCGGACTGGAGACGCTTCGCGCTGATGTGATGCGTGAGGTCACGGAGACGCTGCGCATGCTGGCGCAGCTCGGCATGTTTCACGAGCAGGATGTCGCGACCATCGCGCAGCGCGTTTCGGTGATCGGTCACGCCGACGCCGCGCATGCACTGGGCCGCGCGGCAGTCGTGTTCGAGGGCATCCCGGAAGTGGTGGCGATGAAGCGCGAGGCGTTTGCCAGCGCCAGCGCGATGACGGCGCCGGACGCCATCATCGCCTCGACTACCTCCACCATTCTCGTCGACGATCTCTCGGATTCCGTCGACCGGCCGGAGCGCTTCCTCAACGCGCACTGGCTCAATCCCGCTTATCTGGTGCCGCTGGTCGAGCTCTCGCCCGGCAAGCGCACCGATCCGGCCGTCACCGAGCGGCTCAAGCAGCTTCTGGAATCCGTCGGCAAGGTGCCGGTCGTCTGCGCCGCGCGGCCGGGCTACATCGTCCCGCGTATCCAGGCACTGGCGATGAACGAAGCCGCCCGCATGGTCGAGGAAGGCGTCGCCAGCGCCGAAGACCTCGACAAGGCGATCAAATACGGATTCGGCTTCCGTTTCGCCGTGCTCGGCCTGCTCGAATTCATCGACTGGGGCGGCGGCGACATTCTCTTCTATGCGAGCCGCTATCTGTCCAAGGCACTGGACAGCGACCGCTACGCCGCGCCGGAGATCATCGAGCGCAATATGAGCGAGGGCCGCATCGGATTGCGCACCGGGCAAGGTTTCCTCAATTACGAGAACCTCGATATCGACGCCTATCGCCGCGAGCGGCTGGGCGCCTTCATCGCCATGCTCGACCAATTGAAACTGGTGCGTCCGCCGGTGCTGAACGACTGACGCTATTTCTCTTCCGGGAAGCCGCGCAGCAGGCGGCGGCGCACCAGATTGAACAGCGCGTTCAGCATCAGCCCGAGGATCGAGATGGCGATCAGCGGCACGAACATATCGACCGTCTGGAAATTGCGCGCCGCGCGCATCAGGAGATGGCCGAGGCCATCCGTCGAGGTGATCATCTCCGCGAGAAAAACCACGATGCAGGAGATGACGAGGCCGATGCGGCAGCCTGTCAGCACCGAGGGAAGGGCTGCGGGCAAGACCACGGTGAACAATGTGCGCAGCGGCGATACCCCGGCCGCGCGCGCCGACCAAGCGAGCTTGGGCTCGACGGCTGATGTTCCCTGGTAGGTGGCAAGCAGGATGGGAAAGAGCGCGTCGGCGATGACGAGTGCGATCTTCGAGGCATCGTCATAACCGAGCGTCAGCGTGAAGGCCGGGTACAGCGCGATTTTCGGCACGGGCGCGAGCACTCGCACCACCGGCGTCACGATCGCGGCGAACGCCCGACTGCCGACCGCGGCGATGCCGAGCGTGACGCCCATCACCACCGCGATCATGAAGCCGGCAAACAACCGGTAGAGCGTCACCGCCGCATGATCGAGAAACGCCGGCGAGCCGAGCTGCTGGAAGAAGCGCGCGAACACCACACCCGGTGTCGGCAGCAGCGCCGGCGGCGCGAGCCCGGACATGGCGATGGCCTGCCACAGCACCAGCAAGCCGACGATCGGCACCACGCCGATCAGCCGCTCCGACCATTGCCGCACGGCGTTCATGCGCTACCCACCATGATGGTGTGGGGTGAATCCGCCCAGCCGACCAGACGGCGGCGCAACACCTCGAAGCCCACATCGAACAGGATGCCGAGCATGCCGATGATGACGATCATCGCGTAGACGGTGTCGTAGGCGCCGAGATCGAGCGACACGAAAACGATATTGCCGATGCCGGCCTGCCGCGCGATCATCTCACTCGTCACCATGGTGATCAAAGCGAGCACCAGTCCGGTCTTGCAGCCGACGAGGATTTCCGGCAGCGCCGCCGGTAGCACGACGCGCCACAGCCGCGCAAAGCCGCCAAGCCCCATGGCGGATGCGGACCAGAGGAGCTTTTCCTCGACCGCGCGGCTGCCCTGATAGGAATGATAGATCAGCGGCAGCGTGACGCCGAGGAAGATGACCAGCGTCTTCGACGCATCGCCGACGCCGAGCCACAGCATGATGATCGGCATCAGCGCCGCCTTCGGCACCGGATAGATCACCATCATCAGCGGATTGAAGAACGCCGCCGCATATCGGCTGCGGCCCATCCACAGGCCGATCGGCACCGCGACCAGCAGGGCAAGCCCATAGCCGATCGCCATGCGGCGCAGCGATTCGCTCATATCGATCAGCGATTCCTTGTCCGAGAGAATATGCGGGATCTGCGGCAGCGCCTGCGACGCCGGCGGCAGGCCGTTAAGCCCGTACCAGCGGGCCAGCAATTCCCACACCGCCAATATGCCGAGACAAGCGAGCAATGGCGGCAGACCGGGAATCGCGGTGATCCGCGTCATGCCGGCGCCTGCTGCGCGGTATCGTCGAACATCTTCTCGATCTCGACCACGTAGTCCTGAAACCGCCGGTCGAGCAGCAGTTCGGCGCGCGAGCGCGGGCGCGGCAGGTCGATGTCGATGATCTCCTGGATGCGGCCTGGCGAGCGCGACATCATTACCACACGGTCGGACAGGAACACGGCCTCCTCGACACTATGGGTGACGAACAGCACCGTCTTGCGATCCTCGTCCCAGATCTTCAGGAGATCGTTCTGCAACCGTGTGCGTGTCTGTGCATCGAGCGCGCCGAAAGGCTCATCCATGAGGAGAATATTGGGCTTATAGGCGAGCGTGCGGGCAATCGCCACGCGCTGCTTCATGCCGCCGGACAACTCCTTCGGGTAAAAATTCTCGTAGGCCGACAACCGCACCATGGTCAGCAGTTCGCGCGAGCGCGCCAGCGCCTCGGCGCGCGGCACGCCGCCCTGCTGCAGACCGTACATCACATTGCCGAGCACGGTCTTCCACGGAAACAGTGCGAATTCCTGGAATACCGGTCCACGGTCCGGCCCCGGCCCTCGCACCGGCACGTCCTTCACCAGCACGCGGCCGGCCGTCGGTTCGACGAAGCCGCCGACGATATAGAGCAAAGTCGACTTGCCGCAGCCGGACGGGCCGAGGATCGAGACGAACTCGCCCTCGGCCACCGACAGGGTCACGTCGTTGAGCGCCAGATGCCGCCGGTCGCGCGCGGCATCAAAGCGTTTCGACACGCCTTCGATCGCGATCATCGGCGCTCGTTCGGTCACGCTTCCCACGCCGCGCAGCTATTTCAGCGGTGCGACGATCTTGGCGTTGCGGAAGTCCGCGGCATTCAGCTTCTTCGGCAGCATGCCGACCTCGGCATAGATGTCGAACAACTGCTGGATGCCGTCGAAGTTCGGCGCTGCGCCCGGATCGCGCGCGAAGTCGTTGGTCTTGAAGTAGAACGGCTCGAACACTGCCGCCGGCGCCTTGAACACTTCGGAGACGATCTTCAGCGTCTCCTCACGGTTGGCCAGCGCCTTGCCCATGCCGGTGGTCAGATCGCGCACATACATCGCCGCGAGATCCGGGTTCTTGTCGACGAACGATTTCTTGCAGGCTTCGACGATGTGCACGACGTTCGGCACGCCGTCGGCGATGGAAAACAGCTTGCGCAGACCGCCCTTGGCCTCGGCGCGCGAGGCAAACGGCTGGTTCAGCACGCCGACATCGATGCGGCCGGAGCGGATCGCGTCTTCCTGGGTCGGGAACGGCGCCTCCACCAGCTTGATGTCCTTGTCCGGGTCGATGCCGTTCTTCTTCAGATACATCGCCATCGGTCCATAGATTCCGGAGCCGAGCACGTTGATGCCGACGGTCTTGCCCTTGATGTCCTTCACCGTCTTGATCGGCGAGTCGTCCTTCACCGCCCAGTAGACCGAGAAGCCGCCCGGCTTCTCGCCCACATGCTGGGCCACCACATAGGTCTCGAGGCCGGCCGAGGCCGCACCCTGGCCGAGTGACAGCACGCCCTGGGTCGAGCAATCGAGCGCGCCGGCAACCATGGCCTGCACCATCGGCGCGGTGCCCTGGAACTGAATCCATTCGACCTTGTAGGTCTTGCCGAGGTTCGGGAACTGCTCGGGCCGCTTCATCATCCAGTATTTCGCGTCCTCGGCCGGCACGGTCCAGCCGACGCGGATGGTCGGCACGGTTTGCGCCGAGGCGCGGTCGGCCCCGGCGACTGTAGCGGCGACAAGACAGCTCGCGGCGAATGCGGAGCGCAGCCAGATGGTCATGTGAATCCCCCTCGGTGACGGCCTTTGGCCCAATGGCTCCTCAGTATGCCGCAGCCGGGGAATTATTTTAAAGATGAAATATTGTCCGGGGGGCGGCTGGCCGGCACCGGCCGCAGCGGCAATCAGGCCAGACCCATCGGTAGCGGGCTCGTTTCGGAGGCCGCGATCATCTCGCGGGCCAGCCGTTCGAGCATGTCGCGCTCGAGCGAACGCGCCGCGGCACTGCCCCAGAGATTGCGCATCTCCTGGGGGTCGTCCCGCAAATCATAAAGTTCGGCCCAATCCACGCCCTCGAACACGCTGAGACGGGCGCGTTCGGTCACCAGCGTTCGCATACGGATACGGCTCGGGAACCCCATATAAATGCGCTGCCCCTCCTCCTCGATCAGCGCGGCGTCCCGAACCGCGGGGGACGCACCGTCGATCACCGGCATCTGCGACACGCCCTGCATGCCGTTGAACGGCGCAACCCCGGCGCGGTCGAGAATCGTTCGCGCGAGATCGAGCGTCGCGCCGATCCCGTCGCGACGGCCGTTGGCGCGCCGCTCCGCGGTGTCCCTCCAGATGAACGGCACGCGGATCAGCCCCTGATAGTGCACCGGGCCTTTCAGCATCAGTTGATGGTCGCCCATCAGATCGCCGTGATCCGAGGTGAACACCACCACCGTATTGTCGGCGACGCCGGCTTTTTCCAGTGCGGCAAGGATGCGGGCCACGGCGTCGTCGATCATGGTGATCATGCCGTAGGTCAACGCGGTGAGCCGCCGCGCTTCGTCTTCGGTGCAGGCGAACAGCGCCGGCGTATCCTTGCGCGCCTGTCCGTTGTCGCGCTCGTCGAGCAGACGTCGCACATGCGGCGGACAGGTGTCGCGATCGACGTTCCAGCTCGCCGGCAGCGGGATGTCCGCAGCCCGGTACATATCCCAGTAATGCCCCGGCGGCGTGAAGGGGTGGTGCGGATCGGGAAACGAGCACATCAGGAAGAATGGCTGCTCCTTGTTGCGGCCGAACTCACCGAGCCGCGCGATGGCCTGCTCGGCGATATAAGTCGTCGGATACAGCTCTTCCGGCACCCGCGTGCGCCATGCCTGCGGCAGATCGGCGGCCTCGTTCGATAACGCATTCTCGGGGCCGCGCAGCTTGTCCGGGTCGGGATGCCGCGCCCTGAGCCAGCGCGTATAATGACCTTCGACCTGATCGCTGTGTTCGATGGCGAGATCGACGCCATCGAACCCGTAATAAGGCAGATCGAGATCGTGGTGGGGATCGTCACGCCATCTGCTGGCGATCTCCTGATCGTAGCGTCCGCCGGCACGCCGCACCGCCTCGGTAACGGGCTTTGTTCCGGCGCCGACCGCCGGCTTTCCTGTCATGTTCTGCAAATGCGACTTGCCGACGAGGTGGGTGCGATACCCCGCGCCGCGCAGGCAATCCAGAAACGTGACGGACTCCAGCGGCAGCGGCAGACCGTTATGCCGCACTCCGTTCAGCAAGGGCGGCCGCCCCGTCATCAAGGTCGCGCGATTCGGCATGCAGATCGCCGACGTCACATAAAAGCGATCGAAGCTGACGCCATCGCGCGCGATGCCGTCGATCGCCGGCGTCTTGACGATGCGATTGCCGTAGCAGCCGAGATGATCGGCGCGATGCTGATCGGTGATGATGAACAGAAAGTTCGGAGACGTTGTCATTCCGGATAACGCGCTTCATTCGATATGCATGTGTGCGGCCTTGACGACATCACCCCAGAGCTTGCGCTCATCGGCAATCTTCGTTTGGGCCTCGGCGGCGGTGCTGCCGGTCGGATCGAGATCCTGGGCGCGCAACTTCACCTGCAGAGCCTTATCCTGCAGCGCCTTGCGCACCTCGCTTTCCAGCAACGCGGCGATCTTGTCCGGTACACCGGCCGGGGCCAGCATCGTGAAATAGATATCGACCTGGAATCCCGGATAGCCGGATTCGGCGACCGTCGGAATGTCCGGGGCCAGAGGCGAGCGCTTGCTGGCCGAGATCGCCAGACCACGCAGCTTTCCGGCACGGACATGATTGATCACGCCGGCACTGGAAACAAAGCCGGCCTGCACCTGACCGCCGAGCAGATCCGTCACCAGCGGAGCGTTACCCTTGTACGGCACCGCGTTGGCTTTGAAGTCCGCGCGCAAGCGGAAATATTCCATCGCGAGATGACCCGGACTGCCGTAACCGGCATGCGCATAGGTGACGGGAGTCTGCTTGGCGAAAGCGACGAATTCGGCAAGTGATTTCACCGGCATCGACGGATTCACCACCAGCATCTGGCTGGAATTGGTCAGCAGCGAGATCGGCCGCAAATCCTTGGCCGGATCGAAGGTGAGATTCTTGTAGAGCCAGGGATTGACGGTCAGCGTCGAATTCAACACCACCAGCAAGGTGTAACCATCGGGCGCCGCCTTCGCGACCGCCGCCGTGCCGAGATTGCCGCCGGCGCCTGCGCGGTTCTCGATGATCACCGGCTGTTTCAGGCTGGCGGTCAGTTTCTCGCCCACCGCACGCGCAACGAAATCGAGCGGGCCGCCCGCCGAGAATGGCACGACGATGGTGATCGGGCGCGACGGATAGGCGTCATCGGCCCGCGCGGCCGCCATTCCAAAACCGAGACATAACGTCAGAGCAACGAACAAACCACGGGCGCGCATCGCACCGATCCTCCCTGTCGATTTGGTCTTCCGTCGATTGGCCTTCGGCGCGTCAGCGACGCCGCGTCGCCCGCGCTCTTGTTGCCGGTCAGTGTAAGAACACGAGCTATAAATGGAATTTCGATTATGCTATCTCTGCGATAACCATTAGGTTATACCCCCGGACTGAACCATGGACTGGGATCATCGGATCGGCCGGCGGCTGAAACTGCGGGACCTGCAGGTGCTGCTGGCGGTGGTGCAGGCCGGCAGCATGGCCAAGGCCAGCCGGCAACTCTCCATCTCACAGCCGGCCATCTCCAAGGCGATCGCCGACATGGAGCATGCTCTCGGCGTTCCGCTGCTCGAGCGCAGCCCGCAGGGCGTCGAGCCGACACAATATGGGCAGGCGCTCGTCCGGCGCGGCCTCGCCGTGTTCGACGAGCTGCGGCAGAGCATCAACGACATCGAGTTTTTGACCAATCCGACCGCCGGCGAAGTCCGGCTCGGCAGCACCGAACCGCTCGGCGCCAGCATCATCACCGCGGCGATCAATCGCCTGTCACAGGCTCATCCGGAGATCGTATTCCACGTCACGCTGGCGGACACGTCCGCGCTCTATCGCGCTCTGCAGGACCGCACCGTCGAATTTGTCGTCTCCCGCCTGGTCGGGCCGCTCGACGACAGACAGCTCAAGACCGACATCCTGTATCACGACCCGTTTGTCGTGGCCGCCGGCATCGAGAGTCGCTGGGCGCGTCAGAGCAACATCAAACTGGTGGATCTGGTGAACGAGCCGTGGGTGCTGTCGAGCGAAACCTTCATTGGCTCTCTGGTGGCGGAAGCATTCCACGCCAATGGACTGGAGCCGCCGCAGCCCAAGGTCGCGACCATGTCGCTGAACCTGCGCAACAGCCTGCTCGCGACCGGCCGTTTCCTCAGCGCGGTCCCCTATTCCCTGCTGCGCTTCCCGACCCGGCATCCGACGATCAAAGCACTGATCGAACTGGAAACGATGCGACGGCCGATCGGCGTCGTGACGCTGCCGAACCGGATCCTGAGCCCGCTCGCGCTTCGCTTCGTCGCCTGCATTCGCGATATCCTGACGGAAAGCGAGGCATGATGGGCGCTTCCGCGCGCCGCCAAGGCAGCCCGCCGGAGCAGCAGACTGGTGGTCCCGACAGGAGTCGAACCTGTGACCTTCGGTTTAGGAAACCGCTGCTCTATCCGGCTGAGCTACGGGACCGCGCGCTCCGTGTATCACAGGTCCGCGCGGCTGCGCAGCCCCGGATCGGGCAACCATCGCGGATGTCATGCGTCGGACTGCCGAGAAACTGGGAGCCTCCAGAAGAGGCCGCCGGCCCTGATAATCCCCTTCAGCGCTTCTCGGGATTGAAACCGTCCCAGCTCTCGAACACATCCATGAAGCCGGGAACGGTCGCCTGACGATTCCAGTCGCGCTGCAACTCGCAATAGAGCTGCGTCTTGCTGATCAGCTTGGCGCCGGCCTGCTCCATGCGGCGCAGTGCCGCCTCGTGCGCTTCGACCGAGGTCCCGCCGACAGCATCGACCACCGGATAAACCTCGAAGCCTTCCTTCAAGGCATCGAGCGCCGGAAACGTCAGGCAGGCCTCCGTCCACAGCGCCGTCATGATCAGCTTCGTGCGCTTGGTCGCCAGCACCGCCTGCTTGAACTCGACGTCTTCCCAGCTATTGATCGTGGTGCGGTCATAGGTCGGAAAGGCACCCAGCACATCCATGAGCGGCTGAATCGGCAGCTTGTTTCGCCCAGTCGCGACATTGACCGTCGAATGGACGACCGGCAGTCCATAGTTGACCGCCGCCTTGGCCGTATGAACGATGTTGAAGACAAGTTGCTTCTGATCCATCGACCGGATCGAGCTGACTTGGATCGGCTGATAGTCGATGACAATGAACGCCGAATTCTCCGGCGTCAGCAGATGATCCTTGGCGGGGTCGCGGATGGCTTCGCTGGTCATGACCAATACTCCTGAAGGAACTGATACTGCCGTCAGAATTCGCGGCCGAGCATGCGGTCGACGGAGATGCGCCCGCCGCCGTGAATGAGGATGAACAGGAAAACCCCGAGCCAAACCACGGAAAGATGATAACCGGCCCCGCGCGGGATCATCACCAGCAATACGATGACGATCAGTTCGCCGAGCAGCATCGCGGCGAGAGGCCGTGTCAAAAAACCAACTCCGACCGCAATGCCGCCGAAGAATTCCAGGCCGCTGGTGAAATAGGCGAGCGGCACCGCAGGAGCCAATCCAAGTTGTTGGAACAACTCGATGTCGCGTGCCATCCCACCGCCAAACAGCTTCATCCAGCCCAAATTCGCCATGATCAGACCGGATGCCAACCGCATCAACGCATAAGCGAACGGCTCGATAGCCTCATAAAGGGGTGCCACCTGCGGGATAAGAAGACGACGGTGCGAGTCATTCACTGTGCCGTCGCGCATGTCCGTCTCCCTTCTGTTGCCCGATCATAAAGTTTCTCGCCGGCCGAGCCACAACATGTCATTGAATCTGATCGAGGCATGAGTACCGTTGCGGGACAGCCTACTCGATAACGCACGACAAGGACAAAGTGCCTGTTTCATGGGAAACTGTTGCTAGCCTCGGCTCCAAGGCCATCATGAAGGCAGTGGCCTCACGAAGACTTTTCGACACTCTAGGGGCCATCGCAGCGTTATTTTTCAACGCGAGCGGAGCGGAGCCTGACCCGCTCGATCGGTCCATCCTCAAAAAGGAACTCTAGGAAGAAGGAATTTCAAGATGTCAGCCGCGGCCATCACCAAGGAAATGCGCGACGAAAGCCATGGACGCTATGTGGCACGCATCGCGGGCATTGACGCCGAAGGCGAGATCACCTTCACCCATCGCGGCCCGAACATCATCAGTGCCGATCACACCGGCATTCCCGAGGCGCTGAACGGGAAAGGCGTCGCCAAGGCATTGCTCGATTTCATGCTGAACGACGCCCGCGAGCACGGGTTTCGCATCATCCCCATCTGTCCGTTCGTGCGCGGCCAGTATGCCAAGCATCCGGAATGGGCCGACCTGTTCACCACCAAACCGGGCGAAAACCCGATTATCCCGATGAAGCCAACATCAGCGGGGTGATACGACCGGCGCTCCGTATCACAAGTCCGCACAACTGCGCTGCCCGGAATCAGGCGGCGATCGCGGATGGCGCAGGGTACCCAAACGCCGACCAGGACCAGAGCGAAGACATCCGTCCGATTTTCAATGTCCGCTCAACACCAGCAGGCGCACCGGCATGAGAATCGCCTGGATGCGCAAAATCATGGCGTGAACCAAACCAGTCGCATCGACGACATGGAGGAACATTTTGCGCGCAAAACTTGTGTCTGGCGCCTCGATTTCATCGTGATTGTTGCTGTAGGCATTGGCGATGCAGTTGCTACCCGGCGGCACGCCATCGAGTTGACCGGGATAGAGCGGCGCCAACACGGCAGTGATGGTGCCTGGCCGCGCCAATTGCTGGGCATCGACGAGTTGATCTGTCGCCCGCACCTGACCGGAAGCGATGACATCCTGAACATCGGTGATCACCATCGGAATAATCGTGAACGGCTTACCGATACAAGTCACCTCAGCGATCATGCCGCGCTTGATCACCTGCGCCTCGATCTGCCCGAATCCGGCAATCAGGTTCGCGCGACCCGCGTCTTCCGGCACCATGATGCCAGCCGGCCGCAGCAGCGGGTTGACCACCTCTCCGACTCTGAGCGTGAATTGCTGCACCGTGCCGGCCACGCCGGCTCGTACCACTGTCTTGTCGAGCGCGATCCGGGCTTGCTTCACAGCCGCCTCGGCGCTTTCCTTTTGCGCCGGCAATAGGGTCGAGATTTTCGTTTGCAAGCTTTGTTTGTTGGCGATAGCAGCCGCGACAGCCCCTCGGTTTCCCTCGACGGACTGGCGTAAGCGATCGACGTCTCGCTGAGCCACGGTGCCGGAGTTGCGTTGCTGGAGTTCGAGTTGCCGTCCGAGATCGTCCTGGACCTGCTGCAACGCGGCCTGCGCCGTCTGGATCTGGCCATCAGCGGCCGCAAGTTCTGTCGTCGAAACCGCCATCTGCGCATCGATTTCGGCAACACGCTTTTGGGCAGCGACCAAAGCAGCTTCCTGTAGAGTGTCATCGAGACGGAACAGGGGCGCGCCTGCTTCAACCTTCTGAAAACGGCTGACATAAACCTCGGCCACGCGGCCTCCCGTTTCCGGCAGGATGGTCACCGTCCGAAAAGCCGTCGAAGCATTGGTCGTTGAAGGATGGAAATAGAAGATCATGGTGACGAGCGAGATCGTCAGGATTAAACACGCCGTGATACCCCAACGCAGCTCAAACCAGAGCGAATAGAGTGTAATTTCCCGACCGATCCGCTTCCCTTGCCCATAACGGCGATAAAGGTAATCGGGCAGGATCGTGACCATCGAGCAGAGCAAGAATTCGAACATTGCTCATGCCTTCCCGCTCGTATCCGCCTCGGTCGACGAAGCGAGTTCGCCGGTATCATCCTGGCGCACCGGCTCCGCCATCACATGATCAGCGCGGGCCAATTCCTTGTCACCCTCAGGAACAACTACCGGCGCAGGTGCAGGCGCAAAGGATACCCGCCTTCGTCGGCTCATCATCTTGAGCGATCTTGCCATTGACGTCACCGGAGACAGAAAATCCGGGATCTCGATCATCGCCAGCACCAGGGCGGCTATCCAGAACAACTGATTGTGGGTGAACAGGGAAACAAGCGCCAGGACCCCGACAATTTGCAACTGCACCTTTTGCGTCTGGTGCGCGATCTGCTCAGGGAGCGCATGCAGGCGCAGATAGAAGGTGCCGGCAGCAAATACGATCACCACCAAGAAGACCAGGACAACGTTGAACAGAATGTCGGTCTGACCCGGAGCGGTAATAAAGGACGGCAAATGCTTGACCGCCACAGGATGCATCGTCGTTTCAGTCATGACAGCCGACCCTCTCCTGCCGCCTGCGTTCCGAGGGACTACGCGTGTCAACGACCCGCAATCTCGGGATCGATAGCATCCGGCCCAACCTTGCTCCGAACGACTCCTTAATACGCAATTTTCAAATCTAGGGAAATGATCGGCCGCGAGCGACCCGCCGGCGCACCAGACGCCGATCGCGCCGGAGATGGCTGTTCCCGCGATCGATCCCGGCAAACGTACCCGACCGCCGAATGTCGAGCCGTTTCGAGCCGGCTTCGCTACTTCGGAAACCGCGCCCTATCCGGCTGAGCTACGGGACCGCGTGGCGCGGCTGCGCAGCCCCCGCACAACGCGACGGCCGCGGAGCCGGACCAAATCGGCGTGGTCCCGACAAGAAGCCTACTTATTATCGAGCGTGGCACC
Source organism: Pseudolabrys sp. (assembly GCA_019635575.1). Lineage (GTDB taxonomy): Bacteria > Pseudomonadota > Alphaproteobacteria > Rhizobiales > Xanthobacteraceae > Pseudolabrys. The sequence continues at coordinate 8,154 of JAHBZF010000018.1, read as the reverse complement.
GATATTGTTCACCACGGCCGCCCAGCGAGGCACCTCCGACGCAATGAGCTTGCTGAATTCTTCGGGCGACCCGCGCAGGATCGTCGCACCCTGTTTCCGGAGTGCCGGAGCGACATCAGGCTCGTCGAGAATGAGCGTGAGTTCCTTCGACAGCCGGGCGATGACGTCGTTCGGCGTCTTGGCCGGCGCGAGCAATCCCATCCAGTAGTTGACCGCGAAACCGGGAAAGCCCTGCTCCGCAATCGTCGGCACATTCGGCAGCAACTCGGAACGCTGACCTTCCACCACCGCCAGGGCCCGCAGCGTGCCCGCGTTCAGGTGCGGCAGAACCGGCGGCAGGCCGACGACGCCGATCTTGATGTGGCCCGCAAGCAGATCGTTGAGCTGCGGTGCGCCGCCGCGATAAGGAACATGCGGCATATCGAGCTTGGCGATGCTCTTGAACATCTCCATGGCGAGATGATGAGGACCGCCCGTGCCGGAGGAGCCATAGGAAATCGTGTTCGGCTTCTCCTTGACGAGCTTGATCATCTCCGGAAGCGTGGACACGCCGAGCGACGGATGAACGACGATCGCGATCGGAATTTCCGCGATCAAACCGATCGGCGCGAAATCTTTCGTCGAGCTGTACAGCGGCGGCTTGACGATACTGTCGTTCATCGCATGCGTGTTCACGCCGCCCATGACCAGCATGTAGCCGTCCGGATTTGCTTTCGCGACGAGCGCGGAGCCGATGGCGCCGTTCGCGCCGGACTTGTTCTCGATGAGAACCGGCTGGCCGAGCTTCGCCGACAGACGCTCGCCGATCAGCCTGGCCACGACATCGGTCGCGCCACCCGCCGCGAACGGAACGACGATCGTAATCGCCCGTGAGGGATAGGTCTGCGCCAAACCGCCCGAGGCGGATACGACGATCGCCAGGATCGACAACAGCATCCGCATGACTGACACTCTCATCATTGCCTCCCTCGTTAATCCATGATGATGACGCGACCCGATGACGGTTCCACCCGGATTTTCTGGCCCGTCTTGATCAGGGTCGTGACGTCACCATCCTCGAAGCGGTCGCACATGGACATGTCGGCGAGCGCCGCGCCCTGCATCAGGATCGTATTGGCGAGATTGAACAGAATGGCCTTCGGCGCGATCCCGCGCGATTTCATCTCGTAGAGCATCCAGGCCGAGGCGACGCCGCCTTTGGCGGTGTTCAGGACCAGGATCTTGTCCTTGTAGGACTGCCCCACGAGCTTGTGCTGCGGACGCGAAAAAATCCCCTTGAGACGATCCAGATCGTAGCGCGCCGAGAAGTTGTCGTTCGCGACCAGCGCCTCGCCTTCGGTGTCGGGGCCGATGCCGACATGACAGTTGAGCTGACGCATCAGACGATCTCCCCTTTGATGGCCGAGGCGACGCAATCCTCCATGCTGGCGAGCGCGGGCTGATAGCCGTATCCGCCGAGGATGTTGACGATCTTCGCGGAGTTACTCAGCAGGCGCGTCCAGCCGTTCGCCTCGCCGATCTCGCGCGCGTACTGGTTATAGAAGCATGTGCCTTGCAAAACCTTGGCGCCGGATTTCTCGATCGTCGCGATCAACTGCATCCGCTCGGCGTCCGGATAGACTTGCGGCGAGGTGCAGACGATCACGGGAACCTTCATCGTCTTGCCATCGACAAGGCGTGCGACGCTTTGCATCTCGACGAGAGAAAGCTGCGGCGCCGCGAAGACGACGACATCGATTGCGTCGCCTTTCCTGCCGAAGCGCGACCGCATCGCGTCGATGGCCCGCGCATCGATCTCCTCGACCGGAAGCTTGTCGCCCCCGGTGTCCGCCAATGTTGCCGCCTCGGGCGTGATCCCGACCATGTGAAACAGCGGTGTCGACCCATAGCTCGCCATCGCGGCACCGAGATGCTTCATCTGGTCCGAGGTCGGGGCAACGTCGATGCCTTCGATGACCGGGACAGCCCAGTACGAGCCGGACATCTGGCCGACGACCGCGCCGAGCAGGCCCCAGTCGGTCAGTTCCTTGGGTTGCTGACGGACACGGAAGCGCCGCGTCGCGCGCCGCTTGTCATCGAGATGCAGTCCGTAGCGTGGCGTGCGGCCGGTCAATCCCGCGGCCAGCGCGGAGGGACCGCCTTCAAAATTGGAACGCGCGCCGCAGACGCTGTTGCAGTAGATCACCACGCCGGTGTCGCCGAATGCCACATGCTCCCCGCGCACGGGGGGCATGATGGTCTGATAGTTCACGCAGGTATTGGTCATGAGAATGCCCATCCTGGTGCACGCCGCGATGGTGCGCCGGTCGATGTCGGCCATCTCTTCGGTTTGTCCGAGCGGCTGGTAGTAGTTGAGATCGACGCCACGGGGATCGGTGATCATGGGGATCGCCACCTTCGCCCCTTCGTCGGCCAGTTGCTCGAGGAAGGTCACGCCGGCGACACCGACCGATTCCGGATCGGCCATCATATGCGCCTGACTGACCGGAACGAGATCCGGCGCGTCGAAAGCCCGGCCGACCTTGATCTGATGATCGATGGCCCAGCGCTTCGCCGGTCCCATCTCGCCGGCGAGCATCGCCTTTTCTTCCGCGGTCAGCTTCACGCTGCGCTCTCCCCTGTTCGCGACAATCTCCGCGGTCAACGCGCGAAGCGTCCTTGCGACATCCTGTGACCACGCGTTTGCCCGCTTCGGACATTGCCGTGGGGGAATGCCGGTCTTGAGTTGTATTATATTGTATCTAATACATCTTGCAACATATATAATGACACGGTTGACGCCGGTATTTTTGGCCGGGGCGGCAATGTCCTCGCGGGCCGAATGTCGCTACAGGTTTGGACGGAAGAATGAACAGGGCACGGGTGCTCATGGCGCCGAAGGCAAGATCATCGAAGCTTCGGCGGAACGATCCGCGTGCGCTGCATGAACAGTTGAGCGTGCAACTGCGCGCGGACTTCCTGCGGAACGTTCCTCCAGGGCAACAGATCCCGACCGAGGAAGCCATATCCCGTGCGCACGATGTCAGCCGCGTCACGGTCCGGCGCGCCATTCAAACGCTCGTCGATCAGGGATTGCTTGTTCGCCGGCAGGGCATAGGCACGTTCACAGCCGCGCCGCGTCCCCGCGTGACCTATGAAATCGATCGGCTCGGCCCCTTCATGGATGCGTTCGCGGCCTCAGGCACCAAGGCCACCGCGCACCTCATCGATTTTTTCTGGTCTTCCGACGAACCGATGACGCAGTGTTTCGGCACCTCGGAACCCGTGCTTGTCTATGAGCGCCTGTATGAGACCGACGGCGTCCCGCATGGCTATCTGAAGATCGCGATTCCCGGCCATCTGGCGGAACGGGTGAGCCGCGCCGATGCGGAAACCAGAGGCGTCTACGAAATCCTCAAGAAGAAAGGCGGGATCGCGCCGGTGCGCGCGTCTTTCAGCATCAGCAGCGAACTTCCCGACGGGGCGCTGGCGAAACATCTCCGCGTCTCCCGCGCGACGCCGGTGATGTCCGTCGATCGCATTTCCTACAGCGCGACGGGAGAGCCGATCGAGCGCTCGCTGCATTATCTGCTGCCCGACGTATACAAACTCAGCGTCAATGTTCAGGCGCCCTAGCGGATCGTTCTCACCACATACACCTCCGCGGGATCGCGCAGCGCCCGGACCGGGTGAAACGGCTTCTCGTTTCAGCGATCATCGGCTAACCAGAGAGCGGGAGTTTCCGGCCGGATCGCCATCCGAAGCCGGACAGAAACGAAGGGGAGCCGTCATGTCCGCCGCCACAGCCGCCACCAAAGCCTCGGTTGTCATGCCCTCGGACGAGACCGCGAAAGCGGCGGCGATCGTCGAGGCCTTCCTGACAGCCTCGATGATTCCCGATCCGGAAACGGCCGCCCGTTATATTGCCGAACCGCTGAAGCTCACCTTCACCGGCGGCCGCAAATTCTCGCATCCGCGCGAGAGCACGGCTTTCAACGCCAAGCGCTACAAGTGGGTGAAGAAGGCGATGGAACGCTCGGACGTCGTCCCCGGCCATGATGAAACGATCGTCTACAATATCGGCACGCTCTATGGCGAATGGCCGGACGGAACGCCGTTCGAAGGCAACCGCTATGTCGACCGTTTCGTCGTGCGCGATGGCAAGATCGTGCAAATGGACGTCTGGAACGACAGCGCCGAGCGGCTGTTGACGCGCAACGGCATCGACGCCTGAGCGGCGGCTCGTCGTCACGGCGCGCGCGCCGGATCGCACCGGCGCACTGACCTTGTCAGGCGCGCTTGCGATCCGCCCACCAGAACGCGACCTGCGCGATCAGCCCCGCGCCAGCGAGCACCAGCGCCGCTGCGAGCGCGTGATTGCCGCCAAACCCGCCGAGCGCCGTGCACAGCGCGCCAATCGCCATCTGGGCGAACCCGTAAAGTCCCGATGCGGAGCCGGCGATCGCCGGATTGATGCTCATTGCTTCCGCGAGGGCGGTCGGCGAAGCGATGCCGGCGCCAAAACACAACACGACGATCGGAATAATTGTCGACAGCACCGTCAGCGATCCCGACAGCGCGAACAGCAGGAAAACGATCGCGGCCACGCAGGTGAGCATGTTTCCCATCACCATCAGCCGCCGCGTCGAGAGGCCACCGATCAGACGGCTCGCGGTGAGACTGCCGAACCAGACGCCGACGATGGTGAGGAACAGATAGAAGCCGATCTCGTGGGTCGGCCGGTGCAGTTGATCGGTGAAGATAAAGGGCGCGGCGCCGATGAAGCCGTAGAGCGACGTGGTCGCGCAGCCGCCGCCGATCGTGTAGCCGATGAAGCGGCGCGATGCGGCAAGATGCCGATAGCTGCGCAACACCGTCCCCACGTCGTGTCCCGCCCCGCCGGATGTTTCCGGTAGCAGCCGCCACATCAGCGCCAGGTTGAAGAAGCCAAGCAGCGACAGCACGACGAAGATCGATCGCCATCCGGTGGTCTCGGCCAGCAGCGAACCGATCAGTGGCGATAGGCCCGGCCCCATATAAACCATCAGGTTCATCAGTGAGAGCTTGCGCGCCGCGTCGTCGCCCGACACGGTGTCGCGCACGATCGCCCGGCCGAGCACCAGTCCGGAGCATCCGCCCAGCGCCTGCACGAACCGCAACGCGATCAGCGATTCGATATTCGGCGCCAGCATCGCCGCGACGCTGGCGAACGCGTAGACGACCAGTCCGGCCGCCAGCACCGGCCGCCGCCCGAAATGATCGGAGATCGGACCATAGGTCAGCTGGCCGAGCGCCAGACCGAGAATATACGCGCTCAGGGTCCATTGCGCGGCGCCGGCGCTCGCGCCGAGATCGTGTGCCGTATGCGGCAGGGCCGGTACGAAGATGTGCATCGCCAGCGTGCCGCTCAACGTGATCAACGCCAGCAGCCAGAGCGGCGCGGGCACCGATGGCGGATTCGCCGTCGTTTTGAAGTTATCGGGTCTTGGCCGCATCATCGTTCCGATGCCTTGTCGGTGAAGCGTCCCAACTGATCGCAGATGTGAGCGAGCACACGGCGCGTGGCGGCGAGGTCGGCCGGCGCGATGCCGGCGAGCAGATCGTGTTCGAGCTGCTCGGAGAGACGCAGCACCTGCTGCGCGCGTTTGCGGCCGGCGCGGGTGATGGCGATCGCCTTGGCACGACGGTCGTCCGCGTCTTCCTCACGGGTCACGAACCCGGCGGCCTCCAGGTTTTGCAGCACCCGTACCACCGACGAACTGTCGAGCGACAGCGCCGCGGCGAGATCCTTCTGCCGCATGGGTCCGTCGGCGCGGGCGAGCTGCACCAGCGGCATCCAGGCCGCTTCCGTCAGGTCGAACGACTGTAACCGCAGATCGACGGTTCGCCGCCATTGCCGGCCGGCGAGCCCGATCATCGTCCCGAGCCGGAGGCCGGCGGGGGACGCTGCTTCGCCCTGCTCCGGCCCGTCTGACATCTCATTTGTTAGATGACGTATCATGTAAATTGCATGACATATCATCTATTGGCCGGCAAGCCCTTCGGCCATGGCAAGCCATGACGGCCGTCATGCCAGACATGCGGAACCGCCGAGACCGACGGGTACGCGGACCGCGGCGCCGGTCCGGCGGCCCATAAAAAACGCGCCGGATCACTCCGGCGCGCTGACGATCGCCGCCTCGCGACGAGGCTAGAGGTTCGCGTCCTCGAATGCCTGCACCCACATGGCACAGACGCCGGAGCGTACGATGTCGGCACGGGTGAATTCGATCACCGGTACCGGCAGCAGTTGCGACTTGATCAGATGCAGCGCGGTGCGCAGCCCGCTCGCCTCTTCCAGATCGCACTGGCTGACGTCGCCGTTGATCACGACGGTGCAGTTCTCGCCGATGCGGGTGAGGAAGGTCTTGATCTCGCCGCGCGTCGCGTTCTGCGCCTCGTCGAACAGGATGAAGGCATTCTTCCACGAGCGCCCGCGCATCACCTCGAACGGCACCAGTTCGATGTCGCCGTTCTTGAGCGCGATCTCGAACGCCGCCTTGCCGATGCGATCCTTGATCGCTTCGGCGAGCGGCGTCGCCCACGGCATGAATTTGTCCTCGATGCTGCCGGGGAAGAAGCCGAGCGAGCGGCCGCACGGCACGTTCGGCCGCGTCAGGATGATCTTGTCGATCCGGCGATGGCGCAGCAGGTCGGCGGCATGGGTCGCCGCGATCCAGGTCTTGCCGGTGCCGGCAGGGCCGAGCACGATCACCTGCTCGCTCTTGCGCAGCGCCTCCAGATAGTCGGCCTGGGTCGGGTTCAACGCCTTGATCGGCGGCAGCGCACGCTCCGTCTCGAATTTCGTCCCCTGCAGGTCGATGATTTCGGCGGAATAGCGCTCGTGGCTGCGCTCCTGGTGGCGTTCGTGGCGGCGTCGCTTTCTGGCAAGGCTCTTACCCAAGGCTCGCTCCTTCTTCATGTGACCGGCAGTGCAGAGCTTGTTCCGGCGCGATGCCGCCGGCGTGCCGCGGAGACCGCGGCCAGCAAAGAGACCGATGGACTGCCCCGCCAAAAAGCAAAACGCGCCCCAAGATCGTGTCTTGGCGGCGCGAGCGAGGCAGTCAAAGAGGGGGTAACAGGAGGCGGCGGCAACGGCTGCATTCGTGGACCTGCTGGTCCCGAACGACCTGACCGTGCTGTCTTCCGTAGTAGACGGGTCGCCATTGATTGAGAGTATAGTTGATTCGAGTGACAATCAGACGAACATTTTTGCAACGCATCGGAAATAAAGATGGCGGCATCGGAACGACGGACGATTCTCACCTGCGCGGTCACCGGCAATCTGACGCGGCCGGAGATGAACCCGGCGCTGCCGATCACGCCGGAACAGATCGCCCGTGACTGCCTCGCCGCCGCCGACGCCGGCGCGGCCATCGTCCACATCCATGTGCGCGAGCCCGACGGGCGGCCGTCGATGGAACTGGCGTATTATCGCGAGGTGATGGAGCGCATCCGCGCCAGGAACACCGCGCTGATCATCAACCTCACCACCGGTCCCGGCGGCCGGTTCCAGCCGGGCGACGAGGATCCCGCCAAGCCCGGCCCGCGCACCAATTTCCTGCCGCCGCACAAGCGCGTCGAGCACATCGTCGCGCTGAAGCCCGAGATTGCCACGCTCGATCTCAACACCATGACCTTCGGCCAGGAGGTGGTGATCAACATCCCGCCGAATGTGCGCAAGATGGCCGCCGCCATCTACGACAGCGGCGTGAAGCCGGAGATCGAACTGTTCGACACCGGCGATATCGAACTGTGTCGCGACCTGTTCGCCGACGGCAGCCTGAAGATGCCGGCGATGGCGTCGCTGGTGCACGGCACGAAATACGGCATGCCGTCGACGCCGGAGACCATGGCGTTCGTGAAGTCGCGGCTCCCCACCGGCATCGAGTGGACCGGCTTTGGCGTCGGCCGCATGGCGTTCCCGATGATGGTGCAGGCGTGGCTGCTCGGCGGCCATATCCGCATCGGCATGGAAGACACGGTCTATGTCGGCCGTGGGCAGCTCACCAGCGGCAACGGCGAGCTGGTGGAGAAAGCGCGCTGGCTGATCGAGAAGCTCGGTGGCACGCTCGCGTCATCCGACGAGGCGCGCGAGATGCTGTCGCTGAAACGGTAGGGACAGCGCACTTTCAA
>JAHBZF010000179.1 GCA_019635575.1 Pseudolabrys sp. | reverse complement strand
CCCGTCAGGTTTCCGGCGGATGACCTGCACGGGGCGTATGACCCGCCGTTTGTTGCGTAGGCGTGACCATGCAGGCCCACACCGGCAGACAGAGCGCGCTGGCCGCTGTCATCCGTCAGGAGCAGCGGATTTTCGCCACCAAGCTGCGCGCGACGCGCGCGGTCCTGGGCTGGAGCCAGACGGATCTCGCGGCCCATGTCGGCATGACCCAGCGGGCCATTCACAAGCTGGAGCAGGGTGAGACCGAACCACGCCGGGCGACGATCCTGGCGATGGCCGAGGTCTGGCGCGATCAGGGGCTTGTTTTCGAGGATATGCCGGGCGGCGCTTTCCGGCTGACGGTTCCCGTGTCCGTGGTCGAGCCGGGTGAGCGTCGGCAGGGCGGCAGAGACCACGACGTGCATACGATGCCAGTGCCCGTCTATCGGGCCTGACGGATCGTCATTGCCGCCATGCACAGGGCGGCTTATACGGGCTGGGTTCGGCACAGAAACCCTTGAGTCCGCCCATCATGATCGCCCGCATCTACAAGCCCGCGAAAACCGCCATGCAGTCCGGCACGGCCAAGACCAAACAATGGGTGCTCGATTTCGAGCCGGAACAGCCGCGGGTGGTCGAGCCGCTGATGGGGTGGACCTCCTCGTCGGATATGCGCGCGCAGGTGCGCCTGCGGTTCGACAGCAAGGAGGCGGCGATCGCCTATTGCCAGCGTGAGAGCATTCCTTACCGCGTGGCCGAAGAGGAAAAGATCGCCCGCCGCACCATCGCCTACGCCGATAATTTCGCTTTCCGTCGCCGGGACGCGTGGACGCACTAATCTAACCAGACGACGGGCTCAGGCGCGCCGTTTCTCGCGCACCGCGCCCTTGTCCAGCGTTGCGCCCTGATGCGACGCGCGCTGGCGCAGCAGCGACACGAACCGCTCTTCCGCCATCGGCTGGCCCAGCAGGAAGCCCTGGCCGTAATCGCATCCCATGCTGACGAGGGCCATGGCGTCGGCCGCCTTTTCGATCCCGATCGCAACGGTGACGCTGCCGAAATTGTGCGCGAGGTCGATCACGGTCTTGCACAAGGGCGCCTTGACCTTGTCGGTGCCGCAGTCTGTCACGTAATTCCGGTCGAGCTTGAGTTCGGCGAACGGCATGTTCTGCAGCCGCGATAGCGACGACAAGCCACGCCCGAAGTCGTCGATCGCCAGCTTGACGTTGAGCCCGGTCATGCGTCGCGTCAGCTCTGCGGCCAGGGCGAGATCGGTCAGAATCTGCTCTTCTGTCACGTCGATGATCAGCCCGGCCCACTTCGCGCCCGGCGTATGATGCGCCCGGATCATCTCTTCCAGCGGCAGCTTGGTCAGGGCCGGAACCGGGATATTCACGGCGATCGGCAGTTGCAGGCCGAGTTCGGCGAAGCTTTTCCCGGCGCGCAGCGCGCTGGTGACGGCGAGTTCGGCCAGTTTCAGGATTGATCCGTCGCTGGCATCCGCCATGAAGCTCGCCGGCGACAGGATACCGTGCTGCGGGTGCCGGATGCGGGCATAGGCTTCCGCGCCGGCCAATTTCTTGCGGCGCAGCTCGATCTTGGGTTGATACCAGAATTCGACCCAACCCTGGTCGAGCCCCTGATCGAGCTTGGCCTTGACGTCGCCGGCGATCGGCGTTCCCAGCCGCAACTCCTGGATCACGCGCACGATCGCGTCCGTCTCGAACGGTTTCTTCAGCACCGGAAGCATGGTGAGCCGATTTTGCACGCCGATGCCCTTGACGTGTTCGAGCACCGCGGCGCCGCGGCCGCTCATCAACTGGACGGAGCCGGAGAAACCGTATTTTCCGAGCGCGACGACGCATTCGATGGCGTCGGCCGATTCCAGCGAGATGTTGATGAACACCAGATCGGGTTGCCGCCGCTCCAGCGCCGCGCGCATGGCGGCGCCATCGGCAAACTCCTCGGTGTCGATGCCGAGACCGTGCAGCACCAGCGACAGAAAGTGCCGCATGCTACCTTCCTCGTCGAGGACGAAGCACAGAGGCACCCGCGCGGTCCGGGACGGAACCGCGGATGTGGGTTGCGACGTGAGAGGCGCGTCGGTCATAACGCCGGCACCATCGCGCCGGGCGGGTAAAAGCTGCGTAACCGGATACCTGACAGGTGAGAAAAGCGTTAATTTGAGGTTGTCCGTGTGATTCAATTTCTCCCTTTTTGTCCCCGCAGCAGTGGCGCCGTGTCTGAATGGTAGACCCGTTCACGCTTGTCCCGGAGCAGGGGATCGAGGTCCGCCAAGGACGGATGACGGCGGTAGCGACGCCGGCTTGGCTCGCTGTTAATCCCGTCGCGCCGTTCACGACACGGACATGGGTGCGGGTCCGCTATCGCAGCAGCTTTTTCGACGATCCGGTGCGGCCGTTGCTGCGGTTCACGACCCGCAGCGGCGAGGTTTTCCACGACGCCATGACAGGCGCTTTCGCTGGTGGTGGCGAATGGATCGGGCGCGTGCCGCCGAACACCATGGCGGTGTCGGTCTCTCCGGTGACACGCACTGGACGGTTCGATTTCACGCTGGAGAGCGTCGAACCCGTTTCACCGTCGCGGTTATTCTGGCGAGGTTTGTTTCAAGCCTGGAAATGGACCGCAGGGGCGGTGATCGCGCGGCTGCTCAATGCACGCCTTGAAGCACGCCAGGCCTTGCGTTTCGCAGGCACGGCGACGCCGTTGTCCGATTATCATCGCTGGCTGCGGTCGCGGTCGCGGGATTTCGACCCCACAGGGATCGATGCGCCGCGTTTCGACTGGGCAACAGGCCCCACGATCCGCTTATTGTCGGCGCTCGGTGCTGCTGAGGAGCGGGATATCCGCGCGCTCGTCATCTCATTGCAGCAGCAAGCCTATGCGCGCTGGGTGCTCTATCTCGTCAGGCCGCGAGATGGCGGCGTGCCGGCCTTCGTCACCGAGCTTGTGGAGAACGAGCCGCGTTGCCGCACGGTCGCTGATGTCGCGGATATCGTGCCAGACATCGCTGCTGGCGATTGGCTTTCGTTCCCACCGCATTTTGCGCGGTTTCCGGATCACGCGCTTGCCTGTCTCATGGAGCACGCGGCGCGCCATCCGGATGCGCGGCTGATCTATGGCGATGAAGACGCTGTCGACGAGCGCGGTAGGCTGCATGCGCCGATCCTGAAGCCGGACTGGAGTCCGTTGTTCGAGCAGGCGGTCGGATATCTGGGCGATGCGGTTTTTCTGAAAGCTCCGGAGGAGGGAGCAGACGGGCTCTTGTCTGCGCTGTGGCAAAACCCGCGTGGTGAAAGCGGGCGCATCGCCATGGCGTTGCCGCCGGGTGCGGTGTCGCATCTGCGACGCCCTTTGCTTCGCGGTCTCTCGCCTGCCGATGCGCCGGCGGCGTATTCAGCGGTCCGGCCGCCAGAACCGCTGGCTGATCCATCCTCATGGCCACGCGTTCTGATCGTCGTGCCGACGCGGGATCGCTGTTCGCTCCTGAGTCGGTGTGTGCAAGGTCTGCGCGAAAAAACCGATTATCCGGATTTCCACTGTGTCATCGTCGACAACGATTCACGGGAGCCTGACGCGCTGGCGCTGCTGGAGTCCCTGCAGGTGGATGCGCGTTTCACGGTGCTGCGCCGTCCCGGTCCGTTCAATTTTTCGGCGTTGTCCAACGACGGCGCGCGATCGCAGCCGTCGGATGTGATCGTCTTTCTCAACAATGATGTGGAGATGCTGTCGGCCGACTGGCTGCGGGCGCTGGTGAAGCCCACGTTGCGGCCACAGACCGGCATGGTCGGCGCACTGCTCGAATTTCCGAACGGGAAGATCCAGCACGCAGGGGTCGTGCTCGGGCTTGGCGGCGACGCAGGCCACATTTATCACAGCGAACCTGTCGCGACGCGGGGATATCTCGGCCAGTTAACCGGCGAGCGCGAGGTCGGCGCCGTGACCGCGGCGTGCATCGCCATCGAACGGAAGAAGTTTGAGGCAGTTGGTGGATTTGACGACGTCAATCTTCCGGTCGAGCTCAATGACATCGACCTGTGCCTGCGGCTGTCGGAGCGCGGCTTCGTGCATGTGCTGACGCCGCGGGCCCGGCTGATCCATCATGAATCGGCGAGCCGGGGTTTCAAGACCAACGGCTATACGGTCTATGCGCGCGAGCGTGCCTATTTCGATGCGCGCTGGGCGCAGGTCATTCGCGACGATCCGTATTTCCATCCGGCGCTGTCGCTTTATTTCCTGCGGCCCGCGCTCGGATAGAAAACCTACCGCGGCGCGGGCGGCGTCGGATCTTCGGCCGAGAGACGGGCGATGTCCCGCACCATCAGAATCGTGAAGGTGGTCAGCATGGAGATCGACCACAAGAGCGACAGCAGGTCGGCATAGGTGACGATCCATCCCGCCAGCGCGAACGGCGTGGGCGGGACAAAAATGATGACGGCATTCAGGATGATGAAGGCGACCCGCAGTTCGGTCGGTCCGAACCCGGCATAAGTGACCTGATAAGTGGAGAAGGCGCGGGCACGCAGCAGCGTCAGGATCGACATGGCGAAGAACGAGGCCAGCGCCAGATAGCAGAGGTCCGGCCGGATCCAGCCCGAGAGCGCGAAGCCGACGGCGGTGAGGATCTGCTGCGCCACGTCCACCGCATTGTCGAGATAGAAGCCGTAACGGTGCCGCTCGATCCGCCTGTGGCGCGCCAGCGACCCGTCGAGCGAATCCCCGAACCAGTTGACGGCGAGGCCGAGGCTTGCGAGCCACAGGAAATGCGGCTCATGGGCGCTCAATGCGTAGCCGAAGAACACCATCACCGCGCCGAGAACGCCGATCGCGGTGAGCATGTCCGGCGTCATCCAGAGCGGGATGCGCGGCGCCAGCCATGCCAAGGCGGCCGGCTCGAGCGGGCCGAATACACCGACATTGTGACGTTCG
>JAHBZF010000178.1 GCA_019635575.1 Pseudolabrys sp. | reverse complement strand
GCGCACGGTCGACGACATCCGCAAACTTCTGAATTGCGGTGCCGACAAGGTGTCGATCAACACCGCGGCGGTAAGTCGTCGCGAGTTTGTCCGCGAGGCGGCGGAAAAGTTCGGTGACCAGTGCATTGTGGTCGCCATCGATGCCAAGCGCGTGTCGCAGCCGGGCGAGCCAAACCGCTGGGAGATTTTCACTCATGGCGGCCGCAAACCGACCGGCCTCGATGCGGTCGATTATGCGCGCCAGGTTGCTTCGCTTGGCGCCGGTGAAATCCTGCTGACCTCGATGGATCGGGACGGCACCAAGTCCGGCTACGACATCGCGCTCACCCGCGCGGTGGCCGATGCGGTGCCGGTGCCAGTGATCGCGTCCGGCGGCGTCGGCAATCTCGATCACATGGTGGCGGGCATCCGCGACGGCCATGCCACGGCGGTTCTGGCGGCGTCGATCTTCCATTTCGGCGAATATTCGGTGCGCCAGGCCAAGGAGCATATGGCCGCGGCCGGATTGCCGATGCGGCTCGACCCTTAACGCTTCCCGCAAAGCCCGACTCCCGTCTCCGGACGGAAAGTGTTAAGAGCGGATAACAGGCCGATCATGAGCACCTTCACGCTGTACGATCTCGAACGGACGGTCCGCGAACGCACCCATGCGAGCGGCGAGGCGTCCTATACCCGCAGCCTGCTCGACAAAGGCATCGCGCATTGCGCGAAGAAGCTGAACGAGGAAGCGTTCGAGACTGCGCTTGCCGCCGTGCAGGAGGACAAGGAGCGCGTTGCGTCGGAAGCCGCCGACCTGCTCTATCATCTGCTGGTGGTGCTGGAGGCGCGCGGCGTGACGCTCGCCGATGTGGAAGCGGAGCTGGCGAAGCGGACGGCGCAATCCGGCCTGCAGGAAAAAGCCGCGCGGCGCTGAACGCGGGACCACGCCGATGGAACAGCGCGCCGATACCGTCCTTTCTCCCTATCGCAGCTTCTCGCGCGCCGAATGGGCGGCGCTGCGCGACGACGCGCCGATGACGCTGTCCGGCGAGGAGGTGCAGCGGTTGCGCTCGCTGCACGACCGCCTCGACATGAAAGAGGTCGAGGACATTTATCTGCCGCTGTCGCGGCTGCTGTCGATGTATGTGGCGGCGACGCAGCGCCTGTTCCGTGCGCAGCAGAGCTTCCTCAAGACCGTCGATATCAAGATGCCGTACATCATCGGCGTCGCCGGCTCGGTTGCGGTCGGCAAGTCCACCACGGCGCGCGTGCTGCAGGCGCTGCTGGCGCGCTGGCCGAACGTGCCGAAGGTCGATCTCATCACCACCGACGGCTTCCTTTATCCCAACGTGGTGCTCGACCGCGAAGGGTTGATGGAGAAGAAAGGTTTTCCGGAAAGCTACGATCTGCCGGCGCTGCTGACGTTTCTCACCGACGTGAAAGCGGGCCGGCGGCCGGTCCGCGCGCCGATCTATTCGCATCTCGTCTATGACGTGGTGCCGAACCAGTGGGTCGAGGTTGACCGGCCGGATATTCTCATCGTCGAGGGACTGAACGTGCTGCAGACCGGGCGTCTGCCGAAGGACGGCAAGGCGATCCCGTTCGTGTCCGACTTCTTCGATTTCTCGGTCTATATCGACGCCGACGAGGACGTGCTGCGCGGCTGGTACGTCAACCGCTTTCTGACGCTACGCGGCACCGCGTTCCGCGATCCGAAATCCTACTTTCATCGCTATTCGAACCTGTCGGACGAGGAAGCGACCGAAACCGCGACCTCGATCTGGTCGCGCATCAATCTCGTCAACCTGAACGAGAACATCGTGCCGACGCGGCAACGCGCCGACCTGATCCTCAAGAAGCAGGCGAACCATCAGGTCGCGGAAGTATCGCTACGACGGCTGTAATTACGCCGCGTGGCGTTCCCCGTCGGCGCCAAAATGCTGGATGTAGCGTTCGTTGAGAGCGGACACCGGCAGCATGATCAGCACGTCGGTGGTGCCGAACTGGTGGTCGATCACCGCGCCGTCGCCGATATAGCAGCCGAGCCGCAGATAGCCCTTGATCAGCGGCGGCAGCGCGCGCAACGCGGTCTTCGGATCGATCGATTCTTTCGACAGCATGTTCATGTCGACATAGCGCTCGGGCAGCGCCGACGCGCGCCATTCCTCCGGCGCGCGCGCATAGTGATGCAGGAACGATAAGGACTGCGCGAGCTTTTGCGGATCGGTGCCGTCGAGGCTGGCGCAGCCGAACATCACGTCGAGCCCACTCATGCGCACATAGTTCCAGATGCCGGCCCACAACAGCTCGACGGTGCGTTTGTTGCGATAGGGCGCGAGCACGCAGGAGCGGCCGAGCTCGAGGAATTTCAGATTGGCGTGGCGCGCCAGTAACCCGCCGATGTCGAATTCCGACGCGGTATAGAAGCCGCCGAAATCTTCCGCCACTTCCTGCCGCAGCAGCCGATAGGTGCCGACCACCGCCGGCGCGCCGCCGGTGCCGTTTGGCGTCACGCTGTGGTCGAGCACCAGCAGATGGTCGCAGATCGCATCGAACGCATCGACGTCGCGGCGCGCGACCAGCCGTGCCGGATCGGGGATCGCGTTGCCTTCCTTGTAGAACACCCGGTAGCGCAGCTTCTGCGCCTGCCGCACCTCGGCGGCGCTTTGCGCCAGCCGGACTTCGAGCGGACCGATGCGGCCGAGACTGTCATGGCGGCGGAACGCGCGCGCGGGCGCCACCTGCAGCCCGCCATATGCCTGCAAGGTAGACAACAGGCCGGGATGCCGAGGTCCGGTGAGCGGCGGCGGGTCGCGATCGGGCATAGAGGTGTCGTCGGTCGTTATCGGGGCTGGAGCCGGTACACGCCCGGCTCCCTGAGTTCCCGGTCGGGCCGGGAACTCGCACCATGATCTGATTGGCGCGCGAAAACAATGTGGTGACGGATGCCTAGGCGGCAAGCGTGGCCGCGCGGCCACAGGCATCGGCGAGGGTGGCGGCAAGTGCCTCGCGTTGCAGCGGTTTTACCAGAAATCCATTCATGCCGGCGTCACGGCAGGCGTCGCGATCGTCGTCGAAGGCGTTGGCGGTGAGGGCGACGACCGGTGTCGGCGGCGCGCCGGTGTCCGCTTGTTCCTCCCGGCGAATCGCGCGGGTGGCGGCGAGCCCATCCATCGCCGGCATGTGCACATCCATCAGAACGAGATCGAACGGCGCACCGGCGGCGCGGGCACCGCGCCAGGCGGCGAGCACCGCCGCGCCGTCGGCGGCGACCACCGGGCGGTGGCCCATTCGGGTCAGGAGCGCGCGGGCGAGCAATGCGTTGATCGGGTTGTCCTCGCCGACCAGGATCGACAGCGGGTGGACGGGAGCCTCGGCGGCGGTCTCGTCATCGGGCGCCGGTTCGGTGAGCGTGCCGACAAAGGCGCCGCTCTGCATCGCCGCCGCCAGCGAGGCGGCGCGTACCGGCTTGATCAGATAGCCGTCGAAACCGTCCTGCTTGAGGCCGGTGATCGCGTCGCGACGGTCGGGCGTCAGCAGCGCGATGCGCCGTGCGCCGCTGGCGAGGTCGGATCCGGCGATCCCGGCAAACGAAGGATCGGCGAGGATCACGTCCCACGCCTGCTGCCGCAACATCGATTCGGCGGTTGTCGCATCGCTGACCACGGCGCAGAGCGCGCCCCAGCGGCGCAGCCGGTGGGCGATCAGTCCCGCTTCCGTTATGCCGGTGGCGGCGATCAGCACCGCGAGATTGTCGAGGATCGGCGCTGGTTCGGTCGCGGCCTGGGTATCGGCTGGTGGCAGCGTCACCGTGGCGGTGAAGGTCGCGCCCGCGCCGGGCGCGCTGTCGACGCCGAGCGTGCCGCCCATGCGCGCAACGATACGTTTGCTGATGGCAAGGCCGAGCCCGGTGCCGCTGTAACGGCGCGTGGTGCCGGTGTCGGCTTGCTCGAACTCCTCGAAGATACGTGCCTGATCGGCCGCGTCGAGGCCGATGCCGGTGTCGCGCACGACGATGTCGAGCGCATGCGGGCCGGCGCCGGCGCGTTTCGACGGCGCAACGGTGATCGCGACGCCACCGCGTTCGGTGAACTTGATGGCGTTGCCGGCGAGATTGAGCAGCACCTGCCGCAACCGTGCCGGATCGCCGATCACCTGCGCCGGCACCTGCGGATCGACGAAGGACGCGATCTCGATGTTCTTCCCGTGCGCGCGCGGCGCCAGCAGTTCGACCACATCTTCAACCAGCGCAGTCGGCGACAGCGGCTGCGGTGCGAGGTCGAGTTTACCGGCCTCGATCTTGGAGAAATCGAGCATGTCTTCGATCAACGACAACAGATTCTCTCCGGACGTCTTGGCGGCGGTGGCGTAGGTGCGCTGCTCCGGCGTCAGCCGGCTGTCGAGCAGCAGTCCGGTCATGCCGAGGATGCCGTTCAACGGCGTGCGGATCTCGTGCGAGACGGTGGCGAGAAAGCGCGACTTGGCGCGGCTCGCCGCTTCCGCGGCATCGCGCGCGTCGGTCAGCGCCTGCTCGGTGGCGACGCGCGCGGTCACGTCGCGGCCGACGGCCTGAACTTCGGCGCCGGCCTCGCCACGCACCGCGACCTCGCGCCAGGCGATCCAGCGCGCGCCGCCGGCTGTCGCGATCTTCTGGTCATGGAGGCGCGTGCCGTCATCGAGCGCGCTCGCGGGGCCTTGCTCGACCACCGTGAGCGGCGCGTCTTGCGTCAGCGCGTGGTAGGCTTGGTTAGCGAAGGTGATGCGGCCGGCGGCATCGCGGCGCAGGATGATGTCGCCATGCGCATCGAGCAGATGCGCGGCGCGGTCCTGCGCCTCGCGCAATTCCCAGGTGGAGTCGACGAGGTGTTCGATCCGCCGCTCGGCGGCGGCGAGGCGGCGCTTGATCCGGCGGCGGCTCCACAACACACCGGCGAGCGCGATGCACGCCACCATCAACAGCGCGGCGCTGCCAATCGCGTAGCTGTGCGGATTATAGTTGGAGCGGCTCGCCTGAATG
>JAHBZF010000177.1 GCA_019635575.1 Pseudolabrys sp. | reverse complement strand
TTTCTTCACCTGCTTGGTGTCGAGCAGCAGGCCGAGGCCCGCGCCGTCGACGCCGGCATTGTTCGAGACCACCGTGAGGTTTTTCACCCCGGATTCGCGGATCGCCTGGATCAGCACTTCGGGAATGCCGCACAGGCCGAAGCCGCCCGCGGCGATCAGCATTCCGTCCTTGAGGAGACCGGCGAGCGCCGCTTTGGCGTCCGGATAGACCTTTTTCATACCACTCCCACCCGATGCGAGACTGTCAAACGGAGCAAGTCTTTCAAGATACTTGTCCGCCAGACGCTTTAACGCAGCCGGGTCGGCAGGGGAAGGCCGTGCGGGTAATAGGTCCAGGCGACAAAAAGGACCGCGAAAATCAGGGCCGCCAGCAGCGACGCCAGGCCGCGATGCCGCAGCGAGACGACCTGTCCGATCAGGGCGGACAGATAGGCGAAAACCGCGAGCACCCCGACATAAATCCAGTCGATGGCCGCCCAGTCGATCGGCAGGTTGCCGCTCAGGGGATTATCCATCCGGATATTGTACCGCAGTTCGAGCCGAAGCGGCAGTCCCAGTGGGCGCGGGCGCGCCGGGATGCTATTTCGCTACTCCGACCGTGCTGGCGAGGGACTTGTCGCAAATGACCCATGTTCTCATTCTGATGGAGCGGCAGGAGGCGACCAGCAGCCGTTATCGCGATCTGATCACCGCGAAATTTCCCGGCTTCAAGGTCGATATCGTCGGCCACCACAGCGAGGTCGATCCCTATATCGCTGACGTCGACATCCTGATGTGCTTCTCGCCGCCGATGGCCGACCATGTGGTGCGCGACGCGCCGAAGCTGAAATGGATTCAGGCGCTCGGCACCGGCGTCGATAACATCGTCGATCTGCCATCGTTGCGGCCGGACATCATGGTGACCAATATCCGCGGCATCCATGGTCCGCCGGTGTCGGAGGCGACGCTGGCTTACATGCTCGCGCTGGCGCGCGACATGCCGCGCTCGGTCCACGCGCAGGACAAGGCGACCTGGGAGCGCTGGCCGTCGCGGCTGCTGTTCGGCAAGACCGTCGGCATTCTCGGCGTCGGGCTGATCGCGGAGGCGCTGGCGCCGGTGTGCAAGGTGCTGGGTATGACCGTGGTCGGGTTCTCGTCCGGTCCGCGCCCGACGCCAAGCTTCGACCGGATGGAGCATCGCGACGATCTCGTACGCCATGCCGGCGATCTCGATTATCTGGTGGTGCTGACCCCGATGAGCGCGGAGACGCGCGGCATCGTCGGTGCTTCGGTGTTCAAGGCGATGAAGCCCACGGCCTATCTCGTCAATGTCGCGCGCGGCGGCGTGGTCGATGAGGCGGCGCTCATCGCCGCGCTCGACAACACGGAAATCGCCGGCGCCGCGCTCGACGTGTTCGAGCAGGAGCCGCTGCCGTCCGCGAGCCCGTTCTGGAACCGCAAGGACGTGATTGTCATGTGCCACATGGGCGGCTTCTCCGAAGGCTACGAACTGCGCGCGATGCCGACTCTGGAGCACAATATCCGTTGTTATCTCGCCGGCACGCTCGACAAGATGCACAACATCGTGCGCCCGCCTGTCTGAGTTGAGGGAAATCCGTCATGGCTCTGTCCGAACGTCTGCAGACACCGATCTCGACCGCCGAACTGGAGCGGCGCTGGGCCGCCGTGCGCGCGGCGATGCAGCGCGAGAAAATCGACGTTCTGGTGATGCAGAACAACAACGATCACATGGGTGGCTATGTGAAGTGGTTCACGGACATGCCGGCGACCAACGGCTATCCGATGACGGTGGTGTTCCCGCGCGACGACGCCATGACGGTGGTGCAGCAGGGGCCGTTCGGCGCGGTCGAGCAGGCGGCCGCCGGCAGCGACGCATTGCTCGGTGATACTTGGCGCGGCGTCAAGCGCGTGCTGATGACGCCGAGCTATTCGTCGGCTCCGTATACGCGCCACTACGACCCGGAATTGGCGGCGACCGCGCTCGACCCCTATGCCAGGGCGACCATCGGCCTCGTCGGCACCTACCAGATGGGCCATGCCACCGCCGACCATCTGCACAAGCGGTTTTCCGGTGCGCGCTTCGTCGAAGCCTCCGACATGGTCGACGCCATTAAATCGATCAAGAGCGCGGAGGAGATGGAACTGGTGCGCCGCGCAGCGGCGATGCAGGACGGTGCCATGCGCGCGGCTTTCGCCGCGGTGAAGCCGGGCATGCGCGACACCGAGGTCGCCGCCGTGGCGCAGCATTACAGCCAGACGCAAGGCAGCGAGAACGGCATCTATCTCTGTGCGTCGATGCCGCTCGGCCAGCCGTCGAAATTCGGCCAGCGCCACGTGCAGAACCGCACGATCCAGGCCGGCGATCAGGTGGTGCTGCTGGTGGAGGACAGCGGGCCGGGCGGCATGTACACCGAGCTCGGCCGCTCCTGCGTCGTCGGCAAGGTGCCGCAGGCGATGAAGGACGAACTCGCCTTTTGCATCGCGGCGCGCAAGGTCACGCTCGACCTGCTGAAGCCCGGCACGTCGTGCAAGGATATCTGGGATGCGTTCAACGCCTTCATGCGCAAGAACGGCCGCCCGGAGGAGGCGCGGCTCTATTGCCACGGGCAGGGCTACGATCTGGTCGAGCGGCCGCTGGTGCGCAACGACGAGCCGATGCTGATCCAGAAGGACATGAACATCGTCGTTCATCCGACCTATATCCATGCGGGCTACATGAACTGGCTGTGCGACAATTATCTGATCGGCGGCAACGGGCCGGGTGACCGGCTGCACCGGTTCCCCGAAGAGATTGTCGAGGTCGGCTAAACTGCTTGACCCGCGGCGTTTGACACGCGACTCTCCGGAAAAAACATCACCGGAGAGGAAAACGCATATGTTCAAGACTTTGATCGGCGCATCGCTGGCGGCCCTGCTGACCATGGCGGGACAGGCCGGCGCGCAATCGTTCCCCAATCGGCCGATCACCATGGTGATCCCGTTCGCGGCGGGTGGCCCCACCGACGTGCTTGGCCGCGTCGTCGCCGCGCGGATGAGCGAACTGCTCGGGCAGCAGGTGGTGGTCGAGAATGTCGGCGGCGCCGGCGGCATGACCGGCTCGAACCGCGTCAAGACCGCTGCGCCGGACGGCTATACCATGGTGCTCGGCACCGTCGGCACGCATGCGCAGAACCAGACGCTTTACAAGAAGCCGGCCTACAACTCCGCGACCGATTTCACGCCGGCCGGGCTGATCGCCGAAGTGCCGATCATGCTGATCACGCGCAAGGATTTGCCGGTGAACAACCTCAAGGAGTTCATCGACTACGCCAAGGCGAACCAGGGCAAGATGCAGTTCGGTTCGGCGGGCGCCGGTTCGGCGACGCATCTCGGCTGCGTGGTGCTCAATACCGCGCTCGGTCTCAACATCACCCATGTGCCGTATCGCGGCACCGGCCCGGCGATGCAGGACCTGCAGGGCGGCCGCATCGACTATCTGTGCGAGATCGTCTCCACCGGCAAGCCGCAGGTCGATGGCGGCACCGTCAAGGCGATCGCGATGCTGACCAAGGAGCGCTCGCCGGTGCTCAAGAACGTGCCGACGGCGAAGGAGCAGGGCCACGATATCGAAGCCTACACCTGGAATGCGCTGTTCCTGCCGAAGGGTGTTCCGGCCGATGTGGTGAAGAAGATCAACGAGGCGATCGTCGGGACCATCAACACGCCGGCGGTGCGCGAGAAGCTGACCAATCTCGGTGCCAACGTCGTCTCCAGCAAGGAAGCGACGCCGGAATACCTCGCCAGCTTCGTCAAGAGCGAGATCGAGAAGTGGGCGGCGCCGATCAAGGCGAGCGGCGTAACCGCCGACTGATCAGGGCGATATGATAACCAAACGGGCGTGGCCGGTGGCCGCGCCCGTTTTTCTTTATCCGCGCTGATAGATCGCGAGCGCCGCATCCACGCCCGCGCCGGCCGGAGCCTTGTAGCCGAAGCGGCGCAGACAGGCTTCGAGCGCGCCGAGGCAGAGCAGCACGTTCTCCTTGCGGCAGACATAGCCCATGGTGCCGATGCGCCAGATCTTGCCATGCAGCGGGCCGAACGAGGTGCCGATCTCGATGCCGAAATCGTCCAGCATCATGGTGCGCACGCCGTCGGCATCGACGCCGTTCGGGATGACGACGCCGGTGACGTTCGGCATCTTGTGCGCCTGGTCGCCGAACAATTTGAGTCCCATGGCAGTGAGACCGGCACCGATCGCGTCGCTGGCGCGGCGGTGGCGCGTGAACAGCGCGTCGCCTTCGTCGAGCGCGATGCGCACCGCCTCACGCGCGGCATAGAGCATCGAGGCGGCCTCGGTGTGATGGTTCAGGCGCTTCGGCCCCCAATAATCCATCAGCATCGCCAGATCGAAATAGTTGGAATGAATCCGCGGACCGTTGCCGTCGACGAAGCCCGGCGGCTTGATGCCGGCTTCGAGGTGCTTGCGGTGGTTGGCGATGGTCGCGACCCGCTCGTTGAACGTCACCGGCGAGGAGCCGGGCGGGCCGGAGAGGCATTTCTGCAAGCCGGACGACATGGCATCGACCTGCCAGGCATCGACCTCGATCGGCATGCCGCCGAGCGTCGCGGTCGCGTCGCTGTACAGGATGATGTCGCGGGCGCGGCACAGCGCGCCGATCTCGGCCAGCGGCTGCGCCATGGTCGTCGAGGTGTCGCCATGCACCACCGCGACAACGCGCGGGTTGTGCTTCTTGATCGCGTCCTCGATCTCGTCGGGCGTGAAGACTTCGCCCCACGGGCGCTCGATGGTGACGACCTTGCCGCCGCAGCGCGACGAGATTTCCGCCAGCAGATGGCCGAAGCGGCCGAACACCGGCACCAGCACCGTATCGCCGGGCGAGATGATCGACACCAGCATCGCCTCGACGCCGGCACGCGCGGTACCGTCGATCAGCAGCGACCACTGGTTCTGCGTGCGATAGATTTTTCGCAGCAGACCCATCACGTCATTCATGTAGCCGGTGAAGACGGGATCGAATTGCCCGAGCATCGGCATCGACATGGCGCGCAGCACGCGCGGATCGATGCCGACCGGGCCGGGGCCCATCAGGATG
>JAHBZF010000176.1 GCA_019635575.1 Pseudolabrys sp. | reverse complement strand
GTGCCGCATGAACCCTTGCAATCGCAAGCCATGCGCTTACCTCATCACGACACCCAGCGAGGCACCGATGCTCATCACCATCCACTACTGCGGCAGTTGAGGCTACGAGCCCAAAGCCCTCCGTGCGGGGGCCAGACTGCGGGAACGAACCGGCGCCGAGATCGAACTGATCCGCTCGTCGGGCGGCGTGTTCGAGATCGCCGTGAACGGCGAATTGAAATTCTCCAAACAGGCGCTCGGCCGGTTTCCGACCGATGCGGAGATCGACGCGGTCGGACGATGAGAGCGTCCTCGGCTTACGCCGCCAGTTCGATCCGGTTGCGCCCGGCCTGCTTGGCGCGATAGAGCCCGGCGTCGGCCGCGCGCATCAGCTTGGCGATGTCGTCGAGGCGATGCGTGCTGTGCGTCATGCCGCCGGACAGCGTGATCGAGAACCGGCTGCCGTGACTGACGATCTCCTGTGCCTCGACGGCGCCGCGCACGCGCTCGACCACATCGTAGGCGTCCTGCGACGACAGATCCGGCAGGATCGCCGCGAATTCCTCGCCGCCGATCCGCGCCACGAAATCCGACGGCCGCAGCGTGCGCAGCATGGTCTCCGCGCAGGCGCAGAGCGCGGTATCGCCGGCGGCATGGCCGTAGCGGTCGTTGACCGCCTTGAAACGGTCGACGTCGAGGAACACCACCGCGAACGGCTCGTCGGCCGCCATGTGCTGCTGCAACCGCCGCTCGAACGCGCGGCGATTGTAAAGCCCGGTGAGCGGATCGCGCAGCGCCGCCTCGCGCAACACGCGCGCACTGCGCTCATAAGCAATCGATAGCGCGAACGCGCCGCTGCCGACGGCATGGAACAAGCCGGCGAACACGCCGAGCAACAGGATGATGTCGTCCGGCAACGCACCGGCGATCGGAGCGCCGAACACGATGCCCTGCCCCGCGCGCACGGTGAACGCGACCGCGAGCATGCCGTAAGCGACGATCAGCCCATAGCGCGACGGCAGCCGGTCGCCGCGATCACGCAAAAACTCGTAGGTGATGGCGATGCTCCAGGCGGCGAACGTACCGTTCACCAGCAGGAAGCGAAGACCGTGATCCACCAGTGCCGGCGCCGGATAAAGACTCAGTGTCAGGAATGCCGGGAAGAAAACCGTCCGGAGTGGCGCGGACCGCCCGCCGAACTCGCGCGCCGCACGCCAGCGAAAGCCAAGACCGAGCACCAGCAGACTGTTAGCGAGCGCCAGCAGGATGCCGGAACGATCGACCGGCAGCAGAGTGAAACACACCATCGATGCAACCAGCACCAGATTGGCAACAATCCACGACACCCAGTAGCGTTCCTGCCGCCGACCGAGCCAGGCCGCGAGGAACGCGAACGCCATCGCGGCCAGAATGACCGCATTCGCCGCGAACAATGCGAGAATGGCTGCTTGCGTGGGGTTGTCGAACATCGAAATGGCGCGCGAAATCACAGGAGCAGATTGAAGGACTGCTCCGGTGATAGACGCCGCGCGCTAAGATTGCTTTACGAGTTTGGGTAAAAGCCGCGGTAACCATGCGCGGCGCATGGTTATGGCTTCTCTAAAGTCTTTTGATTT
Source organism: Pseudolabrys sp. (assembly GCA_019635575.1). Classification (GTDB taxonomy): domain Bacteria; phylum Pseudomonadota; class Alphaproteobacteria; order Rhizobiales; family Xanthobacteraceae; genus Pseudolabrys. The sequence goes on along the minus strand of JAHBZF010000176.1, from coordinate 3,515 downwards.
GTCGCGTTTTCCTGGGCCGCGAACCGGTATCCACGTCGCTCGAAAACGCTCTAACTGCGCAAGCCCGGCGCTCCTGGCCGGTGCGCGCGACATATTCGGTGTAGCCGCCACCATAGGCGTACACGCCCGAAGTGGCGGTCAAATCTAACGTGAAAACAAGTGACACGACACCGCGCACAAATTCAAAATAAGCAGCTTTATAACTTGATGCCCCTTGCGAGGAGATCGGTTCTTATTTTTTCAAAAACCGATTTCGACGAGAGCAGATTCGTAATAATTCTGGTCAACACCCCGGGTTTCGGATTTGTGACGATCTCGGAATTTATGAAATCCAACATCGCTTCCGTGACTCTAAAAAATTTTCTCATACTCCTGATTTCAGAAGAGCGATGACGTATCCACCATGACGGCGCGTTACCCCCTTCGTAGAACCAAATATCAAATTTCAACATAAAATTTCTTCGGCGCCAGTAATTACTACTCCCCATTCGCCGCTCTAGCTCCGCTTCAATAAGCGGTGAAACGCGAGATCGATATCTCCCAATATAGTTTTCATAGCTATGCAGCGACAATCTGGATTCGGAGATTTCAAGCCCCACATACTCGCCGCGCTCCAAACGTTCATGAACAGAAAGCGCGCTATTGCAACGACTACAGGTCAATCCGCGAATATTATAAATCGTGAAAATATCGCCGGCACCTTCATCCGGCTCGTGATCGTGCTCAATTATGAGATTGGAATCCGCGTCACAGAGCGCGCACTTAAAGCCCTGTTTATTCGCCAAGTCGACAACAACTGCCTGAATTTCCGGGCGAAGTGCTTTCCAGCTGGAGTGCCGTTTCTTCAGAAATCTTGGCGGCAGTTCATTCCAAGGAAGCTGGCTCATATACCACCCAAGCTTAACAGCGAATTGGATGCAGATACAACCTGTAGCAGAAAACTGATCTTTACGTTACCCTCGCAAGCCCGGCGCTTCCTGGCCGGTACGCGCGACATATTCGGTGTAGCCGCCGCCATAGGCGTGCACGCCCTCCGGCGTCAGCTCCAGCACGCGGTTCGACAGCGCGGCGAGGAAGTGCCGGTCATGCGAGACGAATAGCATCGTCCCCTCGAAATCCGCCAGCGCCTTGATCAGCATCTCCTTGGTCGCCATGTCGAGATGGTTGGTCGGTTCGTCGAGCACCAGGAAATTCGGCGGATCGTAGAGCATCAGCGCCATGACGAGCCGCGCTTTCTCGCCGCCGGACAGAACGCGGCAACGCTTCTCGACATCGTCGCCGGAAAAGCCGAAGCAGCCGGCGAGCGTGCGCAGCGACCCCTGCCCGGCCTGCGGAAACGCATCCTCCAGCGTTTCGAACACCGTGCGCTCGCCGTCGAGCAGGTCCATGGCGTGCTGCGCGAAATAGCCCATCTTGACGCTGCCGCCGACGACGACGCTGCCGGCGTCGGGCTCGGCGGTGCCGGCGATCAGCTTCAGCAGCGTGGATTTTCCCGCGCCGTTGACGCCCATCACGCACCAGCGCTCGCGGCGGCGCACCTGGAAGTCGAGCCCGTCATAGATGCGCAGCGAGCCGTAGCTCTTGTTGACGCTTTTCAACGTCGCGACATCCTCGCCGGAGCGCGGCGCCGGCGGAAAGTCGAACTGCACGGTCTCGCGCCGGCGCGGCGGCTCGACCCGCTCGATCTTCTCCAGCTTCTTGACGCGGCTCTGCACCTGCGCGGCATGCGACGCGCGCGCCTTGAACCGCTCGATGAACTTGATCTCCTTCGCCAACATCGCCTGCTGGCGCTCGAACTGCGCCTGCTGCTGTTTCTCCGACAGCGCGCGCTGCTGCTCGTAGAATTCATAGTCGCCGGAATAGGTGGTGAGCGTGCCGGCGTCGATCTCGATGATCTTGCCGACGATGCGGTTCATGAACTCGCGGTCGTGCGAGGTCATCAGCAGCGCGCCCTCGTAACCTTTGAGGAACTGTTCGAGCCAGATCAGGCTTTCCAGATCGAGATGGTTCGACGGTTCGTCGAGCAGCATCGCATCCGGCCGCATCAGCAGAATGCGGGCGAGGCCGACGCGCATCTTCCAGCCGCCGGAGAGAGCGCCGACATCGCCCTCCATCATCTCCTGCGAGAAACCAAGTCCGGCGAGCACCTCGCGGGCGCGCGCATCGAGCGCATAGCCGTCGAGATCCTGAAAGCGCGCCTGCACTTCGCCATAGCGTTCGAGGATTGCCTCCATCTCGTCGGCGCGATCGGGGTCGATCATCGCCGCTTCGAGGTCGCGCAGTTCGGCGGCGACGCCGCTCACCGGGCCGGCGCCGTCCATCACCGCGGCGACGGCGCTCTGCCCCGCCATCTCGCCGATATCCTGGCTGAAATAGCCGATGGTGACGCCGCGATCGACCGACACCTGTCCCTCGTCGGGCTGATCCTCGCCGGCGATCATGCGGAACAGCGTCGACTTGCCGGCGCCGTTCGGGCCGACCAGGCCGATCTTCTCGCCGCGCTGCAACGCCGCCGACGCCTCGATGAACAGGATCTGGTGGCCGTTCTGCTTGCTGATGGTATCGAGGCGGATCATGGACAGGTCCGAGAGCGCGCGCGGCGCGCCGTTTGAAGGTGAGAGAGGGTGGCGCTACTTCACCGCCACCAGGAACAGGCGCGGAAACCGCAGCAGGCACTTGCCGTCATATTGCCGCGGATAGGCCGTGGCGAGGCGCGCCTGATAGGCGGCAAGGAAGTCGTCGCCGCGCTCCTTGAGCGCGTCGAGATAGGGCCGCAGCCGCGACCCCTTGAACCATTCGACAATGCCGGCGGCGCCGTCGATCGGATGCTCATAGAGCGTGTGCCAGATGTCGAAGCCACGGCAGCGCGGCCGCAACCGGTCGTAATAGACCGACACCGGCGGCAGGTCGTCACGCAGCACGGCGGCGGACGCCAGCGTATCCCGCCACGGCGCCGCGCCGGCGAGGTCGCGCAACAGCGCGTGCGACGGCTCCGCGCCGTTGTCGGGCATCTGCACGGCGAGCACGCCGCCCGGCGGCAGCGCATCGATCAGCCGTTCGAACACCGCCAGATGGTCCGGCACCCACTGGAAGGTGGCGTTGGAATAAAACAGGTCGGCGTCGCGCGGCGGCGTCCAGGTGGCGAGATCCGCTTGCAGAAAATCGACGCCGGGCAGCCGCGCCCGCGCTTTCGCCAGCATATCGGGCGAGGAATCGACGCCGGTCAGCGCCGCGTCCGGCCAGCGCGCGCGCAGGATCTCGGTGGAGTTGCCGGGGCCGCAGCCGAGATCGAAGACGCGCCGCGGCGCCGCGAGCGGCACCTGGGCGGCGAGGTCGCGCGCCGGGCGCGACCGCTGGTCCTCGAACTTGAGATATTGCTGCGCGCTCCAGTCGGCCATCAGCGCGAGAACTTCTTGTACTTGATCCGGTGCGGCATCACCGAGTCGGTGCCGAGCCGGCGCATCTTGTCGGCCTCGTAGTCCTGGAAGTTGCCCTCGAACCATTCCACATGGCTC
>JAHBZF010000175.1 GCA_019635575.1 Pseudolabrys sp. | reverse complement strand
GGTTGCGCCGCTGGTCGATGCGATGATCGTCGTCGGTGCGCCGAACTCGTCGAACTCGCAAAGGCTGCGCGAGGTGGCGGAGCGCTCCGGCTGCCCGCGCGCCGTGCTGGTCCAGCGTGCCGCCGATCTCGACTGGTCGCAGTTCGATAATATCCGCTCGCTCGGCATCACTGCCGGCGCATCGGCGCCCGAAGTGCTGGTCGAGGAGATTATCGACGCATTCGCGCAACGCTACGCCGTGAAGGTCGATACGATCTCCGCCGCCGATGAAGATGTGTTCTTCCCGCTGCCGCGCACGCTGCGCGACGCGGGCGGTCCGCAGGCCGCGGAGTAGGCCATGGCGGTCTATACCGATGTCGGGGTCGACGACCTCGAACGCTTTCTCGCCGGGTACGATGTCGGCACGCTGTTGTCGTACAAGGGCATCGCCGAGGGCGTGGAGAATTCCAACTTCCTCGTCCATACTTCGTCCGCCAATTTCATCCTGACGCTGTACGAGAAGCGCGTGGCGGCCGGCGATCTACCGTTCTTCCTCGGCCTGATGGAGCATCTGGCACGGCGCGGCATCACCTGTCCGCAACCGGTGAAGAACCGTGCCGGCGGGATGCTCGGTACGCTCGCGGGACGTCCGGCGGCGATGGTGACGTTCCTTGACGGCATGTGGATCCGCCGTCCATCGGCGGCGCATTGCGCGGCGGTCGGCGAGGCGCTCGGCAAGCTGCATCTCGCGGGGCAGGATTTCCCGATGCAGCGTCAGAATGCGCTCTCCGTCGCCGGCTGGCGGCCGCTCTACGAGCAGGCGAAAGCCGGCGCCGACGGCGTGCATTCCGGCCTAGGCAAGATCATTGCCTCCGAACTTGAAGCGCTGGAAAAAAGCTGGCCGCGTGGTCTGCCGCAGGGCGTGATCCATGCCGACCTGTTTCCGGACAATGTGTTTTTCCTCGGCGCGGAGCTATCGGGGCTGATCGACTTCTATTTCGCCTGCACCGACACGCTCGCTTACGACGTCGCCATTTGCCTCAACGCCTGGTGTTTCGAGCCGGACCAGTCGTTCAACGTCACCAAGGGGCGCGCGCTGCTCAAAGGCTACGAGAAAGCGCGGGCGCTCACCGCCGCGGAGCGCGATGCGCTGCCGGTGCTGGCGCGCGGCGCCGCGCTGCGGTTCCTGCTGACGCGGCTGGTCGACTGGCTCGCCGTGCCTGCCGGTGCGTTGGTCAAGCCGAAAGACCCGATCGAATATTTCCGCAAGCTGCGCTTCCACCGCGCGGTGAAGACCGCGGCGGATTACGGCCTCACATGAGTTCCGGCCGTGTGACGATCCACACCGACGGCGCCTGCTCCGGCAATCCGGGGCCGGGCGGCTGGGGCGCGATCCTCGAATTCGGCGACCACAAGAAAGAGATGAAGGGCGGCGAGCCGCACACCACCAACAACCGCATGGAGTTGATGGGCGCGATCGCGGCGATGGAGGCGTTGAAGAAGCCGTGTCCGGTCGATCTCTATACCGACAGCCAGTATCTGCGGAACGGGATCATGAGCTGGATCCACGGCTGGAAACGCAATGGCTGGCGCACCGCCGACAAGAAGCCGGTGAAGAACGTCGATCTCTGGCAGCGGCTTGAAGCGGCGCTCGGCCAGCACGAGGTCAAGTGGCACTGGGTCAAGGGACATGCCGGCCACGATCTCAACGAGCGGGCCGACGAATTGGCGCGCGAGGCGATCGCCGAGATCAGGGCCGCGCGCAAAAGCTGATGGCCACGCACGTTTCCGCGCATGGCCATCGAACGATTTTCAGAGAGAAGGCTTAAAGCTGCTTTAGCAGCGTTTCGCCGCCGGAGACGGTGCAGGCGCCGGGCGACTCCTCGATGTTCAGCGTCTTCACCACGCCGTCCTCGACGATCATCGAATAACGCTTGGAGCGGGTGCCGAGGCCACGGCCGGACGCATCGAAGTCCATGCCGATCGCCTTGGCGAATTGCGCGTTGCCGTCGGACAGGGCTTCGACCTTGCCGTCGGCGCCGGTGTCCTTCACCCACTGGGTCAGCACGAACGGATCGTTGACGGCGGTCATGACGATGTTGGCAACGCCCTTCGCCTTGATGGCGTCGGTGTTCTTGATGAAGCTCGGCATGTGCATGTTGGAGCAGGTCGGCGTGTAGGCGCCGGGGAGGCCGAACAGCGCGACCTTCTTGCCCTTGAACACCTCGTCGGTGGTCTTCGGCTTCGGGCCTTCGCCGGTCATCACAAAGAATGTGGTGCTGGGCAGCTTGTCACCGACCTTGATCGTCATGGCATCCTCTCAACTGACAAAAGGGCAAAAGGAAAGTGAGCGCAGAATAACGCGCGCGACGGATTAGTCGAGGCGGGCGGGAACCTCGATCGCCTTGTCGCCGGCGACCACCGTGAGCATCAGCGTCGCGCCTTTGGCCGTCGCGCCGCTCGGCAGACCATCGAGATCGAAGGTGAAGCGGCGCGGCGTGGCGGCCGCGTGCTGCGGCTGCGGGATGGGCAGCGCCCATGCCGGTGTCGGTCCCTCGACGAACAATTCCACCGGCGTATCGGCGGGCGCCGCAACGGTCACGGCCACCTGCGGTTTCTGGCCGGGCGCAACACTTACGGATTGCACGGCGAGCGGCGCGGTATCGCCAATTTTGGCCTGCACCGGAACACGCTTGCGCGCATCAACGAGACGTGGATCGAGCGTCGCTGGCGGCGTCCGCAGGGATAGTTCGGCTTTCGCCTGCTCCGGCACGCACAGCTTCTCGCACACGGCGTAATCGAGTTCGAGCCGCAGCGTCACCGGCTGCTTCGGATCGCGCGGCGTCACGGTGAGTGGAAACACCACGCGCTGCTTGTAGCCGATCGAGGTGCCGCTGCCGTCGGCGAAGGCGTGCGGCGCCGGCCAGGCGAGCGCGACCGAGGCGACGTTATCGGATTTGCTGAAATCGAAATTTGGCGGCACGCCGGAATCGCCCGGATAGCGCCAGTAGGTTTTCCAACCGGGCGCCAGGATCACTTCCACGCCGGCTTGCCATGGGCCGTCGCCGTTGCGCGTGCCGCCGATCAGATTGACCTGCGAGCGCGTGTCGGCCGGCGCGGCGAGGGCCGGTGCGAACATCGGCGCGGCAAGAGCGGCAAGCCCGCACAGGGCCATAGCGAGAGGGCGCGTCATGACGGCCGATTTAGGCGCGGCCGGGCACACTTGCCACTGAATTCATCGTGAGAGCGGCGAAATGCGTGCGATTTCGGCAATTTCGCGCCCGAATGGCCTTGCGCAGGCCCTGATCTCGTCCAACATGCACGGTATCGGGCGAGTCACGAACGATCATCTGGAGATAGGATTGCCCCGCAAAGGTGCACGCAAAGGCGGTCTGGAGAAAGCCAGCGGCTTTCTCGACGGGCAGATGCTCGTGGCGATGCCGGCGATGAACGACGAGCGGTTCAACCGCAGCGTGATCTATATCTGCGCCCATTCGTCCGAGGGGGCGATGGGCATCATCGTCAACCATCCGGCGCCGAACATCAGCTTTCCCGAACTGCTGGTGCAGCTTGACGTCATTCCCGACGGCGAGGGCATCCAGTTGCCGAACCATGCGGAGAATGTCCGCGTGCTCAAGGGCGGCCCGGTCGAGACCGGCCGCGGTTTCGTGCTGCACTCCGCCGACTATGTGGTCGAGAACGCGACCTTGCCGATCGACGACGGCGTGTGCCTGACGGCCACGCTCGACATCCTCAAGGCGATCGCCAGCGGCGAAGGTCCGCGCAGCGCCGTGCTGGCGCTCGGCTATGCCGGTTGGGCGCCGGGTCAGCTTGAGCAGGAAATCCAGAGCAACGGCTGGCTGCATTGCCCGGCCGATCCGGAATTGCTGTTCGGCCAGAACGTCGAGCAGAAATACAATCGCGCCTTGCAGAAGATCGGCATCCATCCCGGCATGCTGTCGAGCGACGCCGGTCACGCCTGAGATTTTACGAGATCAGCGCGCGACCGCGGCGACGACCTGTTCGCCGGTGAGAAGCCGTGTCGCCTCCTCGGCCGTCATCGGCTCGCCGAACGCATAACCCTGCGCGTATTCGCAGCCGAGCTGGTAAAGCTCGACTGCATCGGAATCCGTCTCCGCGCCCTCGGCCACAACATCCATGCGCAGGTCGTGCGCCAGCGAGATGATCGAGCGCAGGATCACCGGCCGCGTGCCGCGATGGGTAGTGCGCACGAACGACTGGTCGATCTTGATGGTGTCGAACGGGAAGCGTTGCAGATAGGCGAGCGAGGAATGGCCGGTGCCGAAATCGTCGAGCGCGAGGCCGGCGCCGAGATCGCGGATGCGGGTGAGAAGCTGCGCCGCGTGCTCCGGGTTTTCCATCACCAGCGACTCGGTGAGTTCGAGCTTGAGCGTGCCGCGCACCAGCGGCGTGCGGGCGAGCACCGTGCGCAGGTCGTGCAAGAGGTCCTGCCGCAGCAATTGCCGTGACGAGACATTGACGCTGGCGAACACCGGATCGCCCTCGCGCTCGATGCGTTGCCAGGTCGCCAGTTGCCGTGCCGTGCGCTCCAGCATGAACAGGCCGAGATCGACGATCAGGCCGATCTCCTCGGCGATGGAGATGAACTCTGCCGGCGCCATGCGGCCGAGCTTCGGATGATCCCAACGCGCCAGCGCCTCGAAGCCGGCGACGGCGCGATCCTCGAGCCGGATGATCGGCTGGTAGTAGACCAAAATTTCTTCGCGCTCGATGGCGCGGCGCAGTTCGGATTCGAGCGTCAGCCGGTCGGTCTTGCGCGAGCGCATCGCCGGCTTGAACATCTCGATCCGGTCGCCGCCGATCCGCTTGGCGTGATACATCGCCAGTTCGGCGTCTTTCAGCAGCTCTTCGTTACGTTGCGGCTGCTCGTCGGTCATCGCGAGGCCGATCGATGACGTCAGGAAGATCTCGCGATCGTTGAACGTGATCGGCGCACGCACGGCGCGGCGTAGGGTTTCCGCGAACGCATTGACGCGCGGCGGTTCGCGGTCGGAGACGAGGATCAGCGCGAACTGGTCGCCGGACAGCCGCGCCAGCGTGTCCTGCGGCTTGAGCAGGCGGCCGAGGCGGCGCGCCATGGTCAAGAGGATCGAGTCGCCGACCGCCATGCCGACGGAATCGTTGACCTGCTTGAAGCGGTCGAGATCGATCACCATCACCGTCGGGCGGATGGTCGAATCCGTGCGCGAGAAGTTGAGCGCCGCTTCG
>JAHBZF010000174.1 GCA_019635575.1 Pseudolabrys sp. | reverse complement strand
CAGCAGACCGAACAGCAATCCGGCCGTGCCCATGGTGATCGCCAGGGTGCCCGGATAAGACGGCCCGGCGCCCGCGCGATAAAACGCACCGAGCAAGAACAACAGCGCGCCGCACAGCAAAAAGCCGGCGATCGCAAACACCAGCACCGCCTTGCGCCAGCCGCGCACGCGCGGACTGTGCGGCACCACGCAGGCGGCCGCCGCGGCCTTGATCGCCACCCAGCGGTCAAAGACCACGTAGCCCACGAACATGGGCACCAGCCAGCCGAAGCTGTAATCCTCCTTGTGACTCCACCAGTGGGACTGGTCCCAAGTCACGAAGCCGCAAAACGCCGCGCCCAGCAAAAGCGCCGCCATGAACGGACCGGGCACTTCGCGGGTGAGGTTTTGCCAAAGCGTTTTCAAGCGCGGCGAGCGAAGTGATAGTCAGGCAGAACTCAAACCTTTGCGAACACGAGCGACGCGTTGGTGCCGCCAAAGCCGAAGCTGTTGGCCAGGGCCGCACGCACGTTCTTTTTCACCGCCGTGTGCGGCGTGAAGTTCAGGCCGGTTTCGGCGCAGACCGGATCCACGTCCGCCAGATTGATCGTGGGCGGAATGAGGCCCTCGTGAATCGCCTTCACCGCGGCCAACGCCCCCATCGCGCCCGCGCCACCGAGCAGGTGACCGGTCATCGATTTGACGCCGCTGACGTGGAGATTCGCCTTGTTGGCGGCGAATACCGTGGCAATCGCCGCGGCCTCTTCACCGTCACCGCCGGGGGTCGAGGTCGCGTGGGCCGAAACGTAATCGACCTCCGTCGCGGACAGGCCGCCGCGTTGCAGCGCAGCCAGCATCGCGCGGGCCGAACCCTCGGCGCCCGGCGCCAAGGATGAAAGATGATAGGCATCCGCGGTCGCGCCGTAACCGCGCACCTCTGCATAGATTCGCGCCCCGCGCTGCTTGGCGTGTTCGTATTCCTCGAGCACGAACACCACCGAGCCCTCGCCGAGCACAAAACCATCGCGATCCTTGTCGTAAGGCCGCGACGCACGGGTCGGTTCGTCATTGTATCCGGTCGAGAGCGCGCGCACGGCGGCGAAACCGGCGAGCGAGATGCGGTTCACCGGCGATTCCGCGCCGCCCGCCACCATCACGTCGGCATCGCCGAGCGCGATCAGCCGCGCTGCATCGCCGATCGCATGCGCGCCGGTCGAACAGGCGGTGACCACCGAATGGTTCGGGCCTTTCAGTCCATGCTGGATCGAGACATAGCCCGAGGCGAGATTGATGATCCGTCCGGGAATGAAGAACGGCGAGACGCGGCGCGGGCCGCGCTCGTGCAGCGTCACCGCCGTTTCGGCGATGCCCTCGATGCCGCCGATGCCGGAGCCGATCAGAACGCCGGAGCGATTCTTCTCGTCGTCGGTCGACGGTTTCCAGCCTGCATCCTCCAGCGCCTGGGTCGCGGCGCAGACCGCAAAGACGATGAATTCATCGACCTTGCGCTGCTCCTTCGGCTCCATCCACTGGTCGGCATTGTAGGTGCCGGCCGTGCCATCGCCGCGCGGAATCTGGCAGGCGATCTTGCACGGCAGATCCGACACCTCGAAGCGGTCGACCTTGCGCGCTCCGCTTTCGCCCTTGATCAGCCGCTGCCACGTGGTTTCGACGCCGCAACCCAGCGGCGACACCATGCCCATTCCCGTGACGACGACCCGTCGCAAGGTTGCGGATTGGCTCAAGCGTCTACACTCCCGGCGCCGCGCGGCATCGGACTCGTCCTGCAGGAATGCGTGGGAGAGGGCCGCGCCAGCGCTGTTGTTCCGAGCGCTGTTTGTTCAGCGCCCTTGGTCTTAGCTCTTGGCGTTCTTCTCGAGGAACTTCACGGCGTCGCCGACCGTCAGAATGGTCTCGGCCGCATCGTCCGGGATTTCGCACCCGAATTCTTCCTCGAAAGCCATCACGAGCTCGACGGTGTCCAGACTGTCGGCGCCGAGGTCATCGATGAAGCTCGCGCCCTCGACCACCTTCTCGGGCTCCACGCCCAGATGCTCCACGACAATCTTCTTTACCCGCTCGCTGATGTCACTCATCGTTCCGTCCTCGTCGTTTTGGATTGGGCTCGACGGTTAAGCGAGCCGGGGTCCGGTTAACATACTTGAATTTCATTGACCAGCAAGGGCGCCCCCGGACCAGTCCGGCCCCGGAAATCCCTGTCTTGCCAATTGGTTCGGCTTAGATCATGGCCATCCCGCCGTTCACATGCAGGGTCTGCCCCGTCATGTAACCGGCTTCATCGGAGGCCAGGAACACTGCCGCCGCGGCAATATCCTCGGGGGTGCCGAGTCGGGCGGCCGGCACGCGGCCGAGAATGGCCTCGCGCTGCTTGTCGTTGAGCTTGTCGGTCATCGCCGTGGCGATGAAGCCCGGCGCGATGCAGTTGGCGGTGACGTTGCGGCGCGCATATTCTGCGGCGACCGACTTCATCATGCCGATCATGCCGGCCTTGGCGGCGGTGTAGTTCACCTGCCCCGGATTGCCGGTGACGCCGACCACCGAGGTGATGCCGATGATGCGGCCGAACTTGCGGCGCATCATGGTCTTCACCGCCGCGCGGGTCAGGCGGAAGGTCGACGTGAGATTGACGTTGAGCACCTGCTCCCAGTCGTCATCCTTCAACTGCACGAACAGATTGTCCTTGGTGATGCCGGCATTGGCGACGAGGATGTCGAGCTTGCCCATGGCCGCTTCCGCGTCGGGCACCAGCTTCTCGACCGCCGCCGCATCCGCGAGATTGCACGGCAGCACGTGCACGCGCTCGCCGAGCGATTGGGCGAGTTCGTCCAGCGCCTCGCGGCGCGTGCCGGACAGCGCGACGGTCGCGCCCTGACGATGCAGGCCGCGCGCGATCGCGCCACCGATGCCACCGGTCGCCCCGGTGACGAGCGCCGTCTTGCCGCTCAGATCGAACATCGTCGCCCTTCCCTTAAGCTTCAGCCGCGCGAAGCCTTAAATGCCGCCACGTCCTGCGGCGTGCCGACCGGCACGCCCGTCGCCGTGTCGGCGATCCGCTTGACGAGACCGCTCAACACCTTGCCGGCACCGACCTCGTAGAACGTGGTCACGCCCTGGCCGGCCATATAGGAGACGCTTTCGCGCCAGCGAACCGTCCCCGTCACCTGCTCCACAAGTCTTTTGACGATTTCGGCCGGGTCCATCACCGGCTGCGCCAGCACATTGGCGACGACCGGCACCTTCGGCACATTGACCTGCACCTTGGCAAGCTCGGTCGCCATCACGTCCGCCGCCGGCTGCATCATCGCGCAATGGAACGGGGCGGACACCGGCAACAGCATCGCCCGCTTGGCGCCCTTGGCCTTGGCGATCTCGCAGGCCCGCTCCACCGCCGCCTTGGCGCCGGAAATCACCACCTGCCCGCCGCCATTGTCGTTGGCCGCCTGGCAGACCTCGCCCTGCGCGCCTTCGGCGGCCGCCGCCGCGGCCTGCTCGAAATCCAGTCCGATCAGCGCCGCCATGGCGCCGGCACCGACCGGCACCGCCTTCTGCATGGCGCGGCCACGGGCGCGCACCAGCCGCGCGGTATCGGCGACCGTCAGCGCGCCGGCCGCCGCCAGCGCCGAATATTCGCCGAGCGAATGGCCGGCGACGAATGTCACGTCACGGGCGAGATCGAGCCCGGCTTCGGTTTCCAGCACCCGCAGGGTCGCGAGCGACATCGCCATCAGCGCCGGCTGGGTGTTCTCGGTCAGCGTCAGCGTCTCGGCCGGACCGTCCCAGATCACCGCCGAGAGCTTGTCGCCGAGCGCCGCGTCGACCTCGTCGAACACGGCCTTGGCCACCGGAAATTCATCGGCGAGCGCCTTGCCCATGCCGACGGTCTGGCTGCCCTGCCCCGGAAACACCAATGCGATCGCCATCTCGGTCCTGCTTTAGCCCTTCGGGAGCGGCCCCATCTTTAGGAGCCGCCGCCGTTGTCTGACGTCCTTGCCTCAAGTTCGGGCGGAGAGACACTGGGTTAACCCAACCTGTCAAGCGCCGGGGTCAAAAACGCACCCGAGCGCGGTTGGTAACTCTCCGACAAGGGTCGGCTCCTAAGTTCCCCGCTGGAGACCGTGTGATGAGTGCCTTCGTAACCGACGACGAGTATGACCGCGCCCGCAGCGAGCCGGATTTCCGGCAAAAGCTGCTGATGGAAAAGCTCGATCTGCTCCTGGAGGAGATCGCCAAGCTGCGCCAGCGCAAACCGGCCTCCGGCTCCCCCGAGGCCCGTTTTCTCCGCGAGGGCGTCGATCTCGCGGTCCAGGTGGCCGACGTGCTGCAAAAAGGAGCCCGGCCCGCCCCGCACAGACCCGGTGGCTCCGAGGCGGCCTGAGCGGTTTTATAATACCATCTCCGCCATACTTCTTTTGCAGCGCAAAACCTTGCGTTCGCGGCCAAACCGGGCCATAACCCGCCCCGTTTCGTCGACCGGCCGGAAGCTGAACGGACGGCTGCGCATGCGCTTTCTTGCTTCATAAGGAGCATGCCGCGGCAGGACCTGATGGTCCGGCGTCCCGTGTTTCCGCCTTCTGAGCATTCGAGCCTTTCCCGAAAGGCCCGAGGGGCTTTGCGCCGGGCGACGACGTCGTTGAAACAGGAAAGGGCTTCCATGCCGCTTTACGAACACGTCTATCTGGCGCGCCAGGATCTCAGCGCCCAGCAGGTCGAGGACCTGACCAAAGCGTACACCGCCGTCATCGAAGGTCTCGGCGGCAAGGTGACCAAGAACGAATACTGGGGCGTCAAGACGCTCGCCTACCGCATGCAGAAGAACCGCAAGGCGCACATGACGTTGCTCAACGTCGATGCGCCGTCGGCCGCGCTCGCCGAAGTCGAGCGCCAGCAGCGGCTCAGCGAAGACGTGCTGCGCTATCTCACCGTGCGCGTCGAAGAACTCGAGGAAGGCCCCTCGGCGATGATGCGCAAGGCCGATCGTGATCGCGAGCGCGACGACCGCTTCGGCGGCGAGCGTTTCGGCGGTGGTGGTGGACGCTTCGAGCGCGGCCCGCGCCGCGACCGCGAAGAGCGCACCGAAACAGCCGCCGCAGAGGAGTAACAGACCATGGCATTTGGAGCACAAGGCGCAGCCGCCGGCGGCCGCCGTCCGTTCTTCCGCCGTCGCAAGACCTGCCCGTTCTCCGGCGCCAACGCGCCGAAGATCGACTACAAGGACGTGAAGCTGCTGCAGCGTTACGTCTCC
>JAHBZF010000173.1 GCA_019635575.1 Pseudolabrys sp. | reverse complement strand
TGGTGTCGCGCAGCACGAAGCGGTCGCCGGCCGCGGCCGCGATCGGCTGCTCCAGCACGAGTTGCACGAATGCCTCGGTGCCCGGCGCGACGGGACCATCGCCGAGCAGCACCACACGCGCGCCGACTTCGGCGGCGGCATGGTGCAGACGCACCGGCATCCACTGGGTGATCGGCCGTGGCTCGGATGCAAGCACGCGCAGCGTCACATCGATGCGGTCCGCCGGCGCGTGCAAGTCGGGATCGAGCACGACCTGACCGCGCGCAATGGCATCCTTGGTGATGCCGTCGCCGGCGAGATTGAGCGCGCAGCGGTCGCCGGCATGGCCGGTTTGCGCCGGCCGGTTCTGCGCATGGATGGATCGCACCCGCGCCGTCAGGCCCGAGGGACTGATCCGCACCTGATCCTCGGCGTGAACCTGCCCCGACAACACCGTACCGGTGACCACCGTGCCGGCGCCCTGCAGGGTGAACGAGCGATCCACCGCGAGCCGGAACCGCCCCTTGTCGGAGCGGCTGCCAAGCCTTTGGGATTCGGCAAACAGCCGCTGGCGCAGTTCATCGATACCCTGCCCGGTCGGGCTCGACACCGCGAGCATATCGACGTCGCGCAACGCCGTCGTCGCCAGAACATTGGCGATCTCGGTCTTCACCGCCGCCAGACGGTCGGCATCAACCAGATCGGCCTTGGTGATGGCGACGAGGCCATGGCTGATCCCGAGCAGATCGACGATCGCCAGATGTTCCATGGTCTGCGGCATCACGCCGTCGTCGGCGGCGATCACCAGCAGCACGAAATCAATGCCACTCGCGCCGGCGAGCATGTTGTGGACGAAGCGCTCGTGGCCCGGCACGTCCACAAAGCCAAGCACGCCGCCATCCGGCGACGGCAGATAGGCAAAGCCCAGATCGATGGAGATGCCGCGCGCCTTCTCGTCCTTGAGACGGTCGGTGTCGACGCCGGTGAGCGCCCGCACCAGCGAGGTCTTGCCGTGATCGATATGGCCCGCGGTGCCGACGATCATGACACCGGCTCCGCCAGCGGCGCGCTCGCCAGTTGCTGCGCGCGGGCGACCTCGGCCTCCGCAAGCCCGGCTTTCACCGGCTCGACGAAAGGCTGCGCCAGCGCGCTGCCGCCGTCACGCGCGCGCAGAAGCCACATCAGCGCCGCCACCGCATCGCGCGGCACGCCGGCGCCGAGATGATAGGCGGCACCAAGCATCGCCTGCGCATCGGCATCGCCGCGCGCCGCCGCCTTATCCCACCAGCGCGCCGCGAGCGCGGCATCGCGCTCCACGCCGAGCGCGTTGTGGTAGATCATGCCGAGCCGCGTCATCGCCGGCGCGATGCCCTGCTCCGCGGCGGCTTCCGCCCAGCGCCGCGCCTCGGCAACGTCGCCAGCAATCATCTCGCCTTCGAGCAGCATCCACGACAGCATGTCCTGCGCGGTCGCGTCGCCCGCTTCAGCGGCGGTGCGGTACAATTCCGCCGCGCGCACCGGATCGGGCTCGACGCCCTCGCCCTTGAAGTAGGCAGCGGCGAGATTGCGCTGCCCGATCGGATCGCCGGCATCGGCGGACAAGGTCAGCCATTTCAGCGCGAGCGCCGGATCGCGCTCGACGCCGATGCCTTCCGAGAAGCACGCGCCGACATTGTTCTGCGCCCGCGCGACACCCTGATGCGCCAACGGCCCCCAGATCGAGAGCGCGGTCTCGTAGTCGTTGTTCTGCGCCGCCTCATAGGCGACCGCCATCATCTCGCCGGCCGACTGTTCCGGCGCGCGCTTCCGCGAAGCGATGCGGTCGAGCCAGCCCATCAGCGCGGCTCCGAAAGCGTGAGCGTGGCGAGATTGCCGGTGAACCGCGCCTCGTCCTCGAGACAGCGCAGATCGAGCACCAGCGCCTGATCCTCGATGCGGCCGATCACCGGCATCGGCAACGCCCGCAACGCCGTCGCGAGCGCCGTCAACGCGCCACCGCCACCCTGTGTCGAGCGAATAGCAAGCCCCGCGCTCGGGATCGTCTGCTGCGGCAGCGCGCCGGAGCCGATCTGGCTGGCGCAATCGGCCACGGACACCGTGTAGTCCTTGCCGACTGCCTGGCTCACCGCAGACACGAGACGCGCCGCCAGCGCGGCGATGTCATCCTTGCCGCGCGCGATCAGCCGTACCGTCGGCAGACGCTGCGCCAGCCGGTCGGGATCGCGATAGAGCCGCAAGGTCGCTTCCAGCGCCGCGAGCCGGATTTTGTCCATGCGCAGCGCGCGCTTCATCGGGTTCTTGTTGAGCGCGGCAATCAGGTCGCGGCGGCCGACGATGAAGCCGGCCTGCGGACCGCCGAGCAGCTTGTCGCCGGAGAATGTGACGAGGTCCGCGCCTTCGGCCACCGCTTCCGCGACGGTCGGCTCATGCGCGAGTCCGAAGCGCGCCAGATCGATCAGCGTGCCGGAGCCAAGGTCGTTGACCAGCGGCACGTTGGCCTCGCGCGCGATTTCCGCCAGAGCCTTCGCCCCCACTTCCTTGGTGAAGCCCTCGATCCGGTAGTTCGAGGTATGCACCTTGAGGATCAGCCCGGTCTGCGGCCCGAACGCGCCGCGATAATCCTTCTCATGGGTGCGGTTGGTGGTGCCGACCTCGACCAGATTGGCCCCCGCGCGCGCCATGATCTCCGGCATGCGGAACGCACCGCCGATCTCGATCAATTCGCCGCGCGAGACGATGGCGTCGCGGCCGCCGGCAAGCGTGTTAAGCACCAGCAGCACGGCGGCAGCGTTGTTGTTGACCACCGTGGCGTCTTCCGCGCCGGTCAGTTCGCACAACAACCCACGGACGAGACTGTCGCGCTCGCCGCGCTTGCCATCGTCGAGATTGAACTCCAAAGCCAGCGCCTCGCGCATCGCATCGGTCGCGGCGGCGACGGCGGCATCAGCCAGCAAGGCGCGGCCGAGATTGGTGTGCAGCACCGTGCCGGTGAGATTGAACACCGGCCGCGCCTTGAGCGCGGCGTCGGCGGCAAGCTGTTCGACGGAGGCAGTTGCGATTTCGTCCGCGGCAAAGGTCTGCGCAGTACCGGATGCCAGCGTCTGGCGGATATGATCGATCCGCATGCGGATCGCGGCGACGACTGCGGGCCGGCCGAACCGCTCGATCGCGGCAAGCGCCGGCGCCGTCTTCAGCACCTCGTCAACGGACGGAATTCGCCTGAGGCTGGTGTCCGGATCGCGCACGATCGCCCCCTCAGTAGCCAATCAGGAACGGATTGACGCCACCGCGACGGAAACCAAGCTCGCGCACCAGCAGATCGAGGCCGAGCGTCGCCACATCGTCCGCGATCGGATCGAGGAAGCGGTCGTTCTGCTGGTTCATCATCTTCATATAACCGTGGCAGTCCTCGCAGGTTTCCGCCTTGATGGTGCCGCCGGTGCCTTCGATCTCCTGGAACGCGATCTTGCTGGTCGAGCCGCACAGCGTGCATTTCGACCGCAGGTGGTTCCACATCGTCCCGCACAGCGAGCAGGAGCAGTAGCGCGCGCCCGCCGGCGGCGGCCACGAAACCAGCAGCGTCGAGGCCGGCGCGCCACCACATGAAGGGCAAACACCGTCGCCGACCGATTCCATCTCCCTGCCGGGCAGCCGCTCCGCCAATCGGGCGAAGTGCACCTGCAGGGCGGCGGCGACGAACACATGCTCCGCCAGTGCCTCGACCGGGATCGCCTCGGCCAGCACGTTCTGCACCATGGCCTCGCGCGCGGCCTGATCGGCAGCCTTGACCCGCAGCAGCGCGGCCTGCGCCACCGCCGGCATCGTCATCTGCTCCGCCGCCGCGATCAGCCGTGAAAAGGTCGCCTCGAACGCCGGATCGGCGGTGAAATGGCCGCGATCGAGCGGCGGCATGTGGTGTTCCTTGGCGCGCGCCAGCACCGCTTCGTCGAGCGGTTCCGGCTGTGGCAAGGGGCCATGGATATTGCCGTCCTGGATCGCCGCCTGCGCGGCGCACAGGTCCGCCAGGAACAGCAGATAGGGTTTCAGATCATGACCTTCGGCGAGGGTCCGGAACCGCTCGGCCCGGGTCGCAAACATCCGGGAAGGATGGGGAAGCCTGACAAAGGGCGGCTTCGGGATATTGGCAATAGCGGAGGGATCGGGTTCCGTCGTATCGACCGGTGACATCTTCCTGCCTCACGAACCGCACGGGCTACGTGTCGGACCGCACTGGACACCGGCGCATCGCTGCGCCGGTGTCGTTGCTACGAACAACTCAAGTCTTTTTGGTCAAGCCTTGCTGGTCAAGCCTTTTTGCCGCCGACCAGCTCGCGCAACCACTTGCGATGGTGGCGCCAGGCCCAGCCGCCGGTGACCTTGCCGCGGGTCATGGCACCGATGGTGCCCCGCACCCAGATCGCCGCGTAAACGTGGACGATCCAGACGCAGATGATCGCGACCGCCGCCAGCGCGTGAACCAGAACGGCCACGCGCTTCTGCGGAATGGTGGAGTACTCGGAGAAGTACTGGTCCCAGATCACGAAGCCGCTGACGATCAGCGTGATGATCAGGATCGACATCGACCAGAACACCACCTTCTGACCGGCGTTGTACTTGCCGACCTCGGGCAACTTCTCCTCGTTTCCGGTCAGCACGTCATGCAGACGCGCCATCCAGGTGCCGTCCTCGCGCCGCCAGAGATTGGCCTTCCAGAAGCGGATGAACAGTCCGGCGAAGCTGAAGAACAGGACCACGCCGATCCACGGATGGATCGCGCGTGTGTTCTGTCCGTCGCCGAACAGCCCGGTCAGGAAGAACAGGCTCGGGTGGAACAGCGCAAGGCCGGACAGGGCCAACAGGATCAGGCAGGTCGCGGTGATCCAGTGATTGATCCGCGCGCCGGTGGTGTACCGGTCGACGGTGACTGGATTTCCGGGATGAACCTGATCGCCCCGCTCGACGTCGTAAGCAGTTGTCATGCCTTGCCCTCCGTCAGTTTCTCGGCGTTCTTCTCATCCTCCGCGGAGACCCGGTTCGGTCCCGCAATGATGTGATGGAGGAAGCCGATGGCGACGAAAGCGCCCATGGCGGCCAGACCCG
This sequence comes from Pseudolabrys sp., assembly GCA_019635575.1. GTDB lineage: Bacteria > Pseudomonadota > Alphaproteobacteria > Rhizobiales > Xanthobacteraceae > Pseudolabrys. The sequence continues at coordinate 182 of JAHBZF010000173.1, read as the reverse complement.
CATACTTCGTCACGCCCTTCCAGATCTCGACGACCGGACTGATCGACGGATTGTTGGCAAGGTTGGCGTAGATCTGCGGCTTGTCCGCGTGCTGCAACACGTACATGACGTGCGTGCCGCTGACGCCCGGCGGATCATAAAGTCCCGCGTTCTTGAACCCGCGCGACTTGAGATCCTTGATC
>JAHBZF010000172.1 GCA_019635575.1 Pseudolabrys sp. | reverse complement strand
CAACGCGATGCAGCGCATCGACGTGATCGAGGGCACGCTCGCCAAGGCGTTCGGCTGCCTCGGCGGCTACATCACCGGCTCGCGCGCGCTGGTCGACGCCGTGCGCTCCTACGCGCCGGGCTTCATCTTCACCACCTCGCTGCCGCCGGCGATCTGCGCCGCCGCGACCGCCGCGATCAAGCATCTCAAGGCCTCGCAGTGGGAGCGTGACCGGCATCAGGACCGCGCCGGCCGGGTGAAATCCGTGCTCAACGCCGCCGGCCTGCCGGTGATGCCGAGCACCACGCATATCGTGCCGGTGTTCGTCGGCGATCCGGAGAAGTGCAAGGCGGCGAGCGACATGCTGCTCGCCGACCACGGCATCTATATCCAGCCGATCAACTATCCGACCGTGCCGCGCGGCATGGAGCGGCTGCGCATCACGCCGTCGCCGTATCACGACGACGCGCTGATCGATCGCCTGACGGAAGCCCTGGTGCAGGTCTGGGACGAACTCGACCTGCCCAAGCGCAATCCGCTCGCGCTCGCGGCGGAATAATCAGTCCTAGTCTTCGAACGGGACTTGGCGCTGGGGCTTCGGCGGCTCCGGCTCGGGCGGCAATCGTGAATGCCGCACCGACCAGCGCGACGAGAACGGGATCACCAGCGAGATGAAGACGATCCGCATCAGGTGATGCGCGCCGACATAGACCGGGTCGAGGTGCAGCGCGAGCGCCAGCACCATCATCACATCGACCGCGCCGGGCGCAAAGGCGATCGCCACGTCCGCGGTGCGCAGATCGGTGCCGAGCGCGAGGATCGCCACGAACACGCCTGAGACAACCAGCGCGACCACCAGCGAACCGAACGCCGCCAGCAGGAAATTCAGCAGCAGCCGCACCGAGGTGTTGGCGAACCGCGAGCCGGTGACGCAGCCGAGCGCGATCATCGCCGCATTCGCCACCCACCATGGCATCAGCGCATGCACCAGCCCGCTGCCATGCAGAATGCCGGAACACAGCATCGCGCCGAACAGCAGCCCGCCCGGAATCCGGAACCGGTGAAACAGCGTCGCGGTGATCGCCGACAGCGCGATCAGGATCGCCAGTTCGCCGAGCAGATCGGGATTGAACTCGCCGCCGATCGACCGCGCGCCGGGCGCGATCAGGCCGAGCAGGCTCAGACCCAGCGGCAGGCTCGCCGACACGATCAGCACCCGGATCGTCTGCACGATCGCCACCGCGCGGATGTCGACGCCGAGTTCGCCGGCCATCACCATGACCTGCGACAGCGCGCCGGGCGCGCTCGCCAGCATCCCCGCCGTATGCCCCCAGCCGTGCACGATCTGCAGATAGGCCGTGCTGGCGACGCTGATGGCGACGATCGCCACCATCATCATGGCGATGCTCAACGGCCACGCCGCCATGCCGCTCAACGTATCGGGCGTCACCACCGCGCCGAGGGAAATGCCGATCAGAACGAAGATGACGTAACTGAGCCGCCGCGGCATCAGCATCGGCCGGCCGGCCAGCGCCGCCATGGCGACCGCGAGCATCGAGCCGATCAGCCAGCCCGCCGGCATGCCGAGCCAACCCAGCGTGGTGCCGCCGACCGCGCCGGTCAGCAGGGTTTCGGCAACGTTGCGCAGGACCGGGCGGGATATCGGCAGCGACAAGGAGACCTCTCACTGGGGTCCGCGATCCATGCAGCGATCCGCATCCAGCGTCAAACGCCCATGTCACGTCACCTCTGCGGCGGCGCGCAGCCCTGCTATGCGCGGCCACCGGCGACGCGCTATGATCGCACCGGACGGCGCATTGGGGTAACGCATCGGAATGCCGTTGCCCTGCCGGGAGAAATCATGCTGCAAGGCTGGGTCTTTATCGCGGTCGCGCTCGGCTATATCGGGCTGTTGTTCCTGATCGCGAGCTATGGCGACCGCCGCCGTCGCGCGGTGCGCGACACCCGCGCGCGCCTGCTGATCTATCCTTTGTCGCTGGCGATCTACTGCACGTCCTGGACCTTCTTCGGCTCGGTCGGCCTTGCCTCGCGCACCGGCTTCGACTTCCTGACGATCTATATCGGCCCGATCCTGATGATCGGCCTGTTCTGGCCGCTGCTGATGCGCATGGTGCGGCTCGCCAAGGCGCAGAACATCACCTCCATCGCCGACTTCATCGCCGCCCGCTACGGCAAAAGCCAGCGGGTCGCCGCTTGCGTGGCGATGATCGCGATCATCGGCAGCATCCCCTACATCGCGCTGCAGCTCAAAGCGGTGTCAGCCTCGCTGCAGACCGTCACCGCGCAGATCAATGTCGATCCCGGCAGTCCGCCGGTGTTCGGCGACATCTCCCTGTTCGTCGCGATGGCGATGGCGACCTTCGCCGTTTTGTTCGGCACCCGTCATGTGGACGCCACCGAACATCAGGACGGACTGATGCTGGCGATCGCCACGGAATCGACCGTTAAACTGATCGCCTTCCTCGCGGTCGGTATCTTCGTCACGTTCTGGATGTTCGACGGCCCGGTCGCGCTGTTCACCGAGGCGATGCACATTCCGCGCATCGCCGCGATCCTGACGCGCGACATTCACATCGATTCCTGGGCGGCGATGACGCTGCTGTCGTTCTTCGCCTTCGTGCTGATCCCGCGTCAGTTCCACGTCGCCGTGGTCGAGAACAACAACGTCAACGAAGTGCGGCGCGCGGCCTGGCTGTTCCCGGCCTATCTCGTGCTGATCAATCTGTTCGTCATTCCGATCGCCATCGCCGGCCTGATCATGTTCCCGGCCGGCCGGGTCGACAGCGACATGTTCGTGCTCGCTTTGCCGCTTGCCGCCGATTCGCATGGGCTCGCCCTGGCGGCGTTCGTCGGCGGCCTCTCGGCGGCGACCGCCATGGTGATCGTCGAGACCGTTGCACTGTCGATCATGGTGTCGAACGACATCGTGATGCCGTTCCTGCTCAATCGGCGGGGCGCGGCCGAAGGCCCGGACAATCTCGGCTCGACCGTGCTGAAGGTGCGCCGGCTGGCGATCTTCTGCATCATGGTGCTTGCCTATCTCTACTATCGCTCGGCCGGCGACGCCCAGCTCGCGGCGATCGGCCTGTTGTCGTTCGCCGCGGTGGCGCAGCTCGCGCCCGCGTTCATCGGCGGCCTGATCTGGCGCCGTGCCACCGCCGCCGGCGCGATCGCCGGCATGGCCGTCGGCTTTGCGGTATGGGCCTATACCCTGCTGCTGCCGAGCATCGCCGATGCCGGGTTCATCGCCCCTGATCTCCTCACGGCCGGTCCCTGGGACATCGCCGCGCTGCGACCGCAGCATCTGTTCGGCCTCGATCTGCCGCCGCTGGTGCACGGAGTGATGTGGAGCCTCTCGCTCAACGTGCTTGCCTTCATCGGCTTCACCTTGCGGCGGCGTCCCGCACCGATCGAACAGTTGCAGGCCAACCTGTTCGTCCCGAGCGAACTCGCGCCGATCGCGCCGACCTTCCGGCTGTGGCGCTCCACCGTCGCGGTCGACGAACTGATCGCCACCGTGGCGCGCTATCTCGGCGAGGAGCGCACCCGCGCCTCGTTCGAGAATTTCGCCACCGCGCGACGCATCAGCCTCGACCCGAAGGCCGATGCCGACATGCAGTTGCTGCGCTATGCCGAGCACCTGCTCGCATCGGCGATCGGCACCGCCTCGTCGCGGCTCGTTTTGTCGTTGCTGCTGCGCAAGCCGACCGTCTCCACCAAGGCGGCGCTGAAGCTGCTCGACGATGCCAATGCGGCAATCCAGTACAACCGCGAGATCCTGCAGACCGCGCTCGACCACGTGCGCCAGGGCATCGCCGTGTTCGACCGCGACCTGCAACTGATCTGCTGGAACCGGCAATTCGGCGACGTGCTCGATCTGCCGCCGGCCCTCACCCGCGCCGGCGTGCGGCTCGACGAGATCCTGCGCTACAACGCGGCGCGCGACACGTCGGCGCCCGACGTGATCGAGAAACGCGTGCATACGCTGCTGGAACGCTACACCGAGGCGGGCGACGCCTTTATCGAGCGGTTCGCCGAGCGCGGATTATTCATCGAAGTACGCGCCAACCGCATGCCGGACGGTGCCATCGCCACCACCTTCACCGACATGACGCCGAGCGTCGAGGCGGCCGAGGCGCTGGAGAAAGCCAACGAGACGCTGGAGCGGCGCGTGCGCGAACGCACCGAGGAACTGACGCGGCTGAACGCGGCGCTGGCGCGCGCCAAGCGTGACGCGGAAGAAGCCAACACCTCGAAGACGCGCTTCCTCGCCGCCGCCAGCCACGACATCCTGCAGCCGCTTAACGCGGCGCGGCTCTATGTCACCAGCCTCGTGGAGCGCCGCAGCACCGGACCCGACAGTCAGTTGGTCGGCAACATCGATGCTTCGCTGGAAGCGGTCGAGGAAATCTTCGGCGCGCTGCTCGACATCTCGCGGCTCGATGCCGGCGTGCTGCGGCCGGAGCCCGCGAGTTTCCGCATCGACCAGTTGCTGCGGCAGATCGAGGTGGAATTCGCACCGATCGCCAGCAGCAAGGGGCTGGAACTGGTGTTCATGCCCTCCCAGCGCGTGATCCGCTCGGATCGCCGCATGCTGCGCCGCCTGCTGCAAAACCTCATTTCCAATGCGATCAAATACACGCCGAAGGGTCGCGTGCTGGTCGGCTGCCGCTTGCGCGGCGATCATTTGCGCATCGACGTGTTCGATACCGGCGTCGGTATCCCTGAGAGCCAGCACAAAACCATCTTCGCCGAATTTCACCGGCTCGATCAGGGCGCACGCATCGCGCGCGGCCTCGGTCTCGGCCTGTCGATCGTCGAGCGGATCGCGCGCGTGCTGCAACACGACATCGACATGGATTCCAGGGTTGGCGGCGGCACGCGCTTCTCCATCACGGTGCCGCTGTCGGACGCGGCGCCGGCGCATCTGCCGAACGCCGTGCAGCCGGACGCGGACGCCAGCCAGCTCGCCGGGACGGTTGCCGTCTGCATCGATAACGAGCCGGCGATCCTCGACGGCATGGAAACGCTGCTCGGCGGTTGGGGCTGTCGTGTGATCAAGGCCAGCGACGCCGCGGCGGCACTGACGGCCGTCGAACAGGGTTCGCTGCGCCCGAACGGCCTGCTGGTCGACTACCACCTCGACCACAGCAATGGCATCGCCGCGATCGCGCGCGTGCGCCAGCACCTGGGCGAGAATCTGCCGGCGATCCTGATCACCGCCGACCGAAGCCCGCGGGTGCGCGACGAAGCCCGCACGCATGGAATCCAGGTGTTGAACAAGCCGCTCCGCCCGGCGGCGCTACGCGCGCTCCTCGCGCAATGGCGCGTGCAGCGGATCGCCGCCGCGGAGTAGCCGCGCGGCTCTTGACTTTCTTCCTAATAGA
>JAHBZF010000171.1 GCA_019635575.1 Pseudolabrys sp. | reverse complement strand
ACGGTTACGGAAGAACACGACAAGGATCGCAAGGCCGATGGCGGCTTCCGCCGCGGCAACGGTCAGCACGAGAAGCGCGAAAATCTGCCCGACGATGTCGTTCAGGAACGCCGAGAACGCCACGAGATTGATGTTCACCGCGAGCAGGATCAGTTCGACCGACATCAGAATGACGATCACGTTCTTCCGGTTCAGGAAGATTCCGAGCGTGCCCAGCGTGAACAGGATCGCGCCGACCGCGAGATAATGGGAAAGGCCGATGGTCATGCTCAGATCCCCTCGCCCGTCTTGACCTTCACGACTTCGATGGCCGTGTCGCGTGTGCGCGCGTTCTGCGCGCTGACGTTCTGACGCTTCACGTTCACGCGGTGCTGCAGCGTCAGCACGATCGCACCGATCATCGCGACCAGCAGAACGACGCCCGCAAGCTGGAAGTAATGGATGTAGGTCGTGTACAGCACGCGGCCGATGGCTTCGGTGTTGGTCGCCACATTCGCAGCCGGGATCGGCGCCTTGATTGCATTGGAAATGCCTGGGCCGGTAACCCACGCGCCGACGACCAATAGCAACTCGACAAGGAACACGAGGCCGACCAGCACGCCCACGGGAAGATATTGCAGGAAGCCCTGCCGCAGTTCCGTGAAATCCACGTCGAGCATCATCACGACGAACAGGAACAGCACCGCGACCGCGCCGACGTACACGACAATCAAAATCATCGCGAGGAATTCAGCGCCGATCAGCAGGAACAGCCCGGCCGCGTTCACGAAGGTCAGGATCAGCCAAAGCACGGAGTGCACGGGGTTGCGTCCGGCGATCACCATGAACGCGCTCGCCACCGCGATGCCGGCGAACAGATAGAAAAAGAGTGCGGGAATTACCATCGTCTCTACCTGTACGGCGCGTCGAGCGAAATATTCTTCGCGATCTCGCGCTCCCAGCGGTCGCCGTTCGCGAGCAACCGTTCCTTGTCGAAATAGAGTTCTTCGCGCGTCTCGGTCGCGAATTCGAAGTTCGGACCTTCGACGATGGCGTCGACCGGGCACGCTTCCTGACACAGCCCGCAATAGATGCACTTCACCATGTCGATGTCGTAACGCGTGGTACGGCGCGTACCGTCGTTGCGGCGCGGACCGGCCTCGATGGTGATGGCCTGCGCGGGACAGATCGCCTCACACAGCTTGCAGGCGATGCAGCGCTCCTCGCCGTTCGGATAACGGCGCAGCGCATGCTCGCCGCGAAAACGCGGCGAGAGATAGCCCTTCTCGAACGGATAGTTCAGCGTCGATTTCTTCGCGAAGAAATAGCGCATCCCGAGGAAGAACGCGGACACGAACTCCCAGAGGAAAATCGAACGGGCGGCGCGATCCAGTTTCATTGCGGAGCCCATCCCGTGAAGTGAAGCACAGCGGCGACGGCCACCACCATGACCAGCGAAAGCGGCAGGAACACCTTCCAGCCGAGCCGCATCAACTGGTCGTAGCGGTAGCGCGGAACGATCGCCTTGGCCATGGCGAACAGGAAGAACATGAAGCAGAGCTTCAGCACGAACCAGATCACGCCCGGCACCCAGGTAAACGGCGCGACCGGGAACGGCGGCAGCCAGCCCCCCAGGAACAGGATCGTCCCCATCGCGCACATGGTGACGATGGCCACGTATTCGCCGAGCATGAACAGGAGATAGGGCGTCGAGGAATACTCGACCATGAAGCCCGCGACCAGCTCGGACTCCGCTTCCACCAGGTCGAACGGCGGGCGATTGGTTTCCGCGAGCGCGGAAACGAAGAACACCACGAACATCGGCAGGAGCGGCAGCCAGTACCATTGCAGCATGCCCCACGGGCCGTTCTGCGCCTCCACGATCTTCGTCAGATTCAGCGAGCCGGCGCAGAGCAGCACGGTGATGATGACGAAGCCGATCGAGACTTCGTAGGACACCATCTGCGCGGCCGAGCGCAGCGCCGACAGGAACGGATATTTCGAGTTCGACGCCCAGCCGCCCATGATGATGCCATAGACGCTCAACGACGAGATCGCGAAGATGTAGAGGATGCCGACATTGATGTTGGCGATCACCCATCCCGCCGATACCGGCATCACCGCCCAGGCGGCGAGCGCCAGCGTGGTCGAGACCAGCGGCGCCAGCAGGAAGATGCCCTTGTTGGCGCCTGCCGGAATGACCGGCTCCTTGAGCATGAACTTGAGAAGGTCGGCGAAGGACTGGAACAGACCCCACGGCCCGACCACGTTGGGGCCGCGCCGAATTTGCACCGCCGCCCAGATCTTGCGATCGGCCAGCAGGATGTAGGCGATGGCGACCAGCAGGATCACCAGCAGCAGCACCGACTGCGCGAGGATGATCAGCACCGGCCAGATGTAAGTGGTGAAGATGTCCGCCATGGCCCTCACTCCGCCGCGGTGCGGGCAGCCTTGCCCGCGAGCGCCGCGCATTCGGCCATCGTGGCCGAGGCCCGCGCGATCGGATTGGTGAAATAGAAGTCGGACACCCAGCTCCGCAGCGCCGTCTTGTCCGAACTTTTCGCAGCCTTGCCCGCGAGCGTCGCGAGATCGGCCGGCTTGCCGGGCTCGATGGCGTCGATGCGCATCAGGTGCGGATGGTCGCGGAACAGCGCCTGCCGCACGCCCGCGAGCGTGTCGTAAGGCAGCTTGTGGCCGAGCACGTCCGACAGCGCGCGCAGGATCGCCCAGTCCTCGCGGGCATCGCCCGGCGGGAAGCCGGCGCGCGCGGCGAGTTGCACGCGGCCCTCGGTGTTGACGAACAGGCCGCTCTTTTCCGGATAGGCCGCGCCCGGCAGGATCACGTCGGCGCGATGCGCGCCACGGTCACCATGGGTGCCGATGTAGACGACGAACGCTCCCGGCGCGACCTCGATCTCGTCGGCGCCGAGCAGCACCGCCACGTCGAGCCCGCCGGCCGCCGCCATCTGCGGCGCGGCCAACCCGCCCTCGCCCGGCACGAAGCCGATGTCGAGCGCGCCCACGCGCGACGCCGCGCCCTGCAACACGCAATAGCCGTTCCAGCCGTCCTTGACCGCGCCGATCTCCTGCGCGGCCTTGGCGGCAAGCGCGGCGAGCGCCGCGCCGTCCTCGCGCGCGAACGCGCCGGCGCCGATCAGCAGCATCGGCCGCTGCGCCTTCTTGAGAGTCTCGCCGAACGACGATGCCGCCAGCCCCGCCAGCGTCTCGGCGCCCGCGCCGAGATACTCGTAAGGATAGGTCAGGTCGTATTTCTCGCCGATCACGGCGACCGGGAAATTGCCGGCGCGCCAGCGCTTGCGGATGCGGGCATTGAGAACACTCGCTTCGTGGCGCGGATTGGAGCCGACGATCACCAGCGCATCGGCCTGCTCGATGCCGGCGATGCTGGCGTTGAACAGATAGGACGCACGGCCCCAGGCGGGATCGAGCTTGCTGCCGTCCTGGCGCGCATCGGTGTTGGCGCTGCCGAGCCGGCGCATCAGATCCTTGAGCGCATACATTTCCTCGACGGCGGCGAGATCGCCGGCGACGGCGCCGATCCGCGACGCCTTGGCGCCGCGCACCTTGTCGGCGATGCGCGCGAAGGCTTCATGCCACGACGCCGGACGCAGGCGGCCGTTGTCACGCACATAAGGCTGATCGAGCCGCTGCGTGCGCAGGCCGTCGACGATGTGACGGGTCTTGTCGGAGACCCACTCTTCGTTCACCGCGTCGTTCTCGCGCGGCAGAACGCGCATCACTTCGCGCCCGCGCGTGTCGATGCGGATCGCCGAGCCGACCGCATCCATCACGTCGATGGATTCCGTCTTGGTCAGTTCCCACGGACGCGCGGAGAACGCGTAAGGCTTGCTGGTCAGCGCGCCGACCGGGCACAGGTCGACGACGTTGCCTTGCAGTTCGGAGGTCATCGCCTGTTCGAGATAGGTGGTGATCTCCATGTCCTCGCCCCGGCCGATGGCGCCGAGTTCGGACACGCCCGCGACTTCGGTGGAAAAACGGATGCAGCGCGTGCACTGGATGCAGCGCGTCATGATCGTCTTCACCAGCGGGCCGATATACTTGTCCTCGACCGCGCGCTTGTTCTCCGTGTAGCGGCTGGAGTCGGCGCCGTAGGCCATCGCCTGGTCCTGCAGGTCGCATTCGCCGCCCTGATCGCAGATCGGGCAGTCCAGCGGATGGTTGATCAGCAGGAATTCCATCACGCCTTCGCGCGCCTTCTTCACCATCGGCGAGCGCGTGAACATTTCCGGCGGTTCGCCGTTCGGTCCGGGCCGCAGGTCGCGCACGTTCTGCGCGCAGGAGGCCACCGGCTTCGGCGGTCCGCCCTTCACCTCGATCAGACACATGCGGCAGTTGCCGGCGATCGACAGCCGTTCGTGGAAGCAGAAGCGCGGGATTTCCGCGCCGGCGGCTTCGCACGCCTGAAGCAACGTGTACTCCGGCGGGACGTCGAGTTCCTGGCCGTCGATGATGACCTTGGTCATGCTCTACTCCGCCGCCTCGGCCGGCATCCGCTCCGGTGCGCGATGGTTGTCCGCGCGCGCCGCGTATTCGTCGATGCGCCGTTCGATTTCAGGCCGAAAATGCCGGATCAGGCCCTGGATCGGCCAGGCCGCGGCGTCGCCGAGCGCGCAGATCGTGTGGCCCTCGACCTGCTTCGTCACCTCGAGAAGCATGTCGATTTCTTTTTTGTGCGCCCTGCCCTCGGCCATGCGGTTCATGACGCGCCACATCCAGCCCGTGCCTTCGCGGCATGGCGTGCACTGGCCGCAGCTCTCGTGCTTGTAGAAATAGGACAGGCGCGCGATGGCGCGGACGATGTCGGTCGACTTGTCCATGACGATGACCGCCGCCGTGCCGAGGCCGGAGCGCAGCTTCGACAGCGAGTCGAAATCCATCGGGCAGTCGATGATTTGCTCGGCCGGCACGCAGCGCACCGAGGAGCCGCCGGGAATGACCGCGAGCAGATTGTCCCAGCCGCCACGCACGCCGCCGCAATGCTTGTCGATCAGTTCGCGGAACGGGATCGACATGGCCTCTTCGACATTGCAGCGCTTGTTGACGTGGCCTGAGACGCAGAACAGCTTCGTGCCCGCGTTGTTCTTGGCGCCAAAACCCGAAAACCAGGCCGCGCCACGCCGCAGGATGGTCGGGGCGACGGCGATCGACTCGACGTTGTTCACGGTCGTCGGGCAGCCGTAGAGGCCCATGTTGGCGGGGAACGGCGGTTTCAGCCGCGGCATGCCCTTCTTGCCTTCCAGGCTCTCGATCAGCGCAGTCTCCTCGCCGCAGATATAGGCCCCGGCGCCGTGGTGGACGTAGAGGTCGAACGGCCAGCCGTTGACGTTGTTCTTGCCGATCAGATTGGCGGCATAGGCCTCGTCGACCGCGCGCTGCAGC
>JAHBZF010000170.1 GCA_019635575.1 Pseudolabrys sp. | reverse complement strand
TTTCGTCGCCAAGGCGAAGGTCGACCCCGGCAAGCTGACATTCGGCTCGGCCGGTGTGGGCACCACCGGGCATCTCGGTCAGGCGTTGCTGGTGCACGTCGCCGGCGTCAAGGTGACGCATGTGCCGTACAAGGGCGCGGCGCCGGCGGTGAACGATCTTCTCGCCGGCCATATCGACGGCGTGGTGGATAATCCGCCGATCGTGATCGCGCATATCAAGTCCGGCGCGCTGATGCCGCTCGCCGTCGCAGGCAAGGAGCGGCTTTCGGTGCTGCCCGATGTGCCGACCTCGATCGAGGCCGGGCTGCCGGACTGGCAGGCATCGTCGTGGTTCGGCCTGATGGCGCCGGCGGGCACCTCGCCGCAGATCGTCGCGCGGTTGCAGGCGGAGGTGGTGAAGGCGCTGCGTCAGCCGTCGATGCAGCGTTTCGTCACCCAGTCGGGGATCAAGCTCGTCAGCAACACACCCGAGGAGTTCGCCAGGCTGATCGTCGACGAGCGCAAGAAGTGGGGCGACATGATCAAGGCGGCGAATATCCCGGCGAACTAACTCTCCAGCCGGTAGCCGTCATCGGAGAACTGGTAGAGCGCCTGCGCCGCCTTCACCCGTGCGCTCGGTCCGGGGGTAATGCCCCAGTGATCGAGCCGCCCGGGCGGCCATCGCCAGTCCTCGGGCTTGCGGATGTGGTAGCTATCGTCGACCTGCTGCATCTCGCCGGTATATTCGAGCGGCATCTCCTCCGGGCCGCAGAAATAGGCGAACACGTTATTGCCTGGCCCGTGCCGTCCCGGGCCCCATTCGACGCTGTGGCCATGATCGCGCATGCGGCCGATGCCGCGCATCACCGAGTCGAGATCGGGCATTTCGAACGCGATGTGATTGAGATTGGCGTTGTCGTTGAAGCCGAGCACCAGGCTGTGGTGGTCGCTGCTGCAGCGGATGAAGCGGAATTGCCGGGTCTGGTCGGACAGCTTGAAGCCGAGCGCCGACAACAGCGCGAAGGTTTTGTCGTTGTCGCGGCAGTTGAGGTTGACGTGCGAGATCCTGGGTTTGCGCATCTTGTTGATCGGGCATCACGAAACGGCCGCCCCCAGCGGCAAAAACACGTGGCCGGAGGATAGGGGCGGTGGGGTTAAGGCGCCGTTAACCATCGACGGTCCGCGGGGGCTTTTGTCGATATTCGCGCTCGCTCGACGCCCGGCGGTTTCAGAAAGCACGGGTTCAATGAACGACTCCCGCGCGGTGTAACACCACGCGGGTACGCTCATCGTCAGACATCGCAATCAGAACGGATAATGTCGCGGCGTCGTCGCGATGGTGATCCAGCGCAGCTCGGTGAACTCGGCCACCGCCGCCTTGCCGCCGAACCGGCCGTAACCGCTCGCCTTGACGCCGCCGAACGGCATCTGCGGCTCGTCATGCACGGTCGGGCCGTTGATGTGGCAGATGCCGGCCTCGATCCGCTTGGCCACCGTCATCGCCCGCGCGATGTCCTTGCCGAACACGGCGGACGACAATCCGTACTCGGTATCGTTGGCGACGCGCACGGCCTCATCGACGCTGCTGACGCGCACGATGGTGACGATCGGCCCGAACGATTCCTCGGCATAAATCCGCATCGCCGGCGTCACGCGGTCGAGCACCGTCGCCTTCATGATGGTGCCGTCGGCATCGCCGCCGGCGAGCAGCACCGCGCCCTTGGCGATGGCATCCTGCACCAGCGCGCCGATGCGCTCCGCTGCCTCGCGCGTGACCAGCGAGCCCAGCACTACATTGCCCTTGCTCGGATCGCCGGCCGGCAGTGACGCTGCCTTGGTCGCGATCTTCTTGGCGAATGCGTCCGCGACCGCATCCATCACGACCACGCGTTCCGTCGACATGCAGATCTGGCCCTGATTGGCGAAGGCGCCGAAGGCCGCACCTTGCACCGCCGCGTCGATATCGGCGTCATCGAGCACGACGCAGGGCGCCTTGCCGCCAAGCTCGAGCAGCACGGGCTTGAGATGCCGCGCGCCGGCGGCGGCGACGATCCGGCCGACGCGGGTCGAGCCGGTGAAGTTCACGCGCCGCACCGCTGCATGGCCGATCAGTGCCTCGACCACCGCCGCCGCGTCCTGTGGCGCATTGGTCACCACATTGACCACGCCCGGCGGAAAGCCGGCGTCGCGCAGCACGTCGCCGATCAGACGATGCGTAACCGGACAGATCTCCGATGCCTTGAGGATCACGGTGTTGCCGCAGGCAAGCGGCATCGCGATGGCGCGCACGCCGAGGATGATCGGCGCATTCCACGGCGCGATGCCGAGCACGACGCCGACCGGCTGGCGATAGCCCATCGCCATCAGTCCCGGCACGTCGGACGGGATGACCTCGCCGGAAATTTGCGTGGTCATCGCGCCAGCCTCGCGCAGCATCCCGGCCGCGAGGTGCATGTTGAAATGCGCCCAGCCGGCGGCGGCGCCGATTTCCGCGGTCATTGCCGCGATGAATTCGGCGGCGCGGGATTCCATCAGGTCGGCCGCTTTGAACAGCAGCGCCCGGCGTTCGCCCGGTCCCATCTCCGACCACGCCGGGAACGCGGCGGCGGCGGCATCGGCGGCGGCGATCGCATCGTCGACGGTCGCGGCGGCGGCGCGGCTCGCGGCCTTGCCCGAAATCGGATTGAGCCGCTCGAAGGTCTTGCCGCCGGTGGCGCCAACATCGCGGTTGTTGATCAGCATGGAGGTGTCGAGCATGGTGGCTCCTTGTTCAATCGGTGGAAGGCGTGTCGGTGGACGATGCGGCTGCGGCAGCCCCGAGATAGGCCCGCCGCACGGCCGGGTCGGCGCGCAGCATCTCGGATTTGCCGGCGAGCGTGATACGGCCGGTTTCGATGACGTAGCCGCGCTGGGCGATGGCAAGACTCTGCTTGGCGTTCTGTTCGACCAGCAGCACGCCGATGCCGGATGCGCCGATCTCTTTCAGCGCCGCGAACAGTTCGCGGCACACCAGTGGCGACAAGCCGAGCGAAGGCTCATCGAGCAGCAGAAATTCCGGTGACGACATCAGCGCGCGGCCGATCGCCAGCATTTGCTGCTCACCGCCGCTCATGGTGCGGGCGGTCTGGCTCATCCGCTCGGCGAGACGCGGAAACAGCGCGAGCACGCGCGCATGGTTGCGCGCCTCATCATGACGCGCGCGCGCCGCATAGGCGCCAAGCTGTAGATTTTCCCGCACCGTGAGATCGCCGAAGATGCCGCGCCCTTCCGGCACCAGCGCGATGCCGGCCTCGACGATGCGATGCGGCTCCTCGCCGGCAAGCTCGCGATCCCGGATGCGGATCGATGCGTCGGGCGCCGCGGCTACCAGTCCGGCGACGGCCTTGAGCAATGTCGATTTGCCGGCGCCGTTGGCGCCGAGAATGACGACGATCTCGCCGCGATTGGCGGTCAGCACGACGTCGGCCAGCGCCCGATGCTGGCCGTAGGACACGGAGAGATGACGGATCTCAAGCATCGTCCTCTCCGAGATAAGCGCGGATCACCTCGGGCGATGCCAGGGCTTCGGTCGTGGTCCCGTCGGCGATCTTGCGGCCGGCATTCATCACCACGCAGCGATCGCACAGCGAGCGGATCGCATCCATCACATGCTCGACCATGACGATGGTGACGCCGTCACGGCGCAGCGAGGCGATCAGCGCGATGCCGCTTTGCAATTCCGTGGGATTGAGGCCCGCCAACCACTCGTCGAGCAGCAGCAATTGCGGTTGCAACGCCAGTGCGCGCGCCAGTTCGAGCCGCTTGCGGTCGATATAGGTCAGCTTCGCCGCCGGCAGATCGGCCTGCTCTTTCAGGCCGACGCGGTCGAGCCACGTCAGTGCCTCACGCCACGCCGCCGCACCCCATTGCGGCTGCGCCCGCCAGGCAATCGCCGCGAGGATATTCTGCGCGCAGCTCAGATCGTCGATCACGCGCACAAGCTGGAAGGTGCGGGCGATGCCGCTTTTGACGATGCGGTCGGCGCGCAAGCCGAAGATCGGCACGCCGTCGAACCGCACGTCGCCACGGTCTGGTTTCAGCAGGCCGGAGATCAGGTTCAGCGCCGAGGTCTTGCCCGACCCGTTGGGGCCGATCAGACCGACGATCGCGCCGCGATCGACGGCGAAACTCAGATCATCGACCGCGCGCAGGCCACCGAAGGCGCGCGACAGGCCGGAGACCGCCAGCAGCGGGTGACTGTCAGCTTTGGGCGCATTCGCATGGCCGATATCGAGCACACCGGGATCGGCTTTTGCCGCCAGTACAGCCGCCGGCTGTTGTTCGAGCGGCAGCAGGCCGGCGATCCCCTTCGGGATGCCGTAAACGATGACGATGAAGATCAGCCCGAGCAGAATGCTGAAATAGTTCGGGAAGTGCGCGCCGATCAGATCGAACAGCAGCACCAGCGGCACAACGCCGAGCAGCGGGCCGTAAAGCAACCCCGCGCCGCCGAGCAGCGCCATGATCACGACCTGGAACGAGATCAGCGGATTGAAGGCGATCGCCGGATCGATATAGGTCCAGCGCGGCGCCATGATTGCGCCGGTCAGCGTCATGAACACCGCCGAAAGCACGAACAGCATCAGCTTGGCGCGCGCGGTGTCGATGCCGCAGTGCTGCGCGACAACCTCGTCCTCGCCGATCACCCGCAGCGCCAGCCCGAGGCGCGAGCGATAGATCAGAAAGCCGATGACAAAGACGGCGACGGCCAGCGCGAACAATTGCCAGAAGATCGCGGTGTGCGAGATGTCGAGGAACACATAGCGGCCAACGGAGCCGGCCACGTTCACCTCGTACCACGTCACCAGTTGCCGGATCAGCTCGGCGAGGCCGAAGCTGAAGATCACGAAATAAATGCCGGACAGCCGCAATGTCGACAGCCCGACGATGAAGGCCACCGCCGCGCCGACCAGTGCCGCGACCAGCAGCACGACCGGCCACGGCAGAACTTCGCCGAGCGCCGCCGCGGCATAGGCACCGATGCCGAAGAATGCCGATGTCGCCAGCGAGATGTAGCCGGTGGTGCCGGAAAACAGCGCCCACGCCGTCGCCAAAACGAGATAGTTGAGAATGCCGATGCCCAGCGACAGGTGATAGCCATCGCCCGAGAACGGGACGAGCGCGAGCAGGGCCAGCGTGCCGGCGATCAGCAGCGTCGACCAGTTGTATCTCAACGCGGTCATGACGCGCGCCTGCCGAGCAGGCCCTGCGGGCGGATCAGCAGCACCGCGAGGAACAGCGCGAAGTTCGCCGCCAGTGTCAGACCCGGATCGACAAGGCGCGCCACGAACGTCTCGATCAGACCGAGCAGAAGCCCCGCCAATAGCGCGCCGAGCAGATTGCCGACGCCGCCCATGATGACGACGATCAGCGCCTTCATGGTGAAGACCACGCC